>JAJDBD010000087.1 GCA_029261575.1 Nitrospinaceae bacterium | reverse complement strand
CGCATGACTTCCTGATAGGCTTCGACAATTTTATTGCGCACTTGCATGGTCATGCGAAAAGCCAGGTCGGCTTTGCTGACGGCGATCATGGTGTCATGGATATTTTTGGAATCGCCGGAGACCAAACCTTCTATAGCGCTGTCGGCGTCTTTTTGCAATTGGTTGACCTGCTGGATGGAATCGGTCAGATTTTCGGCAAAAGATTTGCCGTCCGCCCCCTTTTCCGCCTTGCCGGTCTTGCCAAGGTCGGTAAGGCCGGGTCCGAGGACCGCCTTGAGATTATTATTTACTGTAAAGTCGCTCATGATATAAAATCCAATTGTCCCATTCCAAGGTAAACATTTATAATTTCCGTGTCAACTTAAATTGAAATTGGTCGACTATTGAGCGATTTCTGTAACGGCCGCCCGCAAGGTGGAACCGCGTTTGGTAAACGCCTGCGCGATGGTGTTATACAATAGCTGTGTCTCGGCCAGTTTTGCCATTTCCTTGTCCACATTCACGTTGTTGCCGTTGGATTTCGCGGCATCCTGCTCTTCAAACACCTCGGGTTGCATGTTTTTCACGGCGTCCGCTTGCGCGCCGACATGTTTGGAATTCGTGGTCGTCAAATTCAAACCGCCTTTGCCAACCCCTGCCTGACGCAGTTGTTGGGCAAAATCGACGTCCACCGCTTTATACCCCGGCGTTTCCATATTGCTGATATTGTTTGCCACCAACAATTGCCTTGCTGATTGAAAATCAAGGCCTTTCTTCAATAGCCCAGGAGTCTTATCGGCAAATAAAATTCGGTCCAAAAGCATAATTTCCACCTCCACCCGTATAAAGCAAAATGGATGCCAACTTTTAAAATCCGACAATACTCATATAACTATTTGATTTTATTGATATTTTTATTCACTCTCCAAGGATAAACCCTGATTTCCCGCTGATTAATTGGCAGTTTTTTCCTCGCCAGCGATAGATTTTTGACGCGCTTTTTATAAAAGTATTTCCGGAAGCCAGGCGCCATCCACATTTCATGGTATACTTTATTTCGGTATTTATGTAACTTTTATACCCTATCAATGGAGCCAGCATGGCCGCCGACCTAAAAAAGCTAAGCAACGTTTTACAAGGGTTTGCCAAGGAAAACCTTTCGGATATTTTACATTTTACCGCGTTCGGCCTTAAAGAATCGTACAAATGCACGATGGTGCGGGTTTACCTGGAAGACTTATACGAGGGTATGCTGATTTGCCAATACGTTACCGGCGAAGACCAGCCGCACGAACACCAAATCCTCCATTATATTTCTCCCAAGGAATCGATAATTTCCCAGGCCTTTTTTAACAATGAGCCAGTGGCCTCCTGGGATCTGCCGGAGGACTTCGACAGCTACCGGAATCCCTTTGAAATCAATGCGAATATCCATTCCTCCCTGGTCCTGCCCATTGTCTATCAATTACGCCCCATCGGGACGATCAGTCTGGACTGGGAAACGGAGGGAGCGCATTTAAACCCCGCCCAAATTGAAGAAATCAGCGCATTTCTATCATTGAACAGCATGGTGATTGAGAAAGCCAAACGTTTCCATCAGAAGATTTCATTCTCAAAACATTTGGATCTGGCCCGAAAAAGGGAAGCGGCCTGGCGGATGGTTCGTTCCGCAGTCAATCTAATAGACAAATTGACCCTGGCTTCGGCCCTGGTCCCCTCCTCCACTCAAAGTCCTCAAACGGAATCCTTGGAAACGCAGGACCAGATACAGGTTCTTTCAGTATTTTCAAAAAACGAGAAAGACGCCGACGTCTACCACAGCAAAGGCCTGATGAGTATCTCCAAGGGGAAGAACCTGATCAATCGGATTTTAAAATACGACAAGAAAAAGGGGTTGGTCGTCCGCAACTTAAACCAGAAGGCAGTTTATATTCACGACGTCCGCGAGGAAAAATTTGAGCGCAAGGACATTGCCAGCAAAATCGATCTGGTCTCTCTTTACCAAATCCCGAAATTCAACCCGACCACCGGCCAGTTCATTTGCGCGGTCAATTACTACACGAACGCTCCATACGAATTCAAGGATTCCGAGAAGCGGCTCTTGGAAGAGCACGCGACCATGGTGGAAAAATTAATCCTCGAGGAAAGCCTGGCCCACATCGAGATCGAGGTCCTTTCGGAAATCGAAGAACTCCTTTCCGGGCAGGACGATTCATTGCACCATTTCCTGGTAAAGATTCTTGATAAGACTTCGGAGTTGATCGGCGCCGACTGCGGAACGATTTCCATCTTGAGGACTGTCAACGGCCTATCCTGGTTGATGGTGGAGGATGAAAATGGAAACCCGGCGGGGGCGAAATCCCGGGGTTGGAAAAAGAGCAAGATTCCTCCTTTAAAAGTCGGCGGCGCCGAACTGCTCGAAGATTTGAAATCCCTGAACGGCTACTGCGCCCACCAGGCAAAACCCATATTGGTGAACGACATTCAAAACACCCTGCTCACCCAGGGATTTTATAAAGGCTTGTCGCCAAAAATCAGGTCGGAGCTGGCCGTGCCCATCATTTCTGGAAACAGCGTTTTGGGCGTGATCAATCAGGATAGTTTTAAAAAGAATTTTTTTAACGAGGAGCACAAGAATATTCTTTCGATCATCGCCCGGCTGATCAGCCAAAAAGTTTACAACCTGAAACAAATCGAGGAACTGCGCGGCGAGATGACCGAAATGAGCCGGGACATTGAGTATCGCGACCCCAAGGTGTCCTCGTATTATTTTGGCAACGTCATCGGGAAAAGCCGGAAGATCAACACGCTGGTCAGCCAGATCAATACCGTGGTGGAATCCATGTGCCACCAAATGTTGCAATGGGACCGCGGCGACCATCCCGGCAACCTGATGGGCCTGCCCGCCATGCTGATCACGGGCGAGACGGGAACCGGCAAGGAGTTTTTCTTCAACAATATTTTTTCGCTGATAACAGAAATCTTTCAAAAAACCCGCGGGGCGGATCACAAACTACCGCTTAAAAAAACCAACATCGCAGCCTACAGCGGTGAATTAACCTACAGCGAACTGTTCGGCCACAAAAAAGGCGCCTTCACCGGCGCGGATTCGCATCGCCAGGGCATCCTCGAGGAAGCCAACGGCGGCGTGGTGTTTCTGGATGAGATTGGCGACGCCGACCCGAAAACCCAGGTTCAGTTATTGCGCTTTCTGGATACGGGCGTGTTCATGCGTCTGGGAGAAAACGAACCCCGGCATTCGAGGATTTTCCTCATCGCCGCCACCAACAAGAATCTTGCGGAGGAAATTAAGAAAGGGACTTTTCGGGAAGACCTGTTCCACCGGCTCAACGCGCTGAGCTTTCACATCCCGCCCCTGAACGAACGAAGGGAAGATATCGACGACCTGGCGACGCACTACCTGGGCAGGCTGTTCCAGACTTACAAAAAGGATTTGCCAAAGGACGCCCCGCCGCCCGCCTTGTCCCGAGAGGCGGTGGAGTATTTAAAAAACTACCACTACACCGGAAACGTGCGCGAGTTGAAAAATATTCTGATGCGCGCCACCTTGTTCAGTCAGGGAAACGCCGTCACGGTGCAGGATATCATGACGGCCACCCGGACAGAGGAACCCGCCGGACGGCCTCGCAACCAAAAACAGGTCGATGAAAACGGCGGCGGGGTTTTGGAGATACTGGAAACTCTTGAAAAGGGGGAAGGGGATTTTTGGACCCACATTCGCCGGCCCTTTCGCGACAAGGAAATGACACGCGACACATTGCGATCTTTAATCACGCAGGCCAAGAACCGGTATCAAACCAATTTGCCCGGCCTGGCGGTTAAGCTCAGGGCCTGCAGTCCGGATTTTAGAAGCGACGGGGAAGAAAAAAAGAAGTTCGCCAGCTTCAAAAACTTCTTATACAAAACCGCAAAAATCACGGAGAATTGATAATACCGTGGTAAAAGGAAAAATTTTTGCGGGATGGCGTTTCTGGTTTCGACTTATTACGTATTCTTTATTAGCGCTCGGAACCGTCGACTATTTTTGGGTACACCCCGCGCAAATCACCCAAAACGACCTTTCGCCCATCCCTTCCCAAATTGAAGACCTCGTCCATCGGCTTCGGGTCCACGTTGATTATCTGGCTTCCCCAAATTTAATGGGCCGCAAAGCGGGGACTCCCGGAAATAAATTAGCGGAACGTTATCTATTGGAGCAATTTAAAAAATTGCGGCTATCCACCCCCGCTCCGGAAAACCGCCGCACTCAGGAAGTTTCCCCCGCCATCGGCAACAATGTTTTTTCGGCGCTGACTCCCATTCATCCCAAACGGAAATGGTTGGTTCTGGCGGCTCACTTCGACCACTTGGGCGAAGAAAAAGGAGCGGTTTTTTTGGGCGCGGACGACAATGCAAGTAGCGTGGCGATTCTTCTGGAAACGGCAAGACTGTTGCAGCGGCCCCCCTCGCTAAACCAATACAACGTTCTGGTCGTGGGATTTAATTCCGAAGAGCCGCCTCACATTCGGACTCCCTGGATGGGTTCCAACCAATTCATTATGAGAATAGGCGAAACGGGGCTTGCGCGCTCTCAAATTAAGATGGCCGTCGTTATGGATTTAATGGGAGGAGTGCACTGGAAACCTTTACAGAATTCGGTGTTTGCCATCGGCGCGGAAAAAACTCCCAGGCTGGAAAACGTTTTAGGAAAAATCCAGACTCCCGGGTTAGAGGTCCGTCCGCTGGGTATCCATATGGTTGAATCCGTTCCGGGTATGCATCCAACGCCTTTTAGCGACTACGACGCTTTCCGAAACCACAAAATACCTTTTCTATTTCTTAGTTCGGGAAGAACCCGCCATTACCACCGCTCCTCCGACACTTCGGAAAAATTGCATTACGCCAGGATGGCGCGTTCCGCGATCTGGTTGGCTAAATTAATACGGGCCGTGGACGCCCTTCCCACGCCGCTTGAGTTTTTCCCGGAACGTGAAAATTATTTGCGGGACCTGCAAACGCTTTATCCAATCATTCAAAAAGCCGCCCAGTGGAAAGGCAAAATCCCCCAAACCAGTTGGGTCAGCCTTTATAAATTCAATCGGGACAAAAAGCGATTGGAACAATTAAACGCGCAAGTTTCATCTAATATTTCGTTGACCAATAAGGATGGAAGAGATTTAAGCCTTGCTTCCATACGCCTGCAGTGCTTATTAGGAAATATGGGACCTTGTTTTCTTTTGCCCAGCCCTTAATCTACCGGCTGACCGGGAAAAACATGAAACCTTTTCCGGTATAATTTTTTGGGAAATCACTCTGCGGTCTGGTCCTGTTGCGTTGTCCTGTCCGTCATTTTTGAAACTGCGGCGTCGATCTTTTTCTGCGCGTCGTCGACCGTCTTCTTGGGAATGTTTCCCCGCTCCCTGGCCTTCTCTTCTTGTTCGTCGCAAGCGGCAACGCCAAACATCAGCATCCCAGCGACCATGACCGGGAACAATTTCAATAAAAGTTTCATTTTTCATCTCCTGAAATGTGAGTTTACGATCAATTCAAAAAATATCATTCTCGCCCAATCGCCAACCGCTGAGTCCAGCGTCACGCTGGCGCCTACTGGCCCCGGCGCCTCGCCGGTTGGAAATTATGGAAACATCTGCTATAATTTTTCATCGTCTGCCCTGTTATTTTTGTTTACTGGACAACCCAACGCCATTTATCTTGTGAAGCGCGGAACGTTTTGGATCCCGACCTGGCGCCACATACCGGCAACCGCAGAGCGGCATAAACCCAAACAAAACCAATCCAACCCTTTTTTATATTATATCCATTTTAAACATTTGAGGAGATTTACATGGCGCCCACAACCGTAGCCGTAGAAAAATTTAAAGTCAAAGACCTTTCCCTGGCCGACTGGGGCCGGGAGGAAATCATCCTTGCGGAAAAAGAAATGCCGGGTCTGATGGCTTTGCGCGATCAATATGGAAGTTCCAAACCTCTGAAGGGCGCGCGCATCGCAGGCTCCCTGCACATGACCATTCAAACTGCGGTTCTGATCGAAACCCTGATCGAACTTGGAGCCGATATCCGTTGGGCCTCCTGCAATATTTTTTCCACTCAAGACCACGCGGCGGCGGCCATCGCCAAAGCCGGTATTCCCGTGTTTGCCTGGAAAGGCGAAACCGAAGACGAATACTGGTGGTGTACGGCGCAGACCCTGCTCTTCGACAACGGTCAGGGACCCAACATGATCCTCGACGACGGCGGCGACCTGACCGATTACGTCTATAAAAACCACCCGGAGATGGTTCCGGAAATCAAGGGCGTCTCGGAGGAGACCACCACCGGCGTTCATAAATTGTATCAAATGGTGAAGGACGGAAGCCTGAAAACTCCCGCGATGAACGTGAACGACTCGGTCACCAAGTCAAAATTCGACAACCTGTACGGTTGCCGGGAATCGCTGGCGGACGGCGTCAAGCGGGCCACGGATATCATGATCGCCGGCAAGGTGGTTGTCGTTGCCGGATACGGCGACGTGGGCAAAGGATGCGCCAAATCCATGCGGGATCTGGGAGCGCGCGTGCTGATCACCGAAATCGATCCTATCTGCGCCCTGCAGGCCTCCATGGAAGGTTACGAGGTCACCCTTATGGAAGAGGCCGTTAAAGAGGGAGATATTTTTGTGACCACTACGGGTTGCAAGGATATCATCCGCATCGACCATATGGAGAAAATGAAAGACGCCGCTATCGTTTGCAACATCGGCCATTTCGATTGCGAAATCCAGGTCGAGGCCTTGAACAAATTTCCCGGAATCAAAAAGAACGTCATCAAGCCGCAGGTGGACAAATACACTTTCTCCGACGGACGTTGCCTCATCCTGTTGGCGGAAGGACGCCTGGTCAACCTGGGGTGCGCCACCGGCCACCCCTCGTTCGTTATGTCCAACTCGTTCACCAATCAGGTACTGGCGCAGATCGAGTTGTTCAACAACAAATACGAAGTGGGAGTTTATACCCTGCCCAAGAAGCTGGACGAGGAGGTCGCCCGTTTGCATCTCAACAAGCTGGGCGTCAAACTGACGACCTTGACCAAGGACCAAGCGGATTACCTGGGTCTTCCTCAGGAAGGCCCGTTCAAGCCGGATCATTACCGCTATTAATATTTTCTAATAAACAAGAAAAACCCCGCTTCCAGGTTTGGGAGCGGGGTTTTTTATTTTGAAATTTTTAACAGGGCGTCGCGAAGCAGCACTTCCGATGGACAGGAGTTTGCCTTTCCATTCTCATAATATACCCGGCACTTGAAACCGTATTCTTGAACGGTCCCGTTTCCATCTTCAATATCTCGTCCGTTGACCCTTACCGTGGGCGAACCGGGAAATTCATGTTCCACCGCCGCTTTCTCGTCGGCAATTTCGATTTCGATCAAACCGCCCATAACGTCCAACTCTCGCATGAGCCGCAACAAAAGACTTTTGGCGAGTTCATGACCGGGGCATCCCTGGAAATACAATAGTTCGATTTTATCTGAATCGTTCATTGTTCAAGGGATCGCCGGTTGAAAAATTCCCGCATCCAGGGAATGATTTTTTCATGGGCGTCTTCGACAATGTAATGGCCCGCCTCAGAGACTTCATGAACTTCGGCTTTTGGAAAAATTTCTTTCCATCGGTTCAGGAAATGGTCGTCGAAACAAAAGTCCTGCTTACCCCAGATAATCAGAATGGGACGGTCGTTGAATTCGTGCAATCGCGATTCGATTTCCTGGACCACCGGATAACTTGGAACGTCGGGCGTCATGGGAATATCCTGAACGAAACGCAGGTTGGCGATGCGGTTGGCGTAGGAATCGTAAGGCGCCAGGTAACCGGCCTTGACCTGTGAGGTCATGCGCGCTTGTTGCTTGCAGGCGCGAACCACCGCCATGCCGGCAAAGGCGTTAAAACATCGGATGGCAATCGTTCCGACCAGCGGCAATCGGCATAAATTAATGCTGAGGGGAATGCGAGGGGAAAGAAAAGCCGCCGTATTGAATATAACAAAGCGTTTTATCTTTTCCGGATGGCGCAGGGCAAAGCCCATGCCGATGGCCCCGCCCCAGTCGTGAACCGCCAGAGTGATATTGTCCAGGCTCAAACGCTCGCACAAAATCTCCAGGTTTTCTATATGTTGCGCGAGCGTGTAATTATATTTCTGCGGTTTATCGGACAGGCCGCATCCGATATGGTCCGGCGCGATGCACCGGTAATCCTTGCTCAAACCCAGAATGAGATTGCGGTAATAAAACGACCAGGTGGGGTTGCCGTGAAGCATGACAATCGGGTCGCCCTTGCCTTCGTCCAGGTAATGATACCGGAGACCGTCGAGGGAAATCTCCCGCGACTCGAAGGGATACAATTCTTTGAACGAAGAAACCTCCGTCACCATTCAACGCCCAGCATGAGGCAGACCAACCCGCTTCCAATTCCCAACAGGGCAATTTTATCGCCGCGATTCAAGACGCCCTCGCCCTCGGCGAGAGCCAGGGTCGTTGGCAGGGAGGCGGCTCCCGTGTTTCCCAGAAACGCGAGCGATGGAAAATCCTTTTCGGAATCCAACTCCAGCATGCTGAATAGAAGTTTGCGGTGCATGGTTCCCACTTGATGAGTGACGATCCGGTCGACGTCGGAATTTTCCCACGCGAGAGTTTTCTTTGTCGCCGACCAGGTTTTTTGCGCCAGGGCGCACCCTTCCTTCATCAGGGTTTCGGAATCGGTTTCCATGAGCGGGGCCGACTCGGTGTGCACGCCCCGGTCCTGGGACCCCTGGCACAATTCGTTGAAACGAGTCTCTGCCATCGACGCGCCGCCGACCAATTTGTGGGCCGTGGAGGCCAGGTCTTTATGCGCAAGTAAAACGCCCACGGCGGCGGAACCGATCGTGAGCGAAGCGAAGGCTGTTTTGATTTCGGCGCGGGTCGCGTTGGGACGCGCCAGAAGGTTTTCGATGGTGTTGTCGACCAGCGGTCCGCCGTTCTCCCCGGCCACGACCAAGCCGGCGCGAATCTGCCCCAATTCGATCATCGCCGCCGTTTGAACCATGCCGTTCAACACGCCGAGGCAGGCGTTGGAAACGTCGTAGAGCAAAACGTTTTGAGACAAACCCAGTTTATGGTGAACCACGCTGGCGGTGGCGGGTTCCAGAAAATCCCTGCACACCGAAGCGTTGATCAAACACCCGACCTCCGCGCGGTCGAACCCGGCTTTTTGCAAGGCTTTCTCTCCAGCTATCGCGCTCACCTCGCTGGGAAACGTTCCCTTTTCCCAAAAACGCCGTTCCTTGATGCCGCTCATCAACTCCAACCGACCGGCGGGTAATTTCAAATTTTCATACAGGGGCGCCAGGCGGTTTTCGACGTCCGCCGACGACACGATATTTTCCGGCAGGTGGCAGGCGATGGATTCTATGCAAACGTTTTCAAAACGCATCATGGTTCCAACTCCGCGGCGGATTCTCCTTTGTCGCCCACGTCCAGAAATTGCATCTCGTGATATTTCTGGTAAATGCCGCAATGGGCCAGCAACTGGTCGTGGGTTCCGGATTCCACAATTTCTCCGTGACTGAGCACGATGATTCTGTCGGCGTGTTTCACGGTGGAGAGCCGATGGGCGATGACAAAACTGGTGCGATGCTCCATGAGATTATCTAAAGCCGCCTGGACGAGCTTTTCCGATTCGGAATCCAAGGAGGACGTCGCCTCGTCCAGAACCAGGATAGGCGCGTTGCGCAGGATGGCGCGGGCGATGGCGATGCGCTGGCGTTGTCCGCCCGATAGTTTGACCCCGCGCTCGCCGATGGTCGTTTCGTATTTATCGTCCAGGGCCTGCACAAAGGAATCGACATGCGCCGCGCGCGACGCTTCCATCACATCCTCCTTGCTTGCTTCGGGAGCGCCAAAGGCGATGTTGTTCCAAATGGTGTCGTTGAACAAAAAGGTTTCCTGGGTGACCAGCGCTAAATTATTTCTTAACGACTTCAGGGAAAATTCACGAATGTCCACGCCGTCGATTTCTATCCCGCCCTGGGTGGGGTCGAAAAACCGGAACAAGAGATCCACCAGCGTGGTCTTGCCCGCCCCGCTCATTCCAACGATGGCCAGTATTTCGGATTTTTTAACTTCCAGGTCGACGTTTTTTAAAACCATCGCGGCTCGGGAAGGATATTTAAAAGATACGTCGCGAAACTCGATGGTTTTATTTAATCCCGGCAATTCTTTTTTCCCAGCTTCGGATTCTTCCACCGGCCGGTCGAGAACCTCAAACACCCGTTCCGCCCCCGCCAGCGAGGTTTGAAACCGCGTGTAGATTTTGAACAACAGGCGAACGGGCGCGTACATCATGAACAAAGCGACGATGAACGCAATAAAAGTTCCCTGGGAAACGGCGCCGTCCAACACCTGGGATCCGCCGAACCAGATGATGAATCCGCCGCTGACCGCCCCGAGAATTTCCATGAACGGGGAGGGAATCTCGGTGTACTTCACGTTCTTTTTCATCACCTTCAGGAAACCGGAATTGAGTTCGGAAAAGTTTTTGCTCTGCGCCTCTTCCATTCCAAAGGCGCGGATGATTTTCACTCCGGAAAACGATTCATGGATATACGACGTGACGTCAGCCAGAATTTCCTGGCCCTTGCGACCCAGTCGCCTGAGCTTCCTGGCGATGTTGGATATGGGAAACACCGCAAGCGGGAAAATAACGACCGCCATCAAGGCCCAATCCCATTTGAGATAAAACACCCAGCAAAACAGCCCGACCAGCATCATAGAGTTTTGTAAAAGTTCTTTCACCAGATTGGTGACGGAGGATTGCATGATGGAGACGTCGTTGGTGATTTTAGAAAGCAGGCGTCCGGTCGATTCTTCTTCAAAAAAGCTCAGCGGCAGGGAGTGAATATGGTCGAACATCTGTTTGCGCAGGGATATCACCAACTCCCAGGAAACGCCAAAGATGATCAGGTTTTGAATGTAGGAGAATCCGCCCTTGACGACATACATTCCAACAAAAATCAGCGGAATGATCTGCAACATCTTGTAGTCTTTATTTACGAAAATCTCGTCAAACGTTTTTTGGATGATGGGCACGGGAGAGGTGGCGATCAGACCGACGACGACGGAACAGAAAATCGCCAGCCCCACCTTGCCCCAGTAGGGACCCAAGTATTTCCAAAGACGTTTATATAATTGAAGGTTCATGAATGTTAGATCGACTGACGAGTTTTTGTGAGCGTTGAGTAATGCAAAAAAAGCTCCTGAATCATCGATGTCAAATCAATGAAACAGGAGCTTTATTTTAACAGGATGATTCATCCTTGAGCTTTAATTGAGCCGGATTGAAAGGGCTTTTAAATAAACGCGAGGCGATTTTAAACGCCGGACTTTTCCTTTTTCGGGAGAAAGTCCTCCAGAGACATCCCGTTCTTGATCGCCTCTTCCATCATTTTTTTGGAGGCTTCGATTCCAGCTTCGCACACTTCCAGGGTGACGTGCTTGATCCCCTCGGACTTGGCGTATTCCATCACCCGGTTTTGCGTGTTGTCCCTCATAAACCCTGCGGGTACCAGTTCCAGGCGCTCGTTGGCTTTATCGTCCCAGGTGAAATCGTCCTTGTTCATTTCCTTGGAGCGATGATCGTCGCCATTGGAAGAAACGATCTTTTCATTGAGAATTTTTTCAAAAAACGCCACGGTGATGGGGGAAATTTTCTGCACCCGCGCGTTTTTCTCAACCCGTGCATGGGCTTTGCGGCGGATATGACCCTCCGGATACTCGTTCAACAAATCGAGAGCGTCCTGGGTCCATTGAACCTCTTCGGAATCAAACGTGGTGAAGGTGGTGACCTTACCTTCGGTTTCGGCCACGGTTTCCGACCCTTCGTCGTCGACCGGAAGCAGGCGCTCCATGCCGGCGCTGCACACGCCGCACTTTATCGCGTCTCCGCCCATGACCGCGCCGCAGTCGCCGCACTTGAGCCGAACGTCCGCCGCCGCTTTTCCAGAATGAGCGTCCATCATTTCATCTTTCAAGGAACTGAGGCCCACTTCATTAACGGGATCTTTTCCCTCCACTTCAGCGGAGCGGATTTTTTCGCCGATCTTCTGCATGGCCTGCATGGCTCCGGCGGGCAGGATGTTTGCCACCGCTTCGGTGATGACGCTGGACGTGATCATGCTATGGCCGCGCTCCAGGGCGTAACGGTAAATCGCCGTGGTTGCCATGGGACGAACGAATCCGGGAATATTCAATAGACGCGCTTTGGCTTCCGCAGTCCAGTCGATGCTTTCCTCGGCTTGCATATCCACCGGCGGCTTGAACACCTTGCTCGACAAGAAAACGTTGCAGGGAACGAGGCGCAGAAGATTCTCGGTATTACCTCCGATATCCATGTCCGGTGTGCTGTGCACGCCGATGCGTCCCAGGATGAGCAGGTAAGGGTTTTCCTCGCGGGCGTATTGCAGAACTTTCTCAAATACCTTGCCGTCCAGGAGGCGAATGGTGCATTCAACGCCCTCTTCTTCACAGATCCTGCGGGAAATTTCCAGATGGGCCTGGTAAATTTTGGCCAATCCCTTGTCGATAATATCTTCGTGCAGTTTCTCCTGCTGTTCAAATTTGAATACCTTGCCCGCTTCCTTGGACAGAACGCCGGTGAGGCTGTTGAACATGGCGTAATGGAAGTAGGGATCGAAGGTGGAGATGACTTCCAGAGGCTTGTTCAAAGCCTTGGCCATTGCGATGCCGGTCTTCAACCCGCCAAAGGAATAACCGCTCCCGTCGACGGAGACGACAATTTTACCGCTGGACGGTTTTTCTCCATGCAAGGCAGGAATGTTTTTAACGACCAAGGTATCGGTCTGGATGCGGCGAATCACGCGCTCCGCCACCGTGCCAATCTGGCTGTCGCGGATGGCGCCGAGTCCTAATGCGCCCAGAACTACCAGATCGTAATCCGATTCCTTAATGTCCCGAACCAGTTCCACCCAGTTTTTGCCTTCCAGGGATTTGCCGACGAAGGGAATGTCTTCCTGAGTACAGCGGAACTTGGGCACGTCGAGGTAGGAATCAGTGATGACCTCCATACCTTTAGTGATCAACTGGTCGTGAATGTTTCTTTGTTTCTCGAGTTCCTCTTCGTCCTGATATTCCTCGGGCAGGCCGCTTTCCATTTGGCGGAACCGCACGTCGTGCATTTTGGCCGCGTAAACGTGGCTTGCGCTGATGGTGGTCCCCTCGCCTGCCTTGGCAAATTCCAAGGCCATGTCTATACAGGTATTTGAATAATCCGAGTTATCGACTGGTATGTAAATATTTTTAAACATGGAGTATGAATCTCCCTTTCAAACAGCGGGTAATTTAGGTTGGATATATTTTATATGAAAACCCCGGGAACCTTGAAGTTTCGGGGTAAATCCAGCGTCAAAAAGCAAAATTTGTCCATCGGGATTCTATCAAAATCTGGCGGGCTGTCAATATAAAAC
>JAJDBD010000086.1 GCA_029261575.1 Nitrospinaceae bacterium | reverse complement strand
TGCCACCGGGGGCTACCCCGGCGCCGGTTAAAAAATTTTGTCGACCTGGGAGAGTTGATTGCGCAGGTAGTGGTCGATCAGGGTGAGCGCCACCATGGCTTCGGCGATCGGCACGGCGCGGGGACTGACGCAGGGGTCGTGTCGGCCTTCGACCTGGATCGTGGCTTTCTCTCCCGACGCGGTCACCGTCTCCTGCTCCTTGAGGATGGAGGAGGTGGGCTTGACGACGAAGCGCATCACAATGTCCTCGCCGGTGGAAATGCCGCCGAGGATTCCCCCGGCGTTGTTGGTGCGGGTGTGTATTTTCCCGCCTTTGGAATAAAAAGCGTCGTTGTTTTGCGAGCCGGTCAATTCGGCGGCGGCAAATCCGGAACCCACTTCCACGCCTTTGACGGCGGGCAGGCTCATCAGGGCTTTTGCCAGGTCCGCGTCCAGCCGGTCGAACACCGGTTCGCCCAATCCGGGCGGCACGCCCATCGCCAATACTTCCACCACGCCGCCTACGGAATCGCCGCGCTTGCGCAACTTCATGACGTGGTCGATCATTTTTTCCGCCATTTTTTTATCCGGACAGCGAACGATATTTTTTTCGATCTCTTTCAAGTCGATGGTTTTTGCGATGTGGGGTCCGATTTGTTTGGTGTAGGCGACGACGGTGATTTTTTTGCGCTTCAGGAGTTTTTTGGCGACGGCTCCGGCGGCGACGCGGCCCACGGTTTCGCGGGCGCTGGATCGCCCGCCGCCGCGATAGTCGCGGAAGCCGTATTTCATGTCGTAGGTGTAATCGGCGTGGCCGGGGCGGTACAGGTCTTTGATGGTTTCGTATTTGGTGGAGTCGGCGTCGCTGTTTTCCACCATCATGGACAGGGGCGTGCCGGTGGTCTTGCCCTGGAACACGCCCGATAAAAACCGGATTTGATCTTTTTCTTTTCGCGACGTGGTGACTTTGCTCTGGCCGGTGCGGCGGCGGTCCAGCTCTTTTTGAATATCCTTTTCGCTGATGGGCAATCCGGCGGGACAACCTTCGATCACCACGCCGACTCCGGGACCGTGAGACTCTCCCCAGGTGGATATCTTGAATATTTTTCCGAAGGTGTTGCCGGACATAGGCGTATTTTAATTTACTTTAGGGCGTGGCGATTTTAAACCAATCGGGCGGGGGCGGAATGGAGATTCCAAAACAAAAAAAGCAGGGAACTCCCCGCTCTTTTCTGCTCATCCTGGCACAGAATTTAAACCAAAGGGTTGGAGTCCGGAGGGGTTAATCCTCGTCGTCCTCGTCGTCGCCGACAATTTCAAAGTCTTCGCCGTCGACCAATTCCCGAAGTTCTTTTCCGGCTTTAAAAAACGGCACTCTTTTGGCGGGAACGTCCACTTTTTCACCGGACTTGGGGTTTCTTCCCTTGCGCGCATTGCGGTTTCTGATGCGGAAACTCCCAAACCCCCTGAGTTCGACTTTCTTACCCTCGCTCAGAGATTCGGTAATACTTTGAAAAACTGTATTAACAATAACTTCGGTCTGTTTTTTGGTTAGGTTGATTTTGCCGGCAACGCGTTCAACCAGTTCAGCTTTGGTCATTCAACCTTCCCCTCCAAAGAATTTTAAATCGGTCCCCATTTCACGATAAAACCCAATGGAGTATAGCATTGCGCTTCCTGAAGTCAAGCATTTTGAAATTCAGTTTCAGGAGTGACGGAAAAAAATATTCTCGCCAGGCGATCTTGATAACTCTTTTTAAAAAAAGGCGTTTCCTTTTGCGCCCGGTTTTTCAAACGGACCGTCTCCGTTGATAACCGATTCGGACGGTCTAACCGGGAGCCCACAGATATTGCAGGGCGGGAGAAGGGTTTGGTTTAATGGTATCAAACAGTTTTGCGGGCGTCTTGCTGTTTAGAACCCAATCGAGCAGGCTGGCCTTTTTTTTCTCCATAACGACATGAGGTCGACCGACGATCCCCAAAGCCTTGCCAAGTTGGGCGATGGTTTCTTCCAGTCCGCCGAGATGGTCCACAAGTTTTAGTTTATAGGCCTGCCTGCCGCTGTAAATTCGCCCGTCAGCCAGTTTTTTGACTTCCTCGGGATCCATTTTTCTGCCCTCGGCGACGGCTTCTACAAACTGTTGAAAGACGTCGTCGACCACCCCTTGAAGGACTTTGCGGTCGCGAGGGTCCATGGGACGGAGAGAGGTTCCCAGATCCTTGAACCGCCCGCTTTTAATCACCTCGGGGCGAATGCCGATCTTGCCCATCAATTCCGTCGAGTTGGCGAAGGTCATGATCACGCCAATGCTCCCGGTGATGGTTCCGGGGTTGGAAACGATGAAATCGGCGGGGGCGGCGATGTAATATCCTCCGGAGGCGGCGAGGGCCCCAAAGGAGACGTAAATTTTCTTGCGGCCCTCCTTGACGATTTTCCGGACCTCCTCGTAAATCTCCTGAGACGGCCCCACCATCCCGCCGGGCGAATCGATACGCAGGATGATCCCCTTGATCGCGTCGTCCTTATGGTATTTGGACAATAGCCGAATGGGGTCCCTGGAGTCGACAATGATACCTTCGACTTCGACCACGGCGATTTTTTCTCGGGAATCGCCCAAATCTCCCGAAAAAAAACGCCCGGCCGTTGTCGCTACGGCGACCCCCAATGCCAACGCCAGGATTCCGTACAATAACTTCCTGATGAAGGAAGTTTTTTTCCGGGATTCTTTCCCCTGTTGTTGAGGCGCGGCGTCGGTCATGGTTGTTTAGAAAAAGATCATTCGGCTTCGCCGGCGTCTTTAATCTCCTCCAGGTTGGTCTGCTCTTTTTCAATATCCTCCACGCTGAGGTTTTCCTCAAACGCTTTGATACTGAGACCGATTTTCTTGCTGGCGGTATCGACCTTGATAACTTTTGCCTGAATAGCGTCGTCCACTTTAACGGCCTTTTCCGGAGAGGCCGTGGCCTCGGAACCCAACTGGGAAATATGTATCAAGCCTTCCAGGCCGTCGCCGAATTCCGCAAAAGCGCCGAAACCGGTGACCTTTATAATGGTTCCGGAAACCTCGGTTCCCAGGGGATAATTTTTAACCATGTCTTCCCAAGGATCGGCTTCCAACTGCTTGACGCCGAGGGAAATCCGGCAGTTATCCTTGTCAATGCTGAGCACCACGGCTTTCACCTGTTCTTTCTTCTTAAGAACCTCGGAAGGGTGCTTGACCTTTTTGTTCCAGGAAAGATCGCTGATGTGAATGAGTCCGTCCACTCCGTCTTCCAGCTCGATAAAAGCCCCGAAGTCCGTGATGTTGCGAACCACGCCTTCGACCTCGGTGGTGATGGGATATTTGGCTTCGATATTTTCCCAAGGGTTGGCGTCCAACTGTTTCATTCCCAGGGAGATGCGCTTTTTGTCCTTGTCCAAAGTCAGCACCTGGGCGTCGACCATATCGGCCATGGCGACGATTTTATTGGGATGCTTGGGTTGTCGGCTCCAGGTCATTTCGGAAATATGGACCAGGCCTTCGATGCCTTTTTCCAGTTCCACAAAGGCGCCGTAGTCGGTGATGCTGACCACCTTGCCCTGGATGCGGGTGCCCACGGGATATTTATTCTCGACGTCGATCCACGGATCCTGGGTGCATTGTTTGAGACCGAGGGAAACGCGCTCTTTTTCTTTATCGTACTTGAGCACCATGACGGTGACCTTGTCGCCGATGGAAAACATTTCCGAGGGGTGGTTGACGCGGCCCCAGGACATGTCGGTGATGTGCAACAGGCCGTCGATACCGCCCAGGTCGATGAACACGCCGTATTCGGTGATGTTCTTGACCACGCCCTCGACCTGGTTGCCTTCTTCCATTTTGTGCAGGGTTTCGGTGCGGGCTTGTTTTCGTTGCTCCTCAAGAAGCACGCGACGCGAGAGCACGATGTTGCCGCGTTTCTTGTTCATCTTGATGATCTTCATCTCGAACTTTTCGCCGATCAGTTTTTCCAGATTGCGAACCGGGCGCAGATCGATTTGCGAGCCGGGGAGAAAAGCCTTGAGTCCGATATCTACGGTCAACCCGCCCTTGGCCTTGGCCACGACCACGCCTTCAATGTTTTGATCGTCGTCGTGGGCCTTCACCAATTCATCCCATATCTTGATCTTATTGGCCTTCTCTTTGGAAAGGACGACAACGCCTTCGTTGTCTTCCACAAAGTCGAGAAACACCTCGACCTCGTCGCCTTCCTGAAGGGCCTTCCTTTCGTTCTCGGAAAACTCGTCCAGCGCGACCACGCCTTCGGATTTAAAACCCACGTCGATGGTCACGTGGTCCTTTGCGAGACAGATCACTCTTCCGGTAATGATTTCGCCTTCCTTAAACTGTTTCAAACTGTTGTCGAAGTAGGATTCCATTTCCTCCAGTTGTTCTCTTTCCGGGGCGGATAATTCCTCATCGTCTTCCTGATCGTCTAAATACCCTGGGATGTCTTCAAGTCTGGTCTGTTTCGTTTTCATTAGAGCTACAATCTCCTTTTTTGCTATGGAATTTTGGTGGCCGAATAGGATTGAACTCTCTCGAGCATTTCCTCCACCACCTGTTCGATAGTGCGTTTGGTTGTGTCGATAAGGATCGCGCCGTCCGCCTGGCGGAGAGGGGAAACCGCCCGGTTGCGGTCTTCGTGATCCCGCTTTTTAACTTGTTCTATGATATGGTCCAAATCCACGTCCCGCCCTTGCGCCTTGAGTTCCTCGTAGCGCCTGTGTCCGCGTTCCACAGGGTCGGCGTCCATGAAAAATTTTATCTCAGCGTTGGGGAACACGTCGGTTCCAATGTCCCGCCCTTCCATCACGGAGTCGCCTTCGGCTCCCATGAGTCTTTGCCGCGCGACCAGGATCTCGCGGACCCCGGCGTAACCGGCGACCTGGGCGGCGGCCTGACTGACGCTTTTTAAATACGGCGACGCGTCTTCTCCGTCCACTCGAACTTTCTGCCCGTCGGGACCGGGAATAAAATGCAGGTCCAGGTTTTTGGCCGTCTCCGCCACCCGCTCGGCGTCGGACAGGTCCAGCCCAAGCTTTTGGGCTTTCCAGGCCACGGCGCGGTACATGGAGCCGGTTTCTATGTGGGTGAAGTTGAGCCGACTGGCCAACAGTTTAGCCACAGTGCTTTTGCCGCTTCCGGCGGGTCCGTCAATTGCGATGATCATTTTTGGCTATTTCAGCGTAATGTTTATTGGCGAGGCGGATGACCTCTTCCAGAGCGGCCCCGTCTTCTTTTTCGATCCCCGCGCGAATTTCGTCCAGCGCCGTTTGGAACTGGTCGAGGCTTTTCAACACACATTTTTTGTTGACCAGAAAAATATCCCGCCACATGACCGGGTCGCTTCCAGCGATTCGGGCGCAATCTCTCAGCCCCGCCCCGGAATAGGAGAGCACGGACCCGTTGGTTTTGGTTTTCATTTGCGCGATGGAGTTGACCAGCGCATACACCGCCACATGCGGCAGATGGCTCACGGCGCCAAAAATATAATCGTGTTCCTCCGGATCCATCGTTTGAATGCGCAGGCCCAGGCATTCCCAAAATTCAACCACCCGTTTTAACGCTTCGGGATCGGTTTTCTGCGATGGAGCAACAATGCACTGGGCGCCATTGTACAAATCCTTGCGCGCGGCTTGAATGCCGGATTTTTCCCCTCCCGCGATGGGATGGGCGCCGACAAAATGAACGCCGTCCGGCAAGCGCGCTTCCAACTCGCGGACGGGCAAGGCTTTTGTCGAACCGACGTCGGTGACCAGACATCCGGGTTTTAAAACCGGCGCCAGGCGGTCGGCAAGAGAAACGAAACTGCCCACGGGGGAACATAAAATCACAAGATCCGCGTCCTTGACGGCGGTTTCCAGGTCGAGAGAAAAGTCGTCGATCGCTCCCAGGCGTTTTGCGGTTTCCAGATTTTCACGACGCCTGCCGAAACCGACGACGCGCCTGGCGGCTCCGCGCTCGCGGCTGGCCAGTCCTGCCGACCCGCCCAAAAGGCCGACGCCGAGAATCGTTATTTGTTCAAAAGGTTTCATGCCGTCACACTTTTCGGGGATAAGATCCCAGCGCTTTGAAAAACTGGCTTTCCTTTTCCAGGGCGTCCAGCACGCGGGCCATGGCTTTATCGTCGCGATGCCCGTCGATATCGACAAAGAACAGATACTCCCACGCACGGTTGCGCAAGGGACGGGATTGAATCTTGGTCATGTTGATTTTGTTTTTGGCGAACAGTTCCAGCGCGTGGAGGAGGGACCCCGCTTCGTCGCGTATGGAAAACATTAAGGACGTCTTGTTGCGTTTGGCTTTTTTGGCCTGGTCGCGACCGATCACTAAAAAGCGGGTGTAATTTTCCTTTTGGTCTTCAATCTTGGAGGCGATGATTTTCAGGTTGTAATTCTCGGCGGCGATTTGCCCGGCAATGGCGGCGGATTTCGCGTCCCGGCTCGCCCGCTTCGCGGCGTCCCCGGTGCTGGCGGCAGGAACCTGCTCGACTCCCGGCAGGTTGCGGTTGAGCCAACCTCTGCATTGGGCAAAAGGTTGGGGATGCGAATAGATTTTGGTCGCCTTTTTGGCGTCTCCGGATTTGGACATCAGGTACAGATTGATGACCAGCTTGATCTCGTCCATGATCAAAAGCGGGGAATCGTAAAATGCGTCCAGGGTCTGGTTGACCACGCCTTCGGTGGAGTTTTCTATGGGAACCACGCCGTAATCGGCGTTGCCTTTTTCGACTTGGGCGAAAATGCCGCCGATATTGTTTTGCGGCAGGAATCGGGCGGAATGCCCAAACGCGCGCACGGCGGCTTGATGGGAGAAGGTGGACTCCGGACCCAGATAGGCGACGCCGAGAGGTTTTTCCAATGCCAGGGTGGCGGAAAACACCTCGCGGAAGACTCTATCCACTCCGCTGTCGGGAAAAGGGCCGGTGTTGATCTCAACCAGACGCTCGATGATCTCGCGTTCGCGATGGGGAACGTGGAAATGACCGGCGTCGTTTTGCCGAGACTTTTCCTTGCCGATTTTTACGGCCAGTTCTGCGCGCTGGTTGAGTAGCTTTAAAAACTTTTCGTCGATCTCGTCAATCTTACGACGTAACTGATCCAGTCCCTGCAATCGGGAGTACCGCCTTTACTTGGAATCTCGAAAATCATATAGTTCTCGAATGGGTGGTTGATGATTCCACATTCGCCCCCTAAAATGCAAGCAAAATCGGCGTACCGCCGAGGGTGGTAGTTAACGATTGGAGCGTCGGGTTTGTTTGATTGGCTTTTATCCGAATGTTTGAATTGCTTTAGTTGAAACAGGCGCCGGGCAAGCGCCCGGCGGCAGGTGGCGCCAGCGTGACGCTGGACTCCGTGTATGAAAATGGACATTGTCTGTCATCCGTGTTCATCCGCGGTTTTTTTTAATTGGCCCCGGCGCCTCGCCGGCGGGAGGAAATTATTATGGTGTTACTGGAATTCAGCATGTCCCCAATGGACAAGGGCGAAAGCCTGAGTCCTTACGTCAGCCGCTCTCTGGATATCGTTTCCAACAGCGGCGTTCCCTACAAACTCACGCCGATGGGAACCTGTCTGGAGGGCGAGTGGGACGAGGTGATGGGCGTGATCAAACAGTGTTACGAAAAGATGAGTTCGGACTGCAAGCGGATCACTTGTTCGATCAAGATCGACTACCGGGAGGGGAAAAGCGGACGGCTGGAATCGAAGATCGCCTCGGTAGAAAAACAACTCGGCAAAACGCTGAACACCTGAAACGCGGCGCTCTTGCCGATGTTTATTATCATGCCCATCGAGATCACAGAAAGCGACATATTTAATGTAGAGGCCGACGCCCTTGTTAACCCGGCTAATCGGCAGCCGAGCCTGTTCTGGGACTCGCACATCAATGAACGCATGCGGGAATAACTGTCATCAGGTTCAATTCATTTAATATTTCTTTTTTCAAGCTCATGCTGTTGATTCTGGCTGGCAATAAAACTTCCTGGACTGTCAGTTGAACCGTTATTCCTCAAGTCCCAGAGCTTCCCGGGTCCTCTGGATCGCGCCCCATTGGCGCAAGTTTTTCATCCGATCGAGGGCGGCGCGCCATTC
>JAJDBD010000085.1 GCA_029261575.1 Nitrospinaceae bacterium | reverse complement strand
AAAAACAGACTTGGCCTATCAAGCCGATAACGATCCAATGCGTTGCAGTCACGGGAATCAATCCTCCTCAATAATTTCGTATTTTAATTGGCGCTTCTTCATCCAGCGCACTGCCAACAGGTCTTTGAATGAAGAAAACACGCGGTTGCGGATGTTGTATTTGGACTCGCCAAACTTGCGGGGATGATGCCCCACCTCTACCACGGTCACTCGGAACCCTTCCATCTTCATCAGGGTCGGGAAGAAGCGATGCAGTCCCTTGTACAGCTTGATCGGCGCAAAGCATTCTCGCTTGAACGCTTTCAACGAGCATCCGGTGTCAGGGATATCTTCGTCGCTCAACCGGTTGCGCACGTTGTTGGCAATTTTGGACGAGACCCGTTTGATCCACGGATCGTTGCGCTTTTTTCGCCAGCCGCACACCACGTCGTACTCGCCGATCTTCTCCAGTAGATTTGGAATGTCCCTCGGGTGATTCTGCAAGTCCGCGTCCAGGGTTACGATGACCGCCCCGCGCGCGGCTTCAAATCCCGCCGCGAACGCCGCCGTCTGCCCGCAATTTTGCGCAAACCGCAAAACCCGCAACCTGGGATTCTCCTTTTTCAATCCCTGCATTACGGCGAGACTGCCGTCCCGGCTCCCGTCGTCGACAAAAATAATTTCGTAGGATTTGTTCAACCCCGGCAAATGGTTCTCCAACTCCTCGTGCAACAAGGGGAGAGTTTCTTCTTCGTTGTAAATGGGGACGACCACGGAAATATCGAGCGTGGAGGGGGCTTGGGATAAATTCATTGTCGGAAAGTTTAAACTAACGGGTTGCTAGATATGCTTCGATAGGCTCCGCATGACAAATTTGAAATTGTCAGGAAACTGCGAGAGTCTCGGCGGCCAGTTGACCACAGGCGCCCAGGATATCTTCTCCGCGGGGCTTCCGGATGAACGCCGTATAGTTTTTTGATATCAGGTAATTCTGAAAATCCAGAACGGTTTCCCGCGAAGGGGATTGGCAGTCGACGCCCTCAAAATCGTTGAACGCGATCAGGTTGATCTTGCAGGGAAACCCTTTTAGCAATTTCGCCAGCCGCACGGCGTCCGCGTGCGTATCGTTCACGCCCTTGAGTAAAACATATTCAAAAGTAATCCGCCTACTTTTTTTCAACGGGTGTTTGCGCAGGGCGTCCAATAATACCCGAATGGGATATTTTTTGTTGATCGGCATGATCCGGTCGCGGGTCGAGTCCTCCGTCGCGTTCAGCGAGACCGCTAGGTTCACATGGATGTCCTCGCCCTGGAATTGTTCGAGCTTGTCCACCAGCCCCGAAGTCGACAATGTGATCCTCCGGTTGCCAATGGCCATCGCCTCGGGAGAAACCATCAGGCGGAGTCCGTCGACCACCGGCTCGTAGTTGTCCAGCGGTTCGCCCATGCCCATGATCACGACGTTGGTGATCCTGTCCTCTTCCGGCAACGCCCGGTTGACCGCCATGTATTGCCCGACAAACTCGGCGGAAGTCAGGTTTCTTTTCAGTCCAAGAGTTCCCGTTAAACAAAACGTGCAAGCCAGGCGGCATCCCACTTGAGTCGATATGCAAAGGGTCTTCCGGCCCGTGTCGGGAATCCAGACGCTCTCTATGCGCGAATCGTCGTCCAGGCAAAAAAGATATTTTGTCGTCCCGTCTTTCGATACGGTCTTCTTTTCTATGCGTGGAAAGCCGATAAAGAAGTAGTCGTCCAGTTTGGCCCGTAGGGATTTGGAGATGTTGGTCATCTCAGAAAAATCCTCGACGCCGCGATGATAAATCCAGTTCAACACCTGGTGGACGTGGAAGGACTTTTCGCCCCACTCGGTAAACAGGAGGGCAAGTTTGGCTTCGGAATATCCGATGATGTTTATCATGATCGACGGCGCTGAGAATGAGGCAATTGTGGCTTTAGGGGCCGGGTTGGAGACGACAGGATACTAATTTTCCACCCGTGACGCCAATTTTTATATAAAATAGCAGGATAATTCAACTAATGATAGTTCTTCTCCCTTGAGGGGGCACAGGGGGAAAAGGTAGAGGCATTGTACGCTCTCACCCCGCCCCCTGCCGTCATTGCGAGGAGCGAAGCAACGAGGCAATCCAGGCAGGCAAGCGCCCGCTGGCAATTAGACCAGTCTGCCTCCGGGGCCGTCCCCGGTGGATCGTAGCGCTCCTTTCCAGTCGCTCGCGAGGACGAACCGGGCGAGAGGGGATTTAATAAGGCCGAAGGCCTTTCCAAATACCATTATGTCCACTCGCAAACAAAACTTATCCGAAAGTTTAAAGACGCTGGAATTGTCCGACGGCGCGGAGTGGGACGCCATAAAGAAATCCTATTACGCTCTGGCTAAGCAATACCATCCCGACCTTTGCCCAGACGATCCCGAAGCGGAAACCCGGATCAAGGAAATCAACCAGGCCTACCAGATTTTAAAATCCGAACTCGAACCTCCGTTTCTGGAAGCCGCAAGGAGGAACCATTCCCAGGCATGGCGTGGACTGTTGTTTGGAGATTTTGGCCAGACGCTAAGGCAGGCTAAGAAGCTGGTGGGTAAATACGCTAATACCTGCGACGAATTTTTATTTCCCAGGGACGTCCTGCAAACCGTGCAAGTGGACGCCAAAAACGTTACGGATATGGGGAAGGTTAAAATACGCTCCGGGCGGGAAACCCTGGAGGTCGACGTCCCGTTTGAGGACTGGAGCAGTCTGGTAGTGAAAGTTCCGCACAGAGGCGAGGCGGGCGTGTTGAACCGTACGCGCGGCGACCTGTTACTAAATATACAAATCGTTCCCCAGCCAAAAACTCAACCCGAAGGAGCGGGGCAGGGCGGGACGCAAAATTTACGCTACAAGATTCAGGCTCCGCGAAAATTTATTGAGAACGGCAAGGTATTGACCCTGCAAACCCCCGAAGGGCCGATCAAGTTTTTCCTTCCCAAAGGCGCCAAAGACGGCCAGACCTTTGTCCTCCGCGCCAAGCGCAAATCTTCCGAGACAACCCCAACCAACCACATCGTCCAGGTTCATTTGGTTTGATTTGTTGTTGCGGTCAAGAACAGGTTAGGTCTTAACTGGAATGGCCCATAGGAAATTATTTACTTAATTTGCGTTACTCCCTTTTTCTATTTCTATTTGAGTAACATTTGAAAAAACATCAAATGTCATGGTCCATCTTTCATTATTTTCCGGATCTTCAACAATCACACCAGGTTGATTGTTGATGTCTTTGTAATTGCCGTTTATAAATTTAACATCAAGAAATTTAGCAAATGGGAAATCATTTAGATTATTTGAAGGATTTTTAAAGCCGTCTAATGAACATTCCAGACTATTTAATCTTTTGTAGCCTTTATTAAAGACTGAATAAATACGTTCAATGCCCGTCAAAATTACTATCAAAAGCCACTTTAAAGGATTTCCTGAAAAAGCAGGATGATTTTTTTCGTATTGTAAGGTTTTTGCGAATTTTAACTTATCGCCTGCTTGGATAATATCTTCTAACCTCACCCATCTTGGATTTCTTTTATTAAGGGAATATACGCATAAATCTTTTGTCTGTTCATTTATGTCAATCTTAGCAAATGAACCCATCTTATCGAGGTCAGAACTATCCCAACCCATTGCATCTATTAATATTTTCATGGTCTATTAAGGTTGTTTTACCAATTTCATAATGCGGCTTCTTTTAGTCCTTCGGGTAGTCTAGAAAATTCCCCTTCGAAAGAAATTTTAAATTCCCCGGTTTTGCGCCTAGCTGTTTTCGAGCCAGGTTCTTCAATTGTTTCCAAAACTTCAAATATCAAATATCCCTCGGTAACATTATTAGGATTATTTCTGGTTTTAATGTAATCCCAAGTGAATTTTCTGTTGCCTTCAATCCAACCATAATCTGATCCGGTTTGCCGCTGGCAAATTAGTTTTAATTTATTTAGCGCTTCAGACAATTTAGGGTTTGTGTCTAATAGCTCTTGAATCATACCGGCCATCTCAAAACTCTTTCTGTTTATATGTGAAGAAGAAACCTGCTTAATATCCTTGTTCGATGGATGATGGCGGCTGAACACAATTTTCAACCGCGAAAGCACATTGTTCCCCTTTGGTTAGCAATCCACCCGTCCGGCCACCATAATTCACACTGTTAACTTTTCCTTCTCGAAAGACAATATTGACGACACAATACCTTTTACGAAGACTTAATGTGCCAATAGCTGAGCTTTGTCCAAAACTTTGCCCGTAAACAGTACCTCGTGAATCTCCACCTGAGTTGTACGTCCACACTTCCGTATTTCCTTCTTTTTGCTTTTGGGACGCTCCTCCCATGCAGATCAGTACCTCTTCTTTTGTCATGCCAACCATACTGGTTTTAGCTTGGGATGCCAATTCGGCCCTTGAAAAAACGCAACCCCAAAGAAAAAATAAACCAATTAAGAAAACGCTGATTTTTAGATTTTGCATTGAAAAAATACCAATTCAAGCATTTATCAACTATGCAAGGGTAAACCTTGTCTTGCCATGACTACCCTTTACAAGCCAAGCCTTCCTCACACGTTATTATAGTTCGGATAAGTTATTTTTAAAGGGGAAAGGTGGGGGGGTAAATTTACAGGCAGGAAAAAGAAAACCCTCTCCCGTTGGGGAGAGGGGTTTGCTTTAATCGCCAGTAACTGGGAATCGGAGAATCGGGGATTATGCTGTCTCGGATTCAGACTGGGAATTAAAGTTTTGGAAAAACTCTTCAATCAGTTGATTGACGGACTTGAATATGTCGTCCGGAGTCGTCCCGCTTCCAAAAACGGCGTCTGCAACGCTTTGCGTTAAACCCTGGGGATTGCGAATTCCAGTTGGGGCAGCGTCTATCTCTCCGCCTTCGGGGACTTCGGTCTCATCCAGGCTTCCACCCCTAAAGGTCTGGGTCCCCGTAGAGCCGCCAAATGCTTGCTGAATTGCTTGTTCAATGTCCAGGGAAAGCACGTCGAAGTCTTCGGAGAATCCGGTCAGCGAATCGCTGGCGCCTTCGAAATCGTCGTTGCCCTGAAAAAACCCGTTTGCGGCAGTCAGAAATTTATCCGCCAGTTCCACGACCGCGGCCAGTTCTTCTTCCGTCAGGTCGCCTTCCACGCTAATTGAGAAATTGTTGGCTGCGACGGACGCTACGGAGAACGATTGCACAATGGCTCCGTCCTCGCCTGTCGTCTGGCTGGCTTCAAAGCTTGTACTGCCGCCGGATTCCAGACTGAAATTGATTGTGTCGCCGTCGGCGTTTTTTACCGACAGGCCGGCGTTTCCCTGGCCGTTAATGCCGCCGCCAAAACTTGCTTGATTGACTAATGAATTGGTAGGTACTTCCATGACCTTGCGCTCCAAAAGTTTTTTCTGAAGATTCGTCTTATTTCTATTTAGCTTATCGGCCTAATAAAAATGGAGCTTTAGGGGTTTTTTGCATAATTTTTTTTGGATTTATAAGCGGTTGAAAATGCGGGGGATAAAGCCGGCGAAGTTCTCCAGGGCTGTAGGAAAACACTGGATTGCCACGTCGCTAGCGCTCCTCGCAATGACGCAAGGTTCGTCATCGCGAGCGACGGGAAGGAGCGCGGCGATCCACCGGGGTGGCCCCCCAGAGGCAGATTTGGACCGACGCCGCAGGGAAGGCCGGAATGGATTGACGATGGAGATTGGCCTAATTTGCTTGTGGGCGCTTGCCCGCCTGGATTGCCGCGTCGCTTCGCTCCTCGCAATGACGAAATGTGCGCCTGCCTGGAGCGCTTCGTCGCCAGAGCCTGTCCTGAGCCTGAAGAAGGACTCCTCGCAATGACATAGCGATTAATTTCTACTTATAGTAGGTCGTCAGGATATAAATCATGGTCCCGAGGGAAAACAGGCTGATAAACAAGGTTGAGACGGAAAAGCCTATCACCGGACCGGGCGTGGGGCGCTGGAAAACTTTTGTGAAGCCGACGGCTCCCATGACGCTCCCAAACAGGGAAATGACGCCTGCGGCGCCGACGCCGGTTAAAACCAGGGAGGAGACGGCGATATCCTTGTGCATGTGATTGAGCGCCATCATGGACCACAGCAAGGGTCCCAGACTAATCAGGAACAGGTACATGATCGATTTGTGCTCGCGGCTCTCCAGGTTTTTCAAGGCTTTCAGCCAGAAAAACAGCAGGATGAAAATCATGAATATGGACGCGCCGTCCATGATCCGCAAATCCTTTTGTTCCTTGCGGATGGAGTTCAAGGCGCCGAGGACGTAATTGGAAACCTCGTCGTCGTCCATTTCATAGAATCCGCCCTTGGTGGAGTCGAAGGCGAACACCCTCGCCGTGACGGATTCGGCGGGGAGGGATATGGCGCGGTAACCATTTTTGTCTGCCGACTCGATATCCAGGTAGACGATTCCGGTATGGTATTTTAAATTGTATTTTTCGACCTGGGACAAGTTGACGGCGTACTTTCCATTTTCCTGGTAATAGGAATCCTGGATAGCCATCAGATCCTGCAAGGCTTTTTGAGCCCGGACGTCGAAATCATGCTCAAAAACATTCGAGCAGGCGGACAGCCAGAGAGTGGAAATTATTAATAAAAATCTGACTGTGTTACGCATTTTTTTGGGAGTTGGAAGATTAACTGACAGGTTTTGAAGGGGTTAACTTATAGCATACCGCCGATTCTCAGGCAATACCCGGCGAAAGTCAATCCGCCCCTCAATCCGGGCATGATACAATCGCGTTTTTACCGAGGAGGCAACATTGGACGAGGAAACCTGGAAAAATATAAAATTCGTCACCGGCAACGAGAACAAGGTCCGCGAGG
Source organism: Nitrospinaceae bacterium (assembly GCA_029261575.1). Classification (GTDB taxonomy): domain Bacteria; phylum Nitrospinota; class Nitrospinia; order Nitrospinales; family JACRGP01; genus JAJDBB01. The sequence goes on along the minus strand of JAJDBD010000085.1, from coordinate 70,076 downwards.
CGAGGGAAATTCTCGGTATGGAAATCGAGCCGCTGGAGATGGAAGACCTCCACGAGTTGCAAAGCACGGACGTGCACCAGGTAATTGTTCATAAAGTGAACGAAGTGTATCAGCGGCTGAAGGCGCCGGTCATGGTGGAGGATTCCGGCTTATTGTTTTCCGCCTGGTACGGTCTCCCCGGCGCGTTGGTCAAATGGTTTGAAAAAACGGTGGGATGCGAAGGGATGATTAAAATGCTCGATCCCTTTGACAGCCGCGACGCCTATGCGCTTTGCCTGGTGGCGGTGCACGACGGAAACGAAATCAAAATCGCGCGCGGAGAAGTGAAGGGGACCATTGCTACGGAGATGAGAGGAGAGAACGGCTTTGGCTGGGATTCAATTTTCATCCCCGACGGCGAGACTCGAACCTACGGCGAAATGTCTGCGGAAGAAAAAAACGCCGTCTCGCATCGACGGCGGGCTCTGGAGAATTTAAAGAAACAATTTCTACGCGCCGTCTGAATTGTCCGAATTTTTCGAATTTTCCGAATATAAAGCCGCAAGGTTTTTCATTAGATCGTTAAAGGTCGCGAAATACCCATCTAGCTTTGCAAACACCGCGTCGCCGACGCCGCCCTTATTGGGAAGTTTGAGTTTGTTGTAGGACTCCAGCAAGTCGGTGGCCTCGTCTTCTCCGGGACCATAGCCCATCTCTCCGGCCCAGCGCCAAAGTTCCTCCGGCTCCGCCAAAGTTTCTTCGCCTCGCTCCCGGCGAACTGCGGCTAGACACTTTATGGCCAGATCGTAGGTGAACCCAAACCGCTCCAACGCCGCGTCGCGAAAGTAATCGCTTTTTTCCTCTTTTAAAATTTCTTCGAGTCTTCGTAGCGACCATTCGTAATGGGTCAACAGTATTTTTGGAGAAGGGGAGACGGGCATAAAAAACTAGACCTTAGATTTTTGAGGTTAGATGAAAGCGGTATTTAATAATTTCAGTGTGTCTCTAAAAAGCGCTTTTGCCATGAGTGAGCGGCGAAGCGCCTGGGAGAAAAAATCCAATTGTTAGTAGTTGCCTCAAAAAAATGATATTCTCGAACGCTAATTTTCTCAACCTGTAATTTTTGCGGCGAGCGATATGCAACGTTTTGTAGATAATGGAAATGGAACCGTGACCGACACGGAAGAGAGTCTGATGTGGATGCAAACCGATTCCATGATCGATTTGGAAAAGTGGTGCAACTACCAGGATTGCGTGGATTATGTTCGCGGTCTCAACGAAAAGGAATTCGCGGGTTATAGCGGTTGGAGGTTGCCCACGCAGGATGAAATGCAAACCTTGTACGACGACGATTCATTCAGCAATACGGACAAGTTTGGCAAGGAAGTACACATCCCTGAGGCCTTTGCGGCTGGATGCGGTTTTTCCATGGTGGCCAAACTGGTTTCGGGCAGACGGCGCACCTGGGTGCTGAACTTAAGGGACGGAGAGATGCACCAGCCGGACGGTTTGTGGACTTTTTCCGAAGCCGCGCGCGCGGTCCGAACGATCTAAAATAATTGACCTTTTCGCCAGGGGAATTGGCGACGGAGAATTTTAATGTCAGAAATATATAAACCTTCCGAGGAAGCTTCCAGCCGGGCATGGATAAAATCCATGGACCAGTACCGGGAAATGTACCAAAAATCCATAGACGATCCGGACCAGTTTTGGGCCGAGCAGGCGGAACAATTTGTTTGGTTTAAAAAGTGGGACCAGGTGCGCGCTTATAACTACGACGTCCGCAAGGGAAAAATTTTCATCGAATTTTTCAAGGGCGGCAAAACCAACATTACGGTCAATTGCCTGGACCGGCATTTGGAAAAACGCGGCGACCAGACCGCAGTCATCTGGGAAGGCAACGAGCCGGGCGAAAACTCTTCCCTGACTTATCGCGAATTGACGGCGGAAGTTTGTAAATTTGCCAACGTGTTAAAAAAACACGGCGTGAAAAAAGGCGATAAGGTTTCCATTTACATGCCCATGATTCCGGAGCTGATGATCGCGATGCTCGCCTGCGCCCGCATCGGCGCCGTTCATTCCATCGTGTTCGGCGGCTTTTCTCCTACGGCGCTGGCTGATCGCATCGTCGATTCCGGTTGCTCGCATTTAATCACTTCCGACGGATCTTTCCGCGGCGCAAAGCCGGTGCCGCTTAAATCCAACGCAGACGAGGCCATGGCGCTGGCGAGTAAGGCGGGCGCGGTAACGAAATCCTGCATCGTCGTCCGGCGCGTGGGCGATAAAATTGATACAGCCATGCAAGCGGGGCGGGATTTCTGGTGGCACGATGAGATGGCGTCGGCGTCCGACGTTTGCCCGCCGGAGGAGATGGACGCCGAGGATCCGCTGTTCATTCTTTACACATCGGGTTCCACCGGAAAGCCTAAGGGCGTTCAGCATAATGTCGCGGGATACATGTTGTTCGCTGCCATGACCCACAAGTATATATTCGATTATCAGGACGGAGACGTCTGGTGGTGCACGGCGGATATTGGCTGGGTGACGGGCCATTCCTATATAGCTTACGGTCCGTTGGGCAACGGCGCCACGACGCTCATGTTTGAAGGCGTGCCCACTTATCCCGATCCCGGAAGATTCTGGGCGGTGGTAGACAAGCACAAGGTCACGCAGTTTTACACCGCGCCCACGGCCATTCGCGCCTTGATGTCGCACGGCGAGGAGTTTCCGGCAAAATACGATTTGTCGACTTTGCGGGTCTTGGGTTCCGTTGGGGAGCCGATCAATCCGGAAGCCTGGCGCTGGTATTATAAAAACATCGGGCGGGAGAAATGCCCCGTAGTGGATACCTGGTGGCAAACGGAAACGGGGGGTATTTTAATCACCCCTCTGCCGGGTTGCACGCCCGCCAAACCGGGGTCGGCCACCTTTCCATTCTTCGGCGTCAAACCGGTTGTGATTGATTCCGAGACCGGCAAAGTTTTGGAAGGCAACGGCGTCTCCGGCGTTCTCGCGCTTTCCGAACCCTGGCCCGGTCAAATGCGCACGGTTTACGGCGATCATGATCGGTTTGAAGAAACCTATTTTAAATTGTATCCAGGCTACTATTTCACCGGCGACGGTTGCCGGCGGGACGAAGACGGTTATTACTGGATCACCGGGCGCGTGGACGACGTCATTAACGTATCCGGGCATCGCATTGGCACGGCGGAGGTGGAGTCAGCCCTAGTCTTGAATGAAAACGTTGCCGAAGCGGCGGTGGTCGGTTTTCCGCACGACGTCAAAGGGCAGGGGATATATGCCTACGTTACTTTGATGGCGGGCGTTGACTATAGCGACGAGTTGAAAAAGAGCCTGGTGACGCACGTGCGCAAAGAAATTGGACCCATCGCCGCGCCGGACGTTATCCACTGGGCGCCGGGACTGCCCAAAACGCGGTCGGGTAAAATCATGCGGCGGATTCTAAGGAAAATAGCCGCCAATGAAGCCGATCAATTGGGAGACGTTTCGACGTTGGCGGAACCGGCGGTGGTTGACGATTTAAAGGCAACCTACCAAAAAATGTTCAGCGGAAAATAATGGGTGTTGCTAAGGAAGGAAACAACGGGAGAAAGGTAAGTTGGGATCATGGAGGCGGACCCTTAAAGGGTCAACCCCACGACTTCCCGCACCTCGGCGAAAAAAGAAAGGTAACCCTTCCTCCCCAAAATGTATTGAGCTAAAACCGCTTGTGAATAGTTGATTTGAAACGCCATTATATTCAATAGGTTGACTCTTTGTCAAGATAAAAATTGAATGTCCGGGTTCCTCCCACAATAACTATAAGTAAAATTAAATCAGCGCCTTCCAGCTATTACTCCGGTCCGGATCGATTTTTGGTTTATCCACAGGCGGATAGAAGGTTAGTGTCCTGTTGTTTTGGACGTCGATACCGGTTCCATGCGAAATTGACGGACAACGGGGAGCTTTGATTTTGCCATACGTCGCTTCACCGCATTCAAACCTTTGTGCGAGGAATAATACAGAGGCTGAAGGTCGAGCGCCTGGTTGAACATGATTCGCGCTTCCGGGAGCCGGTTCATGCCCAGATAGGTCCAGCCCAGCCCGTCGTGGATCTCCGGCCAATCGGGCCGGGTTTCTCTTTCCAAATTGAAGGCGGCGGCGGCTTCTTTATTCATCCCTAGGCCCAGGTAGCAACGTCCTATCACCGTTCCTGGGCTGGTGGCAACAGGGAACGGGGTAATGGCGTCCTCTTCCAGAACGGTTTCCTCCAGGGGAGCAGGATATTTGTTGACGATTAGAGTTTGTTTCAGGAAGGCAATCGCTTCACGGTATTGGCCAAGACGGAACAGGCTGTAGCCCATTCCCTTTAGAGTGTCTGATTTGTAATTTTCCCGCGAGGCGGAGATCTGGAACAGCTCTAGGGCCTTGTTGTGTTGGCCTCGCTTGTAAAATGCCCAGCCCAGATTATTGTAAATCTCCCAGCCAAAGCGTTCCCGGTTTAGCATGGCGACAAATTCGTCCATCATGACAAAATCCGGATCGAGGGATATCGCCTTGAGAAAATATTCCGCCGCGAGATCGGGTTTCCGCCGCTTGTATTCTATCCAGCCCAATCCCAGGTAAGCCGAAGCGCGGGTGGGATCTTTTTTCAAAACCTTGTGGAAGCGCCTTTCCGATTTATCGGGTTTCTGGCTTCTTAAAATACTCCAGTCGAGTTTTGAAACGACGTCCGGGCTGTTGGGATGGAGCTTGTCCGCTTTCTGAAAATATTTGGCGGCTTCGGCGTAATTTCCCAAATTATAATAAGAGGCTCCCATCCCTTTGGCGGCTTCAAATTTAAGTCCGTCGATCGTCCGAATGCGTTTAAAATTTTTGACGGCGTCCTCATATTCCTTTTTGTAGAAATGACTCCAGGCCAGGCCGAGATGGGCGTCCGCCAAAACGTTGTGTACCTTTTTTTCACGGCTGTAATAGTCCGCGTATTCCCAATACATCCGGGCGGCGGATTTGTAATCCTTTTTCTCAAACGCCAGACGCGCCTTGTAAAGCCCCGGAGCCGCCTCTTTTAGAACCTCGCCAATCCCACGATAGGCGGTTTGATTTTCAGGATCGTATTTCAGGGCTTTCTTGAAAAAGGTCCAGGACTCGTTGTATTTTCCCTGTTGCAGGGACGTCCATCCCTTGAGATTCTGGATCTCCGGCCATTTGTGATAAACATGTGGCCAGCTAAAATAATCCTTTTCGAAAATCTCCAGTTTTTCCTGGGCGATTTCCGGTTTTTTTAAATCGAGATAATATTGAACCTGGGCGGCCTTTTGAAATTTTTCGCTTTCTACAGCCGCCAGGCCCTGCTCTATGCCTATAAATCCGGGGTAAGATTTTTTGATATCTTCAAATTTCTTTTGCGCTTTCAGGACGTCCCCGTTTTTTAGAAGGCTCCACGCCAACCCGTTTTGCGCGTCCAGCCCATCGGATAAGTATTTTGGCAGATCGTCAAATTCGTCCAGAGCTTCCTGGCGCAGACTTTTATAATAAAGTTCCCAGGCCCGTTCCAAAGGCGGGGAGGGCTTTCTCCGGCGCACAGGATCCCAGCGCACTTTGTCGACCGTCGATTGGAATTTCTGTTTTACTTTTTGTCCAAAACGATCCAGGGATTTGGGATCTTCCGCCGCAGGTTGGCCTAACAGCATGCTGGGGTAGCGGGGCTTTTCTTCCGGCAAGGTGAAGATCGATACGGCCTCTGCCTTGTCCGGCGTCAGCTTCAATCGGGCGTCGGGGTTGTAACCGTCCCAGCTTTCCCACAAGCCCATGATTTTTTTTATTTCAGCAAAACTGTAAATTTTAATAAATTCCCTTTTGGCTTTGTCCACGCGATGCAAACGCAGATGGGCAAATCCCCGGCCTTTGCGTATGTGGAAAGGCTCGCCAAAAAGTTCCTCCGCCCGATCAAAACTGGCGAGAGCTTTTTCGTACTCGCGCAGGCCAAATTGCGACCACCCCATTCCTATCCATGGATCGGGATCGTGATGGAACAGGGCTTGCCCGCGTTGAAAAGCGATCAACGCCTTGTCGTACCGGCCTTGGAAAAAATACGACCAGGGAAGGAGGCGGGTGGCTTCCAGATTTCCCGGATAGTCCAACAAAGTCTTTTTCAGGAAAAACTCCGCCGTATTGTAATTGCCAGAATCGAATTGGAATTTCGCGAAATCCAGATCGCCGTATAGGCGTATGGGACTGGAAGGTTTATCCTTGAGCTTGTCCATGAGAACCAGGGACTTTTGGCTTTTCATTTCCGAATCCGGTTTGAAGGGCAGGGGACCGGACTGGCATGAAACCAGACCAAAGCTAAACAAAAAAAGTAGTAAGGTAATTAAAAACCGTCTCATGGACTCCATTTCCTGGAAGTAAGAATTCAAGGCTTTTGATAACGCTTTATCGGCGTCCGCGGCTAAAACCTAAAGCGTTGAAAAAGAATAGTTTTAATATTTCCTATGTTAAATTACCCTATGTCTCCGCAAAAAAAATAAAATTTTGGTAAAAGTTTGAGGGAGTGTTATGATTTCTTCCTTTTATTTTAGGTTTATACAATGAACTTTCTTAGCCGTTTAATTTTTGGGGTTTTGCTGGTTTTTTTCACGGGTTGCTCGCAGAGCGAGGACCGTCAAGCGGAAAAGCCAGTCGAGTCCTCTCCCCTGGTGCCTCAAAAACAGGATCTATCGCCTCCCGACTTGTCAGACCAAAAGGCTTCGGCGATCCCGGAACCCATCCATTTGTCCGAGGCAGATCAAAAAATAGCGGATCAGGCTCCGGAGGGGATGGTCTTCATCAAGGGCGGTTGTTTCTTTATGGGCAATGATAACGCGCAGGTGGATGAACAGCCGGAGCACGAGGTTTGCGTTAAGGATTTTTATCTGGATAAGTATGAAGTCATCCAGTCCCGTTGGGAAAAAATAATGGAATACAATCCTGCCAAATTTGTCGGACCCGACTCTCCGGTGGAGCAGGTGAATTATTTTGATATTAAAGAATTCATCTCCAAAACGGAGAGCCGATGCCGCTTGCCCACCGAAGCGGAATGGGAATACGCGGCGCGCGCCGGGTCCGAAACCCGATACTATTGGGGAAACTTGATGGACGACCGGTTTGCCTGGTTTGAGGACAATGCGGAGAGGAAAACTCACCCCGTAGGACAAAAAACGCCCAACCGTTATGGCCTGTACGACATGTCGGGCAATGTTTGGGAATGGGTGGAAGACTGGTACACGCCGTACTATTCCGCCTGGAACCGCGACAATCCTGCTGGACCGGAAAAGGGGGAGAACAAGGTCATTCGCGGCGGTTCGTTCAATTCTTCCGCAGGGGCCTTGAGAAGTTCCAATCGCACCTGGTTGAATCCCAAGAACCGGGTCTACACAAAAATCACCTTGTTCGGCGGCGTCGTCAACGAAGTTTATAATTATATCGGTTTTCGTTGCGCTCGATCTATAGAGGCGGAAGGGGCCGCCGGTTCCTCTGCGGATTCTTCTTCAAAACCCGCCGCCGGTTAACAAAACGGCGTCCTCCCTGTATTTTTTCAGAGTTTTGGCCAACCCGTTTTGTTGGATCGCTTGCAAGGTTTTTGCGTTCCAGCGAATTTTTTCCCACAAATCTTCTTTTTTCGCAAGAACCCACCTCTCCTGCTGGAACCGGTCCTTCCAATCGGTTTCTCTCATGACCAAAAAAACTCTTTTACCGGAAGATGCGAAGCTCCGTAATTGATCCGGGTCGTTGACCTGGTAAGTTGCGTGCGCGGTTAAAACTTCCAGTTTGGCGCGGTAATTATCGAGCCGGAACAAGGCCACGGGTTCGTCCTGTTTGCCGACTTTAAGAATTTCCCGAGCAATATTTTTCATAGGATATTGATTGAAGTGAGGGACGAGGTCCCCGCTCAAGCCCGACAGAAAAACCAGTTGGGTTACGGCCAGACCCGCCACCATGAGGCGGCCCTGTTTTCTTATATAAAATAAAATGCACGACCCCGCGCTTAAAATTAAAACTCCGGGCAACAACTCCATGCGCAATGGAGGCGGGGAAATGGAACTGTAGAGGAAAAGTCCAACGGCAATTCCCACTCCGGCCAAAAAGTACAGGACGACGGAAAGGTAAAACGGAATTTTGATCCACCATTTATGGAAGTTTTCGTAACGCAGTCGTTGATCCAGGAAACAGGCAATGATCATGGCCATGGCCGGGGAGGCAGGCAACATGTATCGGCTGTGCTGAATCCGTAACAGCGTGAACAGAATCAAGCAGGATACAAACCAGGAAATGCAGAATAAAAGCGGAAAATTTTCTTTTTCGCGCAAATTCTGGAAATGATTTTTCACCCGGTCCCAAACGCCTGTTTTCAATTCTACGGCTCCCGGCGAACCGGTTTTTATGAGTCCCAAATATACCCCTAGCGCTGAGATGAAAAACAGGGACCAGGGCAGGTAATAGCGGATGCTCACCCACACATAATAAAACCCAATCTCCGCGTTGTTCATCAGACGGTCCCGCACTTCCGCGCCCCAGAGATGGGCGCGATACTCCTCGCCGTTCAAAACGAACATGGCGGCGAACCAGGGCAGGTTGACGGCGAGGACAATGGCCGCGCCGCTCCAGGGCCGCAAGCCATTTATCGAGATTTTTTCTCGGGTCAGTAACCCGGCGACCAATAGGGCCAGGCAGGGGATTAGAAGGGCGGGGGGACCCTTGGTTAGAAAGCCAAGCCCCATAGAAAAATAGAAAAGGCCGTAACACCAGGGCCTTTCACTTTCCTCCTGAAATCCGCGAACGAAAAAGTAGATCGCCAGCAGAATAAAAAAATTCATCGCCATGTCGGTTGTGGCCCAGCGCGCCGCCAGGACATGAATATAAAAACCGGGAAGGATCAAGGCGGCGAACCAGGCTGCGCCCGGACCGAACAGTCGGCGGGACAGGTAGTAAACCAACCAGACGCAAGCGGCGCCAAAAAACACGGAAACGCTGCGCGCCGCGGACAGGCTGAAGCCAAAAATTTTGTAAGGAACCGTCATCGCCCAGTAAATCAATATGGGTTTGGCAAAGCGTTTTTTCTCGTGGTAAACGGGAGTGACGTAGTCGCCGGACGCGACCATGCTCTTTACCGATTCAATGTAGTAACTTTCATCCGTGTGATAAGGGGGGATTTCGCCCAGGCGATAGCTGAAAGCCATCAGGCAAAATATCGTCCAGAATAAAACGGCGAGGGATTCTTTTGAGCGCGACGAGGCGCCGAGGTCGTTAAACATTTTTGGTCGGAACCGGCGGAACGGGACGTTTTTCCGTCCTCCTTTTCAATGGATCGTGAGAGGTTCTGGCGTGGGTTTCTGTTTGGGAGAAAAGGGAACGCGCTTGAGGGCCGAAATCGTTTACTTGCAATCCGCGCAAAGGCCGAACATGTCCAGTTTGTGGGACGTGATGGTGAAGCCGTTGCGCCGCGCGACTTCTTCCTGGAATTTTTCGATCAGGGGATGGTTGAACTCGATGATCTTCCCGCATTCGGTGCAGATCATATGATCGTGATGGCTGTGCATATAATTGTGTTCGTAGCGCTTTTGTCCGTCGCCAAAATCAAGCTCGACCGCCAGGCCGCTTTGGGTCAGCAGACTCAGGGTCCGGTATACAGTGGCCAAACCGATGTTGGATTCTTTTTCCCGTACGATCCGGTGCAGATCCTCGGCGCTGACATGTTCCTCGCTTCCTAAAAAAGCGCTCAGAACTGTCCGCCTTTGACGGGTGATTTTAAGATTATTTTGGGAAATAAAATCTTCGAGGACTTGCTGTTCTTTACTGGACATGGAAATAGTCTCGGCGATGTTGAACTAGAGAGAATGTATCATTTGCCCACTTCCGCGTCAATCATCAGGAAGCGGGGCCACAACATTTAATATTTCATCGGAGAAGGAAGCGAGGGCGATTTCCGTTTGTTCACTCTCGACCATATTTTTTAAAACCAGTTTTCCGGATTCCAGTTCGTTGTCGCCGATGATCAGGGCGAAGCGGCAGTTCTTCTGATTGGCTTTTCGCATTTGGCTTTTCAAACTCGAACCGTCGTAATCCCTTTCCACCCTCAGGCCCCGTGAGCGAAGTTCTTCCGCAATTTTGAAGGAAGCCAGGAGGGCCTGTTCTCCCAGGCTCACAATGTACAGGTCCGGACGATCCAGGGTTTCCAAATCCGCGCCGGGTTGAACGACCGAGACCAGGCGTTCCATTCCCAATGCAAAACCGAAACAGGGCGTGGGCGGCCCGTCGAAAGTCTCAACAAGATAATCATAGCGTCCGCCGCCGCAAAGGGCGTTTTGCGCGCCCAGTTCCGATGATGCGATCTCGAAGGTAGTGCGCGAATAATAATCCAGTCCGCGAACCATAAGCGGGTTGATGGTAAAATCGACCCCCGCCGCTTTCAGGAGCGTTTGCACCTCTTCAAAATGCTCGCGGCTTTCCGGGTTCAGGTGTTCCACCGTTTTAGGCAGGTCGCGAGCGATTTCCTTGCATTGAGGCTCCTTGCAGTCCAATACCCTGAGAGGATTTTTTTCGTAACGTTGGTTGCAGTTGGCGCACAGGTTTGTTAAATGCGGTTGGATGGCGTTTTGCAGAATTTGACGATATTGAGGTCGGCTTTCCTTGTCGCCCAGACTGTTGATTTGCAGTTGAACGTCGGCCAAGCCGAGAGTTTTAAAAAGTTCCACCAACATGCACATCACCTCGGCGTCCACCGCCGGGCTGGCGGAACCCATGGCCTCGACTCCGATTTGATAAAACTGTCGGAAGCGGCCCGCCTGCGGCCTTTCGTATCGAAACATGGGACCCATGTAATACAATTTCACCACAGAGGGCGGGTGGTGCATCTTATGCTCGACATAAGAGCGAACCACCGAGGCCGTGCCCTCGGGCCTTAAGGTGAGGGAATCGCCGCTACGATCGGCGAACGTATACATTTCTTTTTCCACGACGTCCGTCGTTTCGCCCAGACTGCGGGCAAACAAGCGCGAGTCCTCAAAAATGGGAATCCGGATTTCCTTGAATCCATATCGCCGAAAGATTTTGCGCGCCCAATCTTCCGTCCATTGCCACTTGGCGATTTCATCGGGAAGAATATCCTTAACGCCGCGGATGCTTTTGATTCTCATAATGGGTTTTCCAGAAAAAGAAGACTGCCGGCCAGGCAAGCGCCTGGAGGCAGTTGGGCGTCCTATACGGGTAACGTACAAGCCTTGGTGAGTTTGCAAATCAATATGCTATCCCGGCGTTTACAGTCAGGATTGATTTTTAGAGGCGCCCTTAAGAATATTTTTTTAGAATATCTTCTGCGGTTTTAACGTCTTTTTTACTGCCGATATACAAGGGAACCCTTTGATGAATTTGCGTGGGCTGGAGGCTCAGGATTCTTTGATCGCCCGTGCTGGCCCGGCCCCCGGCGTTTTCCACAATGAAACTTAGAGGCGCCGCTTCGTAGGAAAACCGCAACTTCCCATCCGGACTTGTGGCGTCCCGGGGATACATAAAAATTCCGCCCTTTAGCAGGGTGCGATGAAAATCCGAAACCAGCGAGCCGATATATCTCAATTTATAGGGTCGGCGCGTTGCGTCGTCTGATTCTTTAAAGTATTCGACGACCTGTTTCTGGCCCTCGCTCCAATGGGCACGATTCCCTTCGTTGGCGCTGTAGATGTCGCCCGTTTCGGGGATTTTCATGTCGTCGTGGGACAGGAAAAACTCGCCCAGTTCCGGGTCGAGAGTAAAACCAAACACGCTCTCTCCGACGGTATAAACAAACATGGTGCTGGACCCGTAAATAATATATCCCGCCGCCACCTGCTGGTCGCCGCGCTGCAGCAGGTCTTCGTCCAATGTCATGGAACCCTTGCTCTTTTTCCGGTAAATGGAAAAAATGGTTCCGATACTGACGTTGACGTCGATATTGGAGGAACCGTCAAGGGGGTCCATCATGAAAATGTATTTACCGCCACCCTCCTGGGTGGCAATCAAAATAGGCTCGGGGTCTTCTTCGGAGGCTATGGCGCAAACATGCCCCGACTGGCCGATAATTTTGATAAAAGTCTTGTTGGCGTATTCGTCCAGCTTTTGAACCTCTTCGCCCTGGACATTGGTTTTTCCCGTCAGTCCAAGGATATCCTCGCCGATTCCGGCTTTATTCACTGCGGCGGATATGATTTTGGAAGCTACCAGGATTTCATTCATCAAGCTGGTGAACTCCCCGGACGCTCCCTGGATTTTCATTTCCTGGCGGCGCAAATGCTGGACCAACGTGATACGTTCCATATTCCCCCATTGAATCCTTCCCTCCAACCGCAGAGGGATAAATGTCGTTTTAAGGCGCGTGATTGTACCTCATTTTGGCGTAATCTACAAACAGCCTTTATTTTCAATAAACTTACTATATTAGAGCGAAAATAATCCAAAATCCGCGTTAGAAATGCAAATTAAAATGCGTCCATAAAATAAAAACTTGCGCGTAACCATTTGATTATTATAAAGTTATTTTATGAGAGATTTTTTGCCCCAGTTTGCCGATTTTTTATTGATCGAAAAAAGACATTCGCTAAACACCCAAAAAAGTTATATCCGGGATGTCGCCGGTTTTTTGTCCGCTGTTAAAGCGTTGCCTTTTTCCGAGATCGATACCGAGCATGTCCGCCATTATTTTATAGGGCTTCGGGAGCGGGGATTATCCTCTGCGTCTATTGCGCGTTGTATGTCCTCGTTAAAATCTTTTTTCCGGTTTTTGGTGGACGAAAAACAAATTGACGCCAGTCCGGTCGAGAATCTCGAAACCCCGCGGAAATGGCGAAAGCTTCCGGAAACCCTGTCTTTCGAAGAAGTGGACGCCATTTTAAGCGCGCCCGACCTTTCTCATCCGCGCGGACTTCGCGACAAAGCCATGCTGGAAACGCTTTATGCCTCGGGACTGCGGGTTTCCGAATTGATTAATTTGACTCCCGGCGACCTGAATCTGCAAGCCGGCTATCTGCGTTCCCTCGGGAAAGGGGGGAAGGAAAGGGCGGTTCCCCTCGGCCAAACGGCGCGCGAGGCTATAGAGGACTATTTTGTCAAAGCCCGCCCCGTAATATTGAAGGGGCGGGTGGCTCGGGAGTTGTTCGTCACTCGTCTGGGAAAGAAAATGTCGCGGCAGGCCTTCTGGGAAATAATAAAGGGGTACGCCTTGAAGGCTGGAATCAAAATCCAGGTTTCTCCCCATACGCTCCGGCACGCTTTCGCCACACATTTACTGGAAGGCGGCGCCGATTTGCGGTCGGTTCAACAAATGTTGGGCCACGCGGATATTTCCACCACTCAAATTTATACGCACATCCTTCAGGAACGAATGCGCCAAATACACGACGAATACCATCCGCGAGCCTGATATCTCACTCCAAAGCGAATGATTTTTCTTGACTGGTCTGGTGATTACAGGTAAATTCAAGCCTTATCACCTCGGCATAAGAATCCCAACATCAGTGGCTTATTGGGTTTGCAGGTTCCGTTGACGTTAATTATGTCTAGTCTGGTCTTTGAAATTGACGATATCCCCTTGGAAGGCTTGGAGTTTTCCAAGGTTCAGCCACGGAGCCATTTTAATTTAAACCAGCCCGATTGCGCTCTCTGCGACGATGTTCATGTGGAGGGGAATTTAAAAAAGGTCCAGAAGGACGTTTACTTGTCCGGGCGGATCGTTTCCGCTCTCGACCTGATTTGTAGCCGCTGTTTGGGTTCCATCCGGTTTCCCCTGCATTGCAAGGTTTCAGCCCGGTTCACTCCCAGAACTGAATCCCAAAAAGGGAAAGCCGAGGTGGAATTGCAGGCGTCCGACATTGACGCGGAATCCTATTCTGGAAATTCTGGAAATCAGGTGGATCTGACTCAGGCGGTTCACGATCATATCGTATTAAACCTGCCGACGATTTGCCTGTGCGATGAAAATTGCCGGGGACTGTGCCAGCGTTGCGGCGCCGACTTGAACCTGGAAAATTGCGATTGCGATAAAGACCTGGCCGTCGACCCGAGGCTTGAAGTTTTGATGGAGTTGAAGGACAAACTGAAATAATTTTTCATATTATCTTAGGAGGAATCATGGCCGTTCCAAAGAAAAGGACGTCCCGTTCAAGGAAAAAGAATCGAAGGTCTCACGATAAATTAAAGGTTCCCGCCTTCACCGTCGACCCGGATACGGGCGAAGCCCGTAGACCTCATCACATGTCGCCGGAAGGTTTTTATAACGGAAAGCAGATCGTTGAGGTCGAGGAAGTTTAGTTTTCAGGTCGGCCTGTTGTGCGTTGGACCTGGCTTGGGCAAAGGAGTGGTCGTTCATGAAAATCGTCGTTGACGCTATGGGAGGAGACAATGCGCCTTCCGCCATTGTCGAGGGCGCAGTTTTAGCGGCCCGGGAATACCCCGAGGTGGAAATTATTCTCACGGGTAGAACCGACGAGGTGCAGGCGGAGCTGAGCAAATTCGAAGACGCGTCGAAATTGCCCATCCGTGTGGTGCACGCCGACGAGGTCGTTGAAATGGACGATTCGCCTTCCAAGGTTTTACGATCGAAGAAAAAATCCTCCATGAAAATCGGCGTCGATTTGATCAAGCGCGGCGAGGCCGAGGCTTTTGTGAGCGCAGGCAACACCGGCGCCGTTCTGGCGTATTCTTCGGTTTTGCTCCGCACTATGAAAGGGGTGGACCGCCCCTGCATTGCCGTACAACTTCCCACCCTGGACGGACCCGCCCTGCTTTTGGACGCCGGGGCCAACGTCGACTGCAAGGCCAATCAACTCTTTGAATTCGGAATCATGGGAAACGTGATGGCCAAATACGTTTTGGGAATGGAAAATCCGCGTGTGGGGCTTTTGAGTATTGGCGAGGAAGACGGCAAGGGAAATGAGATGACTAAAAACGTCTTTAAGATGTTCAAAAGTTGCCATATTAATTTTATTGGCAATGTGGAAGCCAAGGGCGTGTACAGCGGGCAAGCGGACGTCATCGTCTGCGACGGTTTTACTGGCAATATCGCTTTGAAAATCAGCCAAAGCATGGCGGAAATGATCGGCGAACTTTTGAAAAGCGTGTTCCGCGCCAGTTGGCTCAGCAAGCTGGGTTACCTGCTCATCAAACCGCATTTGGACAGCAAGAAAAAAGCCGTGGATTATTCCGAAACCGGAGGCGCTCCTTTGTTGGGGATTAATGGAGTGTGCATCATTGCCCACGGACGTTCCTCCCCAAAAGCCCTTAAGAACGCCATCAACCGCGCGCGCGAGATGGTGGATAAAAAAGTCAATCAGCATATCCAGGAAGAAATCGAATCCAATTTGGAAGATATTGGGATTTGGGCCAAGGGAACTTTTTGGAAACACATCAAGGAGATAGCCTTTAATCCAAAAAATGATGAAAATGGGCATGAACCCCCCGCTGATATTCCTGAACAGGTTGAGCCGGTTCCGGAAGAAGAAAAAGCAGTCGAAAAAACCGAAAAACCAGAAAAATAAGCCCGCCGGACATGACCCATCGCTCGCCGTTTTCAGCTCAAATTGTGGGAACCGGAACCTACCTTCCCGAAAAAATACTCACCAACAAGGATCTGGAAAAAACTCTGGAAACTTCCGATGAGTGGATCCGCGCCCGGACCGGAATAGAAGAAAGGCGGATTGCGGCCAAGGACGAAAGTTCCTCGACCATGGCGGTAAAAGCGTCGCTTCAGGCAATGAAGGAAGCCGACGTCGCCGCCGGACAATTGGACATGATCATTGTTTGCACGTCCACGCCGGACATTTTGTATCCCTCCACCGGTTGTTTCGTGCAAAAGGGGTTGGGCGCGGTCAACGCGGCGGCTTACGACATATCGGCGGTTTGTTCCGGGTTCATTTACGGATTGTCGATCGCCGAGCAATATTTAAAAAGCGGGCGGCTGGAAACGATCCTCGTCGTGGGAAGCGAAGTGAATTCCAGGATAATGGATTGGGAAGACCGGTCCACCTGTATTTTATTTGGAGATGGAGCCGGAGCCGCGATATTGAAAAGAACAGAAACCCAGTCGCCGAAAGGCATTTTGTCCACGCACATTCACTCCGACGGATCCAAGGCGGAAATGTTATGCGTTCCAGGCGGAATTGGACGCGAGCGGATTTCTTCCCTGGCGGCGGAACAAAAGCAATACACCTTGAAAATGGCGGGCGGGGCCACGTTTAAATCCGCCGTCAAACGGATGACCGAGGCGGCGATCGAAGCCCTGGAGTTCAATGGACTGGTCAAGGAGGACGTCAGCCTGATGGTTCCTCACCAGGCCAACAAGCGCATCATAGACGCCGTCGCCAAACACCTGGACCTGCCGTTGGAAAAAACTTTTGTGAATATAAACCGGTACGGCAACACCGCCGGAGCCGCCATTCCCATCGCCCTGCACGAATCCAGAGAGGAAGGGCGCGTCAAGGACGGCGATCTGGTTTTGATCACCGGGCTGGGCGCCGGGTTGACCTGGGGATCGGCGCTCATCCGATGGTAAATATTGCTTTTCTATTTCCCGGCCAAGGCTCGCAATTTGTTGGCATGGGCGGGGAATTTTTTTCGTCGCTTCCCCAAGCCAGGGACATGCTTCATCAGGCCGGAGAGGCCATTGGCAAGGACTTGGAAAAATTGTGCCTGGAAGGGCCGGAAGACGAGCTGAATCTGACGGAAAACACTCAACCGGCTATCCTCGTCCACAGCATAATGGCCTTGAATGCATTGAAGGAAAATGGTATAGAATTCCGTGTGACCGCCGGTCATAGTCTGGGAGAATACTCCGCCCTGGTTGCGGCGGGAGCCTTGGATTTTTTGGACGCCGTCCGGGTGGTCCATAAACGAGGGAAATTCATGCAGGAAGCCGTTCCCGTGGGTCTCGGCGGAATGGCGGCCATTGTGGGGTTGCCTTTAAAGACGGTTCAGGAAATCTGCGCCAGACTTTCCAATCCAGAAAACCTGGTTTCTCCCGCAAATATGAACAGTCCCGTACAAACCGTGGTCGCCGGTCACCGGCAAGCCGTGGAATCCGCCGTGGAGGAAGCCAATCGCCTGGGAGCCAAAAAGACTGTTGTTCTTCCCGTCAGCGCCCCGTTTCATTGTTCCTTGATGAAAACAGCGGAACAAAAGCTTCAAATTGAGCTTGAAAAAACCGATTTTCAGGACCTGTCCATACCGGTTGTTACCAACGTCGACGCCCAGGCCGTGACCTCGGGTTCTGAGGCCAGAGCGGCGTTGGTGAAGCAGGTTTGCTCCCCGGTTCGATGGGTCGAAACGATGCAGTATCTGGTGGACGACGGGATTCAGGCTGTGGTTGAAATTGGACCCGGAAGAGTGCTTTCCGGGTTGATGCGGCGATTTGCCAAACAAATTCTATGCTTTCAGGTGGGCGATCCGGAATCTCTGGCTAAAACAGCGAGCGAATTAAGAACCCTGGCTTAAAAGGCCCGGCTCTATTTTTATGGAACTGGAAAACCAAATAGCCCTGGTAACCGGCGGAGGCAGGGGAATAGGTAAAACAATCTCGGAAACGCTTGCTTCCCAAGGCGCGCAGGTTTACCTTGGGGGCACGAACCTCGAAACCGCCGAGGAAACCGCCAAATCTATACGGGATAAAGGCGGCAAAGCTTTCGCTATCTGCCTGGACGTTTCGAAAAGGGAGCATATTCAAAACGCATTTGACCTGATTGTCGGAGAGGCGGGCAGGCTGGATATTTTGGTCAATAATGCGGGTATAACCAAGGACGGGTTGCTGGTTCGAATGAAGGAAGAAGATTGGGACCAGGTACTGGAGGTTAATTTAAAAGGCGCGTTTCTTTGTTCCCAATTGGCAGTAAAACAAATGATGAAACAAAGAAGCGGAAATATTGTAAACATCAGCTCCATCGTAGGTCAGGCAGGCAACGCGGGGCAGGCAAATTATACGGCCTCCAAAGCGGCCTTGATTGGACTGACCAAGACCATGGCTCTGGAGGCGGCGCCGCGCGGTATAAGGGTGAATGCCATTGCCCCAGGCTTTATTGAAACGGACATGACAGGCGCCTTGAATGAAAAAATCAGAGAAGGTTTGATGGGTAAAATTCCCCTTGGGAAATTGGGGAGTTCTCAAAATGTTGCGGATGGCGTCTTATTCCTGGTATCGGATCGAGCAGATTATATTACCGGCCAGGTTCTGAATATAAACGGTGGAATGCTAATGTAGTTTCTTAAAGGAGTGTATATAAATGTCTTCAATTGAAAAGAAAGTAACAGATATTATTGTGGATCAACTGGGCGTGGATGAGAAGCAGGTTGTCCCGACTGCAAAATTTGTGGAAGATTTGGGCGCTGATTCGCTGGACACGGTGGAATTGGTTATGGCTCTGGAAGAAGAGTTTGATATAGAGATCCCCGACGAAATGGCTGAAAAAATAGCCACCGTGGGAGACGCTATCGGGCATATTAAAAGCAACACTAATTAATACTTTTCAGGCGAAGAATATGGACAGGCGTGTCGTTGTTACCGGTTTGGGCATGGTCACCCCGCTAGGGATGGGCGTCGACGAAAACTGGAAGGCCCTGTGCGGGGGGATATCCGGCATTGATTACATAAGCAAGTTTGATGCGGAAAAGTTTCCCGTTCGAATTGCCGGAGAGGTCAAGGGGTTCAAACCTGAGGACCATGTTGAGCACAAGGAAATCAAGAAAATGGACGTGTTCATCCATTATGCCATCGCCTGTACCCGCATGGCGCTGAAGGACTCCCAATTTGAAATCAACGACGAAAACGCCGATCGCGTCGGCGTATTGATCGGCGTAGGCCTTGGCGGTTTGCCCGCTCTGGAAAAAACCTTTTATACCTATATTGAAAAGGGTCCGCGAAAAATCACCCCGTTTTTTATTCCGATGCTGATCGCCAATATGGCGTCCGGGCAGGTATCCATCACCTTTGGCGCAAAGGGTCCCAACACCTGCGTGGTGACCGCCTGCGCCACCGGAACAAACGCTATCGGCGACGCCGCCAAACTCATCCGTTACGGCGAGGCGGATACTATGATCGCCGGCGGCGCCGAATCCGTCATCACCGAGTTGGGCATTGGAGGGTTTGCCGCCGCCAAAGCTCTTTCCACGCGGAACGACGATCCCAAGGGCGCGAGCCGACCTTTCGATAAAGATCGCGACGGTTTTGTTATGGGCGAAGGTTGCGGCGTGTTGGTCCTGGAAGAATACGAAAGCGCCAAAAAGCGCGGCGTCCATATCTACGGTGAAATATTGGGATATGGATTGAACAGCGACGCTCATCATATGACGGCGACGTCTCCGGACGGCGAAGGAGCGGCGCGTTGCATGGAACTGGCGCTCAAAAACGCGAAAATCAACAAAGACGAAGTCGATTACATCAACGCCCACGGAACGTCCACTGCGGCGGACGCCACCGAGACCATGGCGATTAAAAAAGTTTTTAACCATCACGCCAAAAATTTATGGATCAGTTCCACCAAATCCATGACAGGTCATTTATTAGGCGCCGCAGGCGGAATCGAGGCCATCTATTCTCTTTTGGCTATCGACCGTGGAACGGTTCCGCCCACCATCAATTACACGACGCCCGATCCTATCTGCGACCTGGATTATGTGCCCAATACCGCGCGCGAGAAAAAAATAAAAGTCGCAATGTCCAATTCTTTTGGATTTGGCGGAACCAATGCGGTTCTGGTCGTTCGGCAGGTCTCTAACTAAAATTCCTCCATGTTATCTGAAGCGCGTAAGCAGGGATTGACCGAGCTTCAATCCGTTTTGGGGTACCAGTTTCAGAGCTTGCCCCTCCTCGTCAAGGCCCTCACACACAAATCCTACGTCAACGAGAACTCTGAAAACCTTAAACACAACGAGCGGTTTGAATTCTTAGGCGACTCCGTTCTGGACCTGATCGTCAGCGAATATATGATCAAAAAATACCCCGATTACAGCGAAGGCGCCTTGTCGAAAATCCGGGCTTCCGTGGTCAACGAAACCTGTCTGGCCAATCTGGGACGTAAAATCAACTTGGGCGATTATCTTTATCTTGGAAAAGGCGAAGATCTGTCCGGAGGAAAAAACAAAAGTTCGCTTTTGGCGAACGGGTTTGAGGCCCTTGCCGGCGCGCTGTATCTGGACGGCAATCTGGAAAAGGTTTCCCGCGTTCTGCTCCCGTTATTGCAGGTTGAGATTGAAAAGGTGGCCGACGATTGCGTGTTTCATGATTTTAAAAGCGACCTGCAGGAATACACGCAAAACAAATTCGTCTGCGTTCCCGGTTACAAGGTGATAAAAGAATCCGGTCCGGACCACGAAAAGTTATTCGAAGTCGCCGTTTTCGTAAAAAGTCAAATCCATGGGACGGGTTCCGGCAAGAGTAAAAAAGAAGCCGAACAGGCGGCGGCCCGCAAGGCCCTGGAAAAGTTCAACGTCTGAATCTCCATCCTCCCACGGTGCCCTCCAAAAGACTGATCATTCCCATTTTTATCCCTCACGAAGCCTGTCCTTATCGTTGCGTCTATTGCGATCAGAACAATATAGCGGGGGTTCGCGAGCGGGCCGACAGGGAGTGGGTCGAGCAAACTATCGAAACCTATTTAAATTCCATGAAACCGGGAAGTTTTGCGATCCGCGAGGCGGCCTTTTACGGAGGCACTTTTACGGGGATGGCGGAGTCCCGCCAACGGTTTCTTTTATCGCTGGTGCAACCCTGGATCGAATCGGGAGATATTCAATCCATTCGTTTGTCCACTCATCCAGATTTCATAAGCCGGGAGGGGTTGGACTTGCTCGAACCATTTTCTGTCAAGACGATTGAGCTTGGGATTCAGTCGACGGACGCCTCGGTTCTCGAACAGTCCGGGCGGGGAGGGTCCCTGGCCGGGTTCCGCAGGGCGGTGGATTTGATCAGGCGGAAAGGCTTCCGGTTGGGGTTGCAATTAATGGCGGGCCTTCCCGGAGACACGGCGGAAAAATTTTTGCAATCGGTTGAAGATACGATCGAGTTCAAGCCGGACTTCGTCCGGATTTATCCCGCCCTGGTTATTAAGGATACGGCTTTGCATACCATGCACAGGGAAGGGCGGTACAAGCCCTGGGGACTCGAGGAGACGATTCAGAATTGCAAGCAAGCGTTGGTTCGTTTCAAGAAAAATGGAATCCCCGTGATCCGCCTGGGGTTGCCCTCCGAACCGTTGTTGATCGAAAATATCGTGGACGGTCCTCATCATCCCGCCTTAAAGTATCTTGTGGAATGCAGAATTTATCTGGATAAAATGGCGGAGTTGTTGTCCGCACTTTCCGAAGTTCCTTCCCGTGCGGTTTTTGAGGTTCCTTCCCGGGAGATTTCTATTTATACTGGTCACAAAAAGGAAAATATAACTCAACTCAAGCGCAGGTTTGATTTAAAGGAACTGCGCCTGAATCCTCGGGAACATCTGGGAGATATACAGTGGGCCGGGGCGTCGTCAATGTGCGTTTGACTCTTACTTATGAGGATGAAAAATGGTCACAATAGGAATGAATTATAAAGTGTTGCCGGGAAAAGAAGAAACGTTCGAGAAAGCTTTTCGCTCGGTTTTGGTGGTTATGGCTGAAATGGAAGGGCACTCCAAAACCAACTTGTTTAAAGATATCGACGATCTGCAATCTTATTTGATCGTGTCCGACTGGAGTTCCGAGGAAGCCTTCAACGGATTCATCCAATCGGATAAATTCCGAAACGTGGTGAATTGGGGCAAGGAAAATATTCTCGCCGGGCGACCTTCCCACACGGTTTATAAACAATAGGACTGATTTTAAAAACCGGGTCCCGCCCCTGGCACGCAATTAAGGGGTCAGGACGGCGTCAGGGGGCTGTGTTCGATTTCCCCTTTTTTTACGCTTTTGACAAGCTTGGAATAAAAATGCTCCGTGTCGTGATGCAAATGGTCTTCCACGCGCCAACGGATGAAAACCAGTTTTCCGGAAACGTGATCCTCGATTTTGAGGATTTCGCCGTTGTTTCCGGACATGGGATCGCGCAGGGAATCGCCGACGTTTAATTTGATCGATTGGCTCATGGGATTCTTTGGGTTCTCTTGGTTGAAGGAGCGGATATTATACTCGTAAAACTTTGTCGGTTGATACCGGGAAGTAAATTTTTCAATTTTTGGGAGGAGTGAATGGCGCTCTATGTTTTGATGTCTCCTATGTACAAAACCATGACTTCCGGCAAGGTGGATAAATTTTTGGTGCGGCAGGGCGATAAAGTGAAGAAGGGAAGTCCCGTAGCGGAAATAACCGCCGAGGGTTATTACACTCTCGTTTCCGAGTACGAGGGCCGCGTGAAGGAATTTTACGTTGGCGAGGGCGAATATGTCGAGATCAACACGCCCATTATCGAATTGGAAGAGGTGGAGGAGGAAGACTGAATAGCCTCGTTTTAAAAGTAGGCAAAGGCGGCCCACGCCACGGCGAGATAACTGATGAGTCCCAAAATATCGTTGATCACCGTTACAACGGGACCGGCGCTGATGGCGGGATCGATATTCATGCGGAGGAATGCGAAGGGTATCAGGGAACCTAAAATTGCGGTGGAGGAAACCGCCACGATGATTCCCCCGCCCACGGCGTACCCCAGGGTCGGCGAGGCGTTTAAAACCGGAGCGGCAATCAGCGCGATGAGGCCGCCGCAGGGCAGCGCGAATATGAACCCGTTGGCGCATCCCACCAGAATTTCGCTGGCCACAACCCCCTTTAGGTTTTCCATTTTAATGTCCCCGGTGGCCAGTCCCCGGACGATGACCGTCGCGCATTGAATCCCTATATTCCCCGCGAGCCCCAAAACAAAGGGAATGAAAAAGATCACCGTTCCAAATTCAATCATGTTTGATTCAAACCACTTGAGAACAAAAACGCTGGCAATGCCGCCAATAAAAGTTGGAACCAGCCAGGGCAGGCGCGCCAAAATCTTATTCATGGGCCTTTGAGCGAAGGGATCCACTTTCGGGGTTCCCACCATCGTGTAAATATCGTCGCTGGCCAAATCCTCCATCGTCCGGATGACGTCGTCGAAAGTAACGATTCCGTGCATGACGTTGTTTTCATCCACCACCGGCAGACTGCTCATTTGTTCGTCGTCCATGATCTCCGCCACCTTGTCGCAGGGGTCGTCCAGTAAAACTTTTGGGGTTTCCTGGCGGATAAAATATTTGGCGCGGGCGTTGGGCGAAATTCTCAGCAAATCACGCAATTTGAAAAACCCCATCAGCCGGTTTTGAGGATCCAAAACGTAAAAATAAGAAAGGTGATCCTTATGGGAATCTTTTTTAAGCCGCATTAAAATTCCCGCGGCCGTATGGTCGGGAGAAACCCGAAGAAAATCGGGAGTCATCATTCCCCCCGCTGTTTCCTCGTCGAAGCGGACCAGGTTTTTAAGCGCGTTCGCCTCGCGAGGTTCCATTTCCCCGAGAATTTCTTTTTGGATCTCCTCGTTTTGTTCCTGGAGTATATCGGTGGCCTCGTCCTCCTCCATTTCGCCCAAAAGCTGGGCTACATAATCCTTGTCCAGGGTTGCGATTAGTTCATTTCGGCTGTCCTTGTCGGTTTCGTAGAGGAGTTCTTCGCGTTTTTCATCGCTGTCCAGAGCCTGAAAAACCCGAATCTTTTCTTCGGGCCGGAGTTGGTGTAAAAACCGGGCGACGTCGAAATGATCAAATTCCTGGACGGCCGCCTTGAATTCGCCTTCCGCAAGGTTTTCCTGGTCCAGTAAACTTTGGAGGTTGTGTGAAATCATGGTCGCAATTGATATGAATTTATTCGGCTTTGATTTATAATATTACTAGTTGTTAAACAGGAACCATTAACGACGAGGCGGGAGCAAAAATGGTAATAGGAATATCGCATCGTGATAAGGCAACATTACGGGCCAATCAAAAAATTAAAAAGGTTGGGAACAGGAAAAACAGAACCGTTTTATTATCCGACAAAACCCGGGATCGAGCCATGCAAAGTTTCGAGGAAACTGCGACGCCGGAATCGAAAAGCTCCGACGTTCAAATCGACGAGCATGTAAAAATGAACGACAATTATATGCGGACGGGCAAGTATATTCCCAAGAAAAAATAGCCGTGCCAGGCCGGCGGGGCGCCGGGGCCAGATTGCGTAGCTTTTATGGGAAGTGCATCGAGCTTTGGAGTAATTGCATATCGATTATTTGCCCTGTGTAACATTCTGTTCGATTAAATCGTGACTAGTACAGATTATTGCCGTCGCCGGTCCACTGACAATATTTGAGGTAGGGGAAAATCGATAGGCATCGTTGCCGATTCAGAAGGGATCATCCAATCGCCAACCATTGCCCCCACGGCGAGTGGTCGGCGCTTGCCTGGCTTATTTATCTTCGTGTTCCTCCAGGTAACGGTCGTATACGTTTTGCTTGATGAACAAACTCACCATGTCGGCGTCCAATTCGTTATTATTTGCCATCGTTGTTAAAATTCTGTAGACGTTGTCCAGGGGCATGGCTTTTTTGTAGGGCCGGTCCGAAGCCGTCAAGGCCTCCGCAATGTCCGTCACCGCCATCAATTTCCCCTCAAACGGTATTTCGTCGTCCTTCAGTCCCAGAGGATATCCCTTTCCATTGATGCATTCATGATGCGCCCCGGCGAAGCTGGGAATGTTTTTCAGTCTTTTGGTGAAGGGGATTTGGTTCAACATCCGGAGAGTAATGGAAGCGTGGTTCTGCATGATTTTTCTTTCCTCTTCCGTGATGCTGCCTTTGCGTATGGAAAGATTTTTAACCTCGTCCTCCTGCAAAAAGTTGCAGGCGTTTCCGTCGATATCCGTGTAGATTTTTTTGGCGATTTCCTGTAAACGTTCCACCGCTTCATCCGCCAGAAACTCGCTGGGTTGATTGCAGTAGTGGATGAATTTGCGGACGTCCTTTAATTCTTCCTGCCGGGCTTGCATTTCCCGCTCTAGCTTTTCCATTTCTTCGATGGGCGCGCCTTTTTCGATCAGAACCTGCCTTTTTTCCAGCGCTTCCAGTCGCGCGTTTTGTATCAAAAATTGCAGTCGAAGGTCGATGAATTCGATCCGGTCAAATATGGTTTGAAGCTTCTTGGCCTTTTCGATGATTTCCACGGGGGTGGTGACTTTCCCGATATCGTGCATCCAGGCCGCAATGCGCAACTCGTGCAGTTTCTCCTTGGAAAAATGAACCTCTTTAAAACTCCCTTCCTTTTGCTCGTTTATCACATGAGCCATGGTCAGGGTGAGGTTGGCCACGCGGCGTATGTGCCCCCCGGTGATCGGAGACTTTTCGTCGATAGCGGTCGCCATCACCTTGACGAAAGATTCAAACAGGCTTTCCATGTCGTTGATCAGTTTTGCGTTGGTGATGGCGATGGCGGCCTGGGACGCCAGGGACTCTGTCAGATTTTCAAAATCCGGAGAGAAAGGCACCACCTCCCCGGTCTTCGGGTTGATGGCGTTCATTAATTGAAGAACGCCTATCACGTCGCTTTCGTGATTGCGCATGGGAATCACCAACATGGACTTGGAGCGGTAGCCCGTGGATTCGTCGAATTTTTTGGGACCGGTAAAGTCGAACAGGTCCGTGTCGTACACGTCCTGAATATTTACCGGAATTCCATTCAGGGCGACGAAGGCGGAAACATTGGATTCCTTCAATTCGACCGGATCAAATGTTATAGGTTCCCCGGTTTTTCCTCCCATGCGTATGTTCAAGCTTTTGTTTTGAACAATTTCAAATTTTAAAACATTGTCTTCAAGAATGTATAAGGTCCCCGCGTCCGCCGAAGCAAATTCGCAAGCCTGCACCAGAATTTTTTCGAGAAGCGAATCCAGCTCATATTCCCCGGAAAGGCCTCTCCCAATATCCGACAGTTGCTGGAGCTGACCCATCAATTGGTCGGCGTAGGCTTTTACCTCGTTGACAACGCCCACGAGAAGGGAATTCAACCGGTCGTCATGCGCTAATTTAGCGTCGACTTTTTCGATTCGGTCAGGTTTTCGGGGTGAATCGTTCATATCCATATGTCAATTTGCGCGTGGCCCCGCCTGGTAATAATGGCAGAAAATGTAACGTCAAGCGAAGGCAAAATCGTCTACGATTTTTGTGCAATCGGTTTGAGGTGGTTTGGAAACCTTTTTATTATCAAACAATTTAGCGTTAAAAGCAACAAAAGGGACTTCCAAAGGAAAAATTCTTCCGAAAGCCCCTGGAGGGAAATCGGGAAGGATCAGGAGGGGAGTTGGTCCAGTGTCTGGGCCTCTTTGCTGAGCCAGATTTTGGTTCCTGACACGTTGATGAAAACCGGCGTCTCTGCGTCAAATAATTTCAAATGCGCCTGGTACAAATTTTCCGAGCGCGTGGGGCTGTCTCCAAAGGCGTCGCGTTCTTCCTGAATGATTCCCTGAGTGAAATTTTCGATTCCTTCGCTGGTTTTCACATTTTCAAAATAAGATCGGAGCAAGGGATCGCGGATAGAATCCAGGTTTTTCGCGCTTTTCCGTAATAGCAATTTTATTCCCCGCGAAGAAGGGGATTCGAATAATCCGGCCCGGATGCAGGCGCGTTTGGATTTTCCGGATTCGAGCGTCCATTTTTCCAGAGCTTCTTTGGAATGTCCCATGGCGCCATAGGTGCAAACCTGATGCTTGAGAAGATAAAAAGTGGAGTACGTCGTGATGGTTCCAATATCCATGGACGCTTCCAGCTTTAATATTGGATCGAAAGACAGGGCGTTGGACCTTTCGATTTGAGCGGGGGTGGAATCATTTATGGGAAAGCCCACGTCTCCCAAAGCGGTGGCGTAAAACATATATTCATATTTTCCGCCGTTAAAATTTTTTAGTTTCCCCAGGCATTCCGCATCGTTTATATCGCCAAAAATTGTGTGGTCGGCTCCTTCCACGGGGACGCCCGTGTCTTCTTTGCCAAACCAATTTGCCACAATGACCGCGTCGCTCCCAAAAACTTCCCGCACTCCCTGTATGGCGGCGGTTCCCATGACGCCGGTGCCTCCGACGACCAAAAAGTATTTCATGTGTGTCTCCTCGTTCAATAAATCAGTTTTTAAAACCCGCCGTTTTTTTTAAGAGCCGCCGTAGTTTTCATCGACGTCCCAGAACGGAACTTTGGATAATTCCAACCGAACCCGGGCGGCGGTTGGATCGTCGATAAAAAATTTGTCTGTTCGCGCTAATAAACCCGTTGTGTCTTTCAGCGCCAATGAGACGTCGTTTACGGCGGATAAAATTTCCCATAGATTGAGGTATTGATCCACTATCTCTTCCGCGCGCTGGAAAGTTTGCGAAACGGAAACCTTATCCAACGCCCGATTTTCTATCGCTTTGGCGTATTGAGCGAACTGGATCCAGATATTGACTTCCGTTGGAGTTTTACCCAGGGACACTTGATGTTTTTTGAAACCTTCCATTCCAAGACGAGAAATACTCCGGTTCACAAAAATAGCCAGCTCGTTCAATGGGACGCCGTTGAGCGTTTCACATATATAATCCAGCGTAACCAGAAGGGAATTGATTCTGGAATCCAGACGAAGGGCTGTTAAGGACTGGTCCCTAAGAGCGCCTACGGATTCAAACCTGGCCCAGACGCCTCCATTTTGGGCGACGATTTCCCTTTTGCTTTTCAGGGATTTTGTCGTTTTCTGGCAGGATTTTATGGAAAGCTCGGCCGAGGTCGAGGAAATCGGCAAAAATGCATTCTGGAGAAAAAGAAATACGAGAAGCAAGACGGAACGTTTTAAACGCGCCTTCTGGCCCGCATGGGTCATAACGACGTTCCGGACATTTTAAGAATAATTTCAAATTCGGCCTTGCGCAGGGGCATGACGGACAGGCGGGATTGTTTTACCAGGGCCACGTCTTTTAATTTTGGGTTGGCTTTTACGTCGTCCAGAGTGATGGGAGTTTTTAAGGGCTTGACGCATTTTAAATCCACGACCACCCACCGTTCGTCCTGTGTGGTTGGGTCGGGATAGGCTTCCCGGACGACCTTGGCGATTCCCCGAATGGATTTTTCGGAGACGCTGTGGTAGAAAAAAACCCAATCGCCTTTTTTCATTGCCTGAAGATTATTCCGCGCCTGGTAATTACGAACCCCTTCCCAATAAGTTTCTTTATCCTTACAAAACTCTTCCCAACTGTATTTGGAGGGTTCTTGTTTGACCAGCCAGTGGTTCATAATTTTCCGTTCTCTTTGAACGTTTGAAAATATAAAACCGTTATTATAAGCAAAGTAAATATCTTAAACAATAGCGGGTAAATTGATTCACATCGAGGAATACCCGAAAAATCAGGGGCTTAAAGTACGAAAGCGCTTGATCGGCCTAATTTTCCCCTTTATAATTACAAGTTCTCAAAATAAAATTAACCAGGTCTTGGAGTCATTGAAGATGTACCGTAAGGAAATCAAGGTATTGGACTGCACTATCCGCGACGGCGGATTGATGAATGATCATCAGTTTACCAACGAGTTTGTTCAAAATATTTTCAAAGCCTCCAACCGGGCTGG
Organism: Nitrospinaceae bacterium; assembly: GCA_029261575.1. Classification (GTDB taxonomy): domain Bacteria; phylum Nitrospinota; class Nitrospinia; order Nitrospinales; family JACRGP01; genus JAJDBB01. The sequence continues at coordinate 41,506 of JAJDBD010000085.1, read as the reverse complement.
CGTTGATTATGTAGAACTCGGCTACAAGGCCGATGAAAGCCAGTTTAACCGGGACGAATTTGGACCCATGAAGTTTTGCTCCGAAAAGGACGTGGAAATGGCCGTGGGTTCCGAGGAAAAAAATTGCAAAATTTCGGTGATGGTGGATATCGGGCGGGTGAACCCGGACACGATCATTCCCAAGGCCGAAAGCCTGATAGATATGATGCGGGTGGCCGCCTACGTCAAGGACATTGACAAGGCGATCAACCTGGTCAACTTGATGAAGGGCAAGGGCTACGAAACGACGATCAACATCATGGCCGTTTCACACACCAGGGAAAACGACCTGGACGAGGCGCTTCAGCAAATAGAAAACGAGAGCGCGGTCGACGTGGTTTATCTGGTGGACAGCTTTGGCGCCTTGTATTCCGAACAAATCGCCTACCTGGCTAAAAAATATAAATCCCTGCTCCCCACGCGGGAACTTGGAATCCACGCTCACAACAACCAGCAACTGGCTTTTGGCAACACCATTGAGGCAATCATTCAAAATATCAATTACCTTGACGCGACTTCGTTGGGCATAGGACGGGCGGCGGGAAACTGTCCTCTGGAACTGCTGTTGGGTTTTTTGAAAAATCCCAAATATGATCTTCGCCCCATCCTGGAAATTTTGGAGAGCGAATTTGTGGATTTGGCAAAGAAAATCGAATGGGGCTACACCATTCCCTACGCCATAACCGGAATTTTGGACCTTCATCCAAGAGCCGCGATGGCCCTTAGAAAATCGGAAAACAAGGACGATTATCTGAGTTTCTACAACAAGCTGGTTACCGAAGGAAATGTTTGACCTTCAGCCTCCATGCGGTTCGATCCTTCCCAATTCAAAAACGAACCCGTGCTGGGAATTCTCCGAGGGATTACGGAAAGTTCTTTGATTCCGGTTTTGGAGGCCTGTGTCCAGGCGGGATTGCAAACCGTTGAGATCACTTTCAACACCAAAAACGCCGCGCACCTTATTGAAAAAGCCGCACGGGTATTTTCCGGTTCCCTTTGCATTGGCGCAGGCACCGTTTTATCCGTAAAAGAAGCGGAAATCGCACAGAACTCCGGCGCTGAATTTTTGGTCGCTCCCACATTCAATGAAAGCGTTGCGGGTTTCTGTCAGCAACGGGAAATCCCCTTTTTCCCCGGAGCGTTCACTCCGGGCGAAATCGAAAAAGCCTGGAACGCCGGGGCAACCATGGTTAAAGTTTTTCCCGCGTCGCAATTAAGCCCCAAATATTTTCAGGAAATAAAAGGACCTTTTTCGCATTTCCGGCTCATGGCCGTTGGCGGCGTCCATTCTAAAAACGCCGCCGATTATTTAGCGGCAGGGGCGGACGCGCTGGCCTTTGGGTCTTCAATTTTTTCTCTGCAACGCATTGAAAACGGGGACTACAACCTGATTCAAAAAGATATCCGCGAATTTCTATTGGCGGTTCAAAAGTTTTACTCTAAAATATAAAAAACGGTCGGAGGTAACGGCTTACTTAAAGGAGGCGCGGAAATCATGTCCTTTGATTTTATGAAAAACCTGATGGTTTCAATGGACGACGAACGCTTCGCCGTAATTTGCGAGTCTTTAGAAGAAGTCTTACGCGAAGCGGCGGAAGAGGGGGAACGGCTCACCGATCTGGAATTGATGCAGGCCCTGGATTTTGTGGGATTCAACCTGTTTCGGGACGACTGGGAGGAATTTAAAAAATTGGAATTGCCGCGGGAGTATTCTCAAAGGGATTTCAAGAACGGAGAAAATCTCATCAATTGATTCGCGCTTATCAACTTGTTAACAAGTTGATCATTCCCCAAGTTCTTTCAATCGGCTCATAAGCCCCTGTATCTTGGCGTCCAGAATATGGACGTGGCGATCGACTTCCTCAATTTCCTTCTTTTCCTTTTTCATATAAACGTTTTTACATTTCCCTAAATGATCTTCGATCTGTTCGATCATGTCGTGGATTTGACTGCTTTCCCTGGAGAGATCGTAAGCGGTTTCCTGAACGTTTATTAGCGCGTCCACCGCATCCTCTTCGTCTTGCGCCTCCAAAAGTTTTTTCTGGATTTTCTGGGCTGCCTGCCTTCTATGAAAGCTGATTTTTATTCCGGTAAAAATTAAAAAAATCAATCCCAGGGTGGCGACGTCGACGAGCAGATAAGCATAAGAGCCGAATATCCTGCCGGTATGAATCTCGGTGAACAGTTTGACCATATCCATGGTCTTTTCCGGTTCGCCGTTTTTGTTACCCGCAACTTCCAGGCGCTTCGGAATCCAGGTCGCGCCCTGATCGTAAGAAAGCAGTAACCCGCCTGTGGATCCCAAAAACCATACAGGTTTTGGGCCGGCAGTGATGAGGAATTTCGTCGCGGTCAAATCCGGAGACGGGGTGAAGTCGCCCTTGATTGTGTCGCGGTCCGGGAAACTTGTTTGCCAGCGGTCGCCGCCGTCGGCGCTGAAATAAATCCCACCCCCCGCGACCAGGTATAAAGCCGAAGGGTTGAGAGGATCCAAATAGACTTGCGAAACGGCAAGGTCCTCAAAGGTTTTATCCTGAATCCAGTGAACCCCTTTATTGAAGGATTTATAAAATCCATTCTCCGTTCCGACATAAAAAAATTCGGAATCGGCGCCGGTCGATATAAAATCCAGAATCCTTTCCGGCCCCTCGGTCCATTTTCTTTCCCAGGAATCGCCTCCATCCTCGCGACGAAAAGCGCCGGCGTCCGTACCAATGAACAGATCATTTTTGTCGGGAAATAAAAACCGCGCCGCTCGAACGTCCAGGCCATTTCCAGGCAAGTCGCCAGCAGACTTTTGCACCCAGAACTCTCCACTGTCGTCGGACAGATAAAAACCGTCGGACGTGGAGGCGTATAAAGTATCCGGGTCGCGTGGGTCCAATAAAATGTGATTGACTCTCCCTCCGGGAAGTCCCGTAGACTCTTCGAACCATTGCGTCCAGTTTTCCCCGTCGTTCTCCGACTTGAAAATCCCCTTTCCCGTTCCCAGATAGACGACGCCGGCACGCGCCGGATCGAGAGTTATGGAATGAACGTCGAGATTAAAAAGTCCTTCGTTTTTGGGTTCCCAGGTTTGCCCGCCGTCCATGGATTTGAACAAACCGTGGTTGGCTCCGGCGAACAGGAGGGAAGGATTGGAAGGGGAAACGGCCAGGGCCTGGATGGTTGGATTTTGTCCCTTGACCTGAAAATATTTTTTAGGAAGGTAGCGGCTGGAAACGCGGACGTCGGCAAGATTCCATTCCTCGTAATGCATGAGGGGAATGCCGGAAACGCACAATATAAACACAAAAATACTCGATACCAATCCCGTCCACTTGTGCCATATTCTGGATTGTTTTGAGGAACGGACCTTCAAGGCAATTCCTTGGCCTCCTTGGCGGAATCCTGGGATATAGCAAGATCCAGTTCGTCGTATTCATCCATCAATTGGCTTTCCACATAACGAACGTGATCGGAAAGCTCATGGACCTTGTCGTGGATTTCTCCAAGATGAATGGCCAGTTCTTTCAAGTCCTGGTCCTGGGTATCCTTTAGGAATAATTCGCATCGCTTGGTATGGTTTGATATGTGATTGACCAGGTCGTGAACCGCAGAAATACCCGAAAATAAACTACGGGTTTCGTTTTTAATTTCCTGAGTTTTTATTTGCGATTTGATGATAAAGGTATAAATCAGGGCGAAGACAAAGGCGGCGATCAGAACAAACTGACCCGCAAAGGTTTCCAGGGTGGGGTACATGCCCAACCAGTGCGCCTCTGGCGCCCACGGAACCGGAGTCATGACCAATAATTGGCCCATTTGCAACTCGTGCAAGCCTTTGCCCATGAAGGTGAAGGCCATGTAATAGAGAAAAATGCTGGTGACGGTGAAGAACCATTTTACGGGAATTCTCAACCCCAGTTTGTTGATGGCGTAAAAAACCACGATCAGGATAACGCATCCCGCAAAAAATCCGGGAAGGATGCCGCCGGTCTCGGTTCCGGAATAGGTATAGAGCGCTTTGTAAAAAAGCACGGTCTCGAATCCTTCGCGGTAAACGGAAAGAAACGCCACCAGCCCCAGGGTATACGCGCTTCCAGTGGAAACGACTTCCTGCATTTTGCTCGTGATATAGCTTTGCCATCGGTGGGTCTGGATTTTTGAAATCAACCAGTAGCTGACCCAAAAAAGGACTGCCACGGAAATCAACATGATCCAGCCTTCCATCACTTCCTTGTTTTCGGAGGACACCTCAAGGATTTCTTGAAGAATGTATGCGGTGATAAAACTGGCAAATATTCCAAGCCCCATCCCGATCCAAATTGATTTGGTCTTGTCTTTGTTTCGGGATTTGACCAGAAAAGTGATTAGGGCGGCGATCACCAATATGGCTTCGAAACCCTCGCGGACGATAATGGAAAGCGATTGAATGAACAGTCCGGAAAAACCGACGTTTTTATCCAGGGCCTCGCGGGCAAGTTCCAGGTCGTTTTTAATGTTTTGGTATATTCCCTGAACCTGTTCCAGCGACGCCTTTCGTTTGATCTCTCCCTGGTACCTGCCGAATGCCGATTCCAGTCGCAGGGCCAGTTCCTTTCGCTTAGTCAACAGATTCCGTTCCACCTTTTCGTAAACCAGGTAAGAGTCGGAAGCCTGTTCCCCCGCGTCCTGGATTTGGGAATTTTTAAAGGATTCCAGGCTGCGATCCAGAACGTTTTCTACCTCGGTCAATATGGCTTGATATTCTTTGTCCGGGTCGCCGCCCAGGGCGGAAACGGACGGCAGTTTCACGTTCTCGTTGGAAAAAGTACGGATGTAATAGGAAACATTCCAAATGTCGGTTTCCGACAGGACTTTCGACCAGTCGGTCATTCCCGTTCCGGCAATGCCAACATTGATGATCTTAAAATTATCGTAGGCGGTTGTCTCCGCGTCGCCGGTGATTGCAGGGTTGGCCAAAATCGCGGGCCGCGGGTCCAGTTGAGACGCAATGGGTCCATCGCCCTTTCCGGTCAAGCCATGGCAGACCTTGCAATTGGATTCGTAAATTAATTTGCCTTGGTCCAGTGAAACCGGTTCCCTGGGAGCGTATTCGATTTTCACTCCAAACAAATTTAAAATTTCCGACTGGATTTGCTCGACGTCTATTTGAATCTGGTCGGGGTTGGTTTTTGATTTTATTTTGACCTCGACTTCGGAAAACTTTTGTTTGACCGGCTCCGAGGATTTATCCAGGCTCTCGGAGACCCGCCCGAATCTTTCCTGGGCTTGCTCTAAAAACAATCGGCTTTCTTCGTATTCGGCTTCATTTATTATTTTTCCTTCGGAAATGCCTTCTTTGTACTCTTTGACGACAATATCCAGCATCATCACGATTTTTTTGACGGTCGTTTCGGTGGATTGGCTTTTTGCGAAGGCGGGAGAATTTGTTCCGGATAGTATCAAAAAGGTCCAAAGGAGAAAGATAATTTGTTTCATATATCCACTTGCAAAATAGTTGAAAGGAAAGGCCAAAGCCGGATTAAAATTGCTATTAAAACAGCTTGAACTGATTTTTTAATAATGAGAATTGTTATCAATAATACTGTTTTGATGTTAAAAAGTCAACGAGCAAAATCATAAAAATAGTTTAAATTGCAGGGAAATAAATTTTGGGACATTTAAAATAACCGCTAAAATGATTTTTTTCATCGAAAGGATTTATGAACGATCAAACAAAAAATAACTATGACCAACTGGTCAAACGGTTGGAAGAAATTTCCCGACTGGGCGGGGTGAGGGGGATTTTGCATTGGGATCAGGAGGTTATTTTGCCCGAGGGAGGGTATGTCGCCCGTTCCAAACAAATGGCCGCCTTGGCCGGGGTGATTCATGAAAAGTCCACGGACCCCGAATTGGGGCGCTTAATCGACGCTCTCCACTCCGCCGATCCCGACGACTTCGACGCCATTCAAAGGTGCAACCTTCGCGAGGCTAAACGTGATTTCGATATGGAAACCAAAGTCCCAAAGGAACTGGTCGAGGAGATAAGCGAGTTGGAGTCGCGCGGTCATCACGTTTGGATAAAAGCCAGGGAACAAAACAGGTTTTCTGATTTTGCTCCCGTGATCGAGAAATTCGTGGAACTCAAAAAAAAATGGGCCGACCACATCGATTCCCATAAAGCTCCGTACGACGTCAACATCGACGTTTACGAGCGCGGAGCTTCCATGGATCAAATCGATCCGGTTTTTAAAACGTTGAAAGCCGATTTGGTTCCCTTGATCCAGGCCATTCAGGAAAGCGATTATCAACCCGACGATTCATTTTTGAACGGCGATTTTCCTATCGATAAACAGGAAGAACTTGGACGAACCATCAGCCGGGACATTGGTTTCCAGTTTGACAAAGGAAGGATGGACGTTTCGGTGCATCCTTTTTGCGGCGGCGGGCACGCCACCGACGTTCGCATCACCACCCGCTACCGGCGGGATAATTTCGCGGAATCTTTATACGCGGTGATTCACGAAACCGGTCATGGTTTATACGAGCAGGGGCGGCGGCTGGAAGAGGGCGACCTGCCTTCCGGCGAATCCATGACCATGGGGATCCACGAATCCCAATCCTTGTTCTGGGAAAGAATGATCGCGCAAAGCAAAAGTTTCTGCAGTCATTACCTGAACCTGTTCGCCGCAACGTTTCCTGAAAACTTAAAAAACGTTGGTTTGGATCAATTTTACGAGGCGATCAATGTCAGCCGCCCCTCGTTAATCCGTGTGGAGGCGGACGAAACGACCTATCCATTGCACGTTATTTTGAGGTATGAAATCGAAAAGGGGCTGTTTGACGGATCAATGAAGGTTTGCGATTTACCGGCAATCTGGAACGACAAAATGGAAGAGTATCTGGGCGTCCGCCCGCCCAACGATACCGAGGGCGTTTTGCAGGACGTGCATTGGAGCGGCGGGGCTTTCGGTTATTTCCCTTCCTATTCGCTGGGGGCCATGTATGCCTGTCAGTTTTATAATGCGCTCAGAAAATCCGCGCCGAAGTTGGACCAGTGGATTGAGAGCGGTAACTTTCAGGAAATAAAATCCTGGCTGAATAAAAACATACATTCCCAGGGCCGTTTGCATTCCACCGGGGAATTGGTTCAAAGGGTCACGGGGAGCGCCCTGGATCCCAATCAGTTTATGGAATATTTAAGAAAAAAATATGGAGCGATTTATCGCTTGCAGAATCTGAATTAAATGACGCCCGAAAAAGCCAGTCACATACGCTTGTTAGAGTCCCAGCCGCGAAACTCCGTCGACTGCACGGCCTGCGGGGAGCCGGTGCCTCCAAAGGCCATTTTTTGCCCAAACTGCGGGCCGCCGGTTTTGCCGGAGGAACACCCGGAGGTCGAATTGACCGGGGGGCAGACCACCGCCAGAATTTTTGTTTTGGTCCTGCTATTTTCCGCCCTGGTGGTTTACGAGATGGACGTCGATCTCGCGGGCTATTTTAAAGGAAGCTCCACCCCGCCGACTCAAAATCCTGCCCAAACCCTGTCTCAGGATGAAGATTTCGAGGTCCGCCATTTTATCAATGTGGACTGGGCCAATCTTCGCGATAGAGGAAGCATGGAAAGCAAGATTGTGCAGGCTATAAAAAAGGGGTCGGAAGTGAAAGTATTGGAGACCGTCAACAATTGGTCAAAGATCAAGTATAAGGACAAAACCGGTTGGGTTTACAGCTCGCTTTTAACCGCCAGGGTTAAATGAGCGGACTTTAAAAAAGCTTTCACGGGCACGAGCGGCCCTTATGAAATAAGGGTCGCAAGTCCCTGGTTTAAAATATCGAATGACTAGAGGCTCTAACAAATTGTTAGGCTAAAATCGTTTTTTTGCTGTTGAGGAAAGCTTCGCGAAGCTCGGGGAAGGTTCTGGTCACCTGGAATTGAGGAAACTCCTCGACAATGCTTTCGGGCGGCCGGAAAAAAATGCCGTCGTCGGCTTCTTGAAGCATCCCCGTGTCGTTATAAGAATCGCCCGCCGCGACCGTTTTAAAATTCAGATTCTTGAAAGCCCGCACCGCTTTGGTTTTGCCGTCGGATTGCCGCAGGCGATAGTTTTTAATCGCGCCGTTTTTGCCGACTTCCAGGAAATTGCAAAACAGAGTGGGGTATCCAAGCTGAGCCATTAACGGACCGGCAAATTCATAAAAGGTGTCGGAGAGAATAATCGCCTGATATTCGGTTCGCAACCAATCGAGAAATTCCCGCGCTCCCTCCAGCGGAGAAATGCCGCGAATCACCTCTTGGATATCGTCCAACTTCAGATTATTTTCGTCCAGAATTTTCAGCCGGCCTTTCATCAATTCGTCGTAGTCGGGAATATCACGGGTGGTCAGGCGCAATTTTTCGATCCCGGTTTTCTCGGCAAAGGCGATCCATATTTCGGGAACCAGCACTCCCTCCAAATCCAAACAAGCCAATATCATAGTTTTATCTCTTGGAAAAATTAACGGCGTTTATAAAAGCTAAAACGGCCTTACGTTAATCGTTGCCCGGTTCGGCGTCAAATCTAATCGTTGTAATCATTCTGAAGGGCAGGGTCGGCGGATTTTCTTTCGCGAAACATTTTTTTGAGAAATGTCAGTTCTTCGTTTTTAAGGAGCGACGAAATCGCCAGGAATAAACCAACGCCTAAAAATATCGTTGCCGCCAAGACGGTCAATTTAACGAGAAGAACGGCGTCTGGATTATAAAAGGCGTCGTTAAAAAAGTACACGGCGGCGCCCATAAGCAATGTGGAAAGCGAGGTCTTTCCTATAGAAGCGACGATCTTTTTTCCGCCTATCAGGCCGAATCTTTTTTTCAGGATAAAGACCAGCGCGCCGACGTTGAACAAGGAGGATAGGGTGGTTGCCAGCGCCAATCCGCCATGCGCCAGCGGTCCCATCAGAAGCAGGCAAAAGACGATGTTCAATAGCATCGCGTAGATCCCGATTCTGGCCGGAGTTTTTGTGTCCTGAAGCGAATAAAAAGCGGCGACCACGACTTTGATTCCGGCAAACGCGCACAACCCCAGAGAATAAAACAGCAGGGCGAAGGCCGTTCCATCGGTGGTGGCGCGGTCGAACTCGCCTCTCTCCCACAGGGCGTTGACGATGGGAAAGCGCAATATTACCAGGCCCGCCATGGAGGGGATGGTGATGAATAATATCAGACGGATTCCGAAATTAAGCGTCTGGATCAGTTCCGAAAAATTATTTTTCGCCGCTTGATCGGATAGGGTGGGGAGTATCGCCACGCTCAGGGCGACGGCAAAAACTCCCATGGGCAGTTGGACCAGGCGGTTGGCGTAATAGAGGTAAGAAATAGAACCTTCGGCTAGAAGGGAGGCCAGTAAAGTGTCGACCATGATGTTGACTTCGTACACAGCCAGGCCAAAAATTGCGGGCAGAATCAGTTTCCCGATTCTGACGATACCGGGGTTTCTCCAGTTGAATCCGGAAACAAACCGAAATCCTTTTTTTAACACGGCCCAGAATTGAACGGCGAATTGGATGCATCCGCCTATTAAAACCCCGACGGCAAGGGCCAGGATGGGTTCGTCAAAATAAGGCGTCAGAAACAAGGCCGCTAAAATCATGGAAATATTTAATATCGTCGGCGCTGCGGCGGAAAGGGCGAAGACTTTAAAACTGTTCAGGACGCCCATGCAAAACGCCGCCAATCCGATACAAATTAAAAACGGCGACATCCAGCGGGTGAGCTGAACGGCCAAGTCGAATTTGTCCGGTTGGTCCAAAAATCCCGGGGCAAAAACAGCGATCACCCACGGGGCGAAAAAATAAATCAACGCTGTGGTTGCGGTCAGAAAAAGGACGAGGATATTGAACAGGGAGGCGGCAAGATTCCAAGCTTCCTTTTCCGATTTTTCGCCCAGGTACTGGCTGAATACGGGGATGAAAGCGGAGCCTATCGCGCCCTCGCCTAAAAGCCGACGTTGCAGATTGGGGATGCGAAAGGCGACAAAAAAAGCGTCTGCGGAAGACGACGCTCCGTACATCATGGCAATCACGGCGTCGCGAAGGAATCCGAACAGGCGGGAGACAAGTGTCATGCCGCCTACGGTTCCGGCGGCGCGGCTTACATTTTTATGGCTTTCCATTCAACGGCAGGACGCGTGGAAGACGTTCTCTAAATTCACCATTCTTGTTCCCATTGCGGCATGGAGCGTTTCAAAATAGCGTTCATCTCAAATCAATATAGTTGATTTTATTGTACAGGGCGGCTTTTAATTCCTTGACGTTCACCAGTTTGTTGGGGAGGTTTTCGGAATCGAGTTCTTTTTGGAAGCTTCGGCAATCTTCCAAGGTTCCGAACTCGGCAATATGGGTGACGCCGTCAGCGGCTTCAAATTTTAATAAAAAGCGAAATACTTTTTTCATTAAATTGCCATTTCCTGTAATATTTTCAAAATCTTGACGCCTCAAGTGGGGCGGATGCGTTAAAATCGTAAGTATCTAAAATAAAAAACGGTTTGCCGGATGATCGACGCGGATAAAATCACTCAGTTTGAAGAAGCCTTCACCGCACTGGAAAACCAGTTTGGTTTGCTGTTGGAAAAAATCAAGGAATCCGATTCCATTGAATCCGACCATCGCGCCCCCGAAGAAGAAAAATCCCGGCTTTTATCCAGGGTGGAAACTTGTCGAAAAGAAGTCTTATCCATTCCTGTAATCATAAAAAGCTATCCCGAAAAATTCAAACCCGACGATAAAATATTTCAGGAACGTTTGGAAACGCTTCTTAAAATCGACGGCTGGATTCAAAAAACAAAGAACGAAATTGCCGCAATGGCGGAAGAACAATATGCCACCAAACTGGATTTATATAAACAGGAAATTTTTAAAAGTTTGGAAACCGTTGCGGGCCTCATAAATTTTATTTTTCCAAACATTCAGCATGAAATTGAGTTTCTGGAAAATCATTATGGAAGGGTTGACAACGTCGCCGTTTCTATCATGCCCGAGTTGGAAAAGCTTTTAGCGAAGTTCAGGGAGTATGAAATTTCCTTTCACGAGTTTTTATTCGGCTACGAGGGCGACGAGGGAAATGTTTCCGGTTACAACCAGTTGAGAACCGAAAACAAGCTGTTTTCAAGGTACCAGTTTTATGAAAATCACACCGAAGATTACAGGCTCATCAGCCAATGCCTCAAGGAAATTGGCGCCGCCATTCATCCACTTTTAATTGAAAAACGTCACGAACCCGATATCGAGGCGTTGATTCCCAGTTTAACCATGGACGAATATGCCCGCATTTCCAGGGCCAATGATATTTTTTATTTTAATACGCTTCTTGGATCGATGATTAAAGTGGTCGGCAGGAAATACTCCTACCGGAAGGAGTATAAAAAAGCCAAGGAACTTTTTGACGATTTTGGGAGATCGCAAAAACTCCTGATTTTTTACAACCTTGTGGAATTTAATCGTATGCGCGAGGCTTTGGAAGCCAGGCTCGCCAATGAAAAAGATAAAATTGATGAATTGCTGAATGAATTAAAAAAGCATATGGACGAGAAAACCATCGCTTTCCGTCGAATAGATTTTGTTGTGGAAAAAATCTCCAAAGGAGATTTCAACGTCGCAGTCTTGGAAAAAGACGCGGACGATATCACCCTGCACATAACCCCTCACCTGGAAAAAAGTTATGGGCGGAATATTTTGGAGAGAATCAATATAGTCGTTCAGGAAATTAATTTTTGGTATCCCCATGAAACCCGGCAAATTCTGTTTCAGCAAATAGGCCAATTCACCAATAAAGTCCAGTTGGACCAGCCTGTCGATAAAAAAGCCTTTTTGGGGTTGATGAAAAATTGCGATAAGGAAATCGAGGAAAACCAACGAAAATCCTATCCGGAAAGGGTCAAACTGGCGGCCCAGATTTTAGCCAATTTCCAAAATACGATTTCCGAGAAAGTGACTCGCGACAAGCTGGAAAAACGTCTACGGAATCCGGAAATATGGAAGGAAATTACGCCCCGGCTGGAAGCGGCCAAAAAGAATTTGACGGTTTTAAATTCTGGCCACGCCTCTCTGGCAGAAAACGTTAACAAGTTTATTTTCCTCAAGGGGGCTTTGGACGAGCTTTGCCAGTTGTTTTACGATCTGGCCATGCAGTTATTTGTGGGCTATGAAAAAAAAGACGCGGTGAGCGTCGTCAACATGACAAACATCCTGTCCGTCTACAACGAATTTCACGATGTTAAAAGCTGTTCTGCCGCCTTCATGCATTATTTAAACAAAATCATCATCCCAAATTTTCACGTCAATGAAAAATTAATGACGGCGTTGTCCAGGGATTCCCGGTGCCGCGCCCGGCTGGAAAAACTTTTTCCCGAGAAGAAATGATCTACGGCTCTTGGCGGAGCTCAAATATCCTGTATGAACCGGTTGGCAAACAGACGGACTTCCTTGCCGTTTAGAATGTGAAAGCGGCGCACCTTTTCGATAGTTTGATTGGAAAAACGCTTTAGCGGAATGTGAATGATCTGTTTGCCCAATTGACGGGCCAGGCGCCGCCAGTTAGGGAGGGGAAGGCCGGGTGAAACCACGGTCACGCGTTTTTCCCGCGAATGAAAAAATGCAGCCTCCAGCAATTTTTCCTCCAAAGTCTCGCCTCTGTGAATTCTCGGATCGTCCCAAATATTGGGTATCGGGCGAGGCGGAAAAATCATCATGCATCCTCCGTAAACCGCTTGGGCGATCCCAGGTCCCTGCAATTTATTCCCATAATCCGTCGCATAAAAGCAAAGCGTGGATTCTTCGTTGTGCTCCGCGTACCAGGTTTGCCGCCAGGGATATTGTTTGGGGTCCGGTTCCATCTCGAAAAGAAAAACGACGATTTCCACCCCGCCCCGGCTGGGAGGAATTTCTTTTACATAAATATCCCCCTTGTGCCAGTTCCGCAGGGTCTCCCGCATGTCGATTCCGTCTTTCACCGACGAGGTGAATTTCTCCGGTCGCGCCAGGTCGTTGCATATCAGTTTGGATTGTTCCCGAACATGCGTATGGAAACTTTCGATCACCTCGTCCTCCGGAGGCCAAGAGCATTGCCCGTAAGGATTCCAGGTGTACTTCCATTTCTCCTGTTTGTCGGGTTCCGGCTCCTTTTTTAAATTCAGGTTGCGCCACTCAACGGAGGTCTCCAGCAGGCGGTTTTTCATCGCCACGGCCTGGTCGTCGCCGAACACCGCCTGATCGATTCCAAGCTCCAAGGTTTCCAATCCCGACTCCTGTTCCTGATAGGGATAGGTCCGGGCCGCTTCCAACAGGGCGAGAGCAAAGGCGTCGCCGCCGATTTGTTTGGCGGTAGTCGCCAGCGTATACAAGTCCGGAGTCAGGCGATTTTCCATCAAGGAAAGGTTACGCACGTATTGAAGGTAGATTTGAAACGTTTGCGAAGAAAGATTGTGAAAACGTTTCTTGTGCTTGTCTAAAAATATATCGCGCCCTTTTAATAAAATCTCCTTGATTCCGTCCAGGGAGAAGTCGCGGTCGGACTTCAATTCCTCTCTTCTTTTTTCAAACAGGTAAGTGGCGTAAGGAAACTCGCTCAAGGCAAAAAACAGAGAATCCGGTTCCACTCCAAAAAGTTCCGGCGCGGCGACGGGCGCTTCCGGCTGGGTATACTTCCGGCGCTCGTCATAGGCTTCCTTCACCCAGGGCCAGTCCAGGACGGAGCAAATGAAAAGTATTTTTTTATGATTTATTTCCAACTGGTGGAGCTGATAGGCCATCCAGCAAACCCGTTTATCCTGTTGGCTATCCGGCGCAGGCCGGGGCAGGGCGGGCAACAAGGCGGCGCAGTATTTTTCGTGCGACAGGCCGGAGAGGGCAAAAGCGTCCGGGAAAAAAGCCTGGGCGCCTTCCCAACGGGCGACGCTTCGATCAATATAAGCCCTGTGGATTCCTTCCTGCACGGCGATCCGCAAGCCGGCAATCACCGGCTGGCAGGGATCGATGGGGGCGTAATTGATAGAGCCGTCCTCCTCCCTCTGGCAACTTAGCGAGATGTAGGGAAGCTTTTGGATACCCGCTTCCAACGTGGATTGAAATTCGGGTGGAAGGCTCACGGCCAGGCAGTCGCAGGCGGAGGCGAGAATTTTTCCGCGTATCGTTCGAGTAAAATTTCCGCTCCCATGCACCACGGGGAGAATTTCAATTTTTTCGCTGAGAGAAAAAATACTTTTCATCTTATCGAACCGATTTTTATATATCCCTGTCCGCCAGGCAAGCGCCAGGAGGCAATAGGGCGGAACTTATTTGGGTAACGCCACGCGCTTGGGTGAGTTTGCATCTCAAACTCTTCCACCGGGCGTTGCCCGGTTTTATAAATCTCTGTCTGGATGAAGAGGGCTGTCCTCGCCGAAAAAGAAATCGCTCAATCCCATAGGCAACTTATCATCGCCCAGAGCGCGCTTTTTCTTTTCCGCAAGCGCGTCCAGGTTCAACGCTTCCTCCCCCAAAACTTTTTCGACCGCTTCGCTCCAAAAGCGATCCTTGGCCAGTGGATGCGAGGGGTCCTGTTTTAATCGCTTGAGCGCATATTGAATAATATGAATGCCGTCGCGGATGGAGTAATCCAGGTCCAGGCGATGCGCCTTTTGTAGGAATTGCGCGCAGATTCCCAGCAATTCATTCTCGGCAAAAGGCAGGTGGTATTTTAGAATGGCCATTTCGTCTTCCAGGGTCGGAAGGGTCAACGGCAGGGTGGGTTGCAGGCGGGAAAGAATATAATCCGGAATTTCAAAAGTAGACTCGTCGCTGTTCATGGTAACGCAGGCGCGAAACTCCGGATGGGCGTGGATTTTAATTCCGGCGATCACGGATTCCACGTACCGGCGCTGATCCAGCAAGGGCGCGAGGGACGCCCAGCTTTTTTCATTCATACGATTTCCCTCGTCCAGGATGCAAATACCGCCTACCAGCATCGCGGCGACAAGAGGCGAGGCGTGGTAGGAGATTTTGCCCGAACCCGCCAATACAGGGACGACCAGAAGATCCTCGGGCCGCGTATCGCTGGTGCACTGGTATATGAATAAAGGTTGTTTTCTATGCTTGGCCGCGGCCATACCTAAAGTGGTTTTGCCGATTCCCGGCATTCCAACCAGACGCGGAGAAAGCGGGAAATCTTTTTCGGACACGACCATCCAGCACGCCAGCAGTTGTTTCAGGACTTCCTCCTGGCCAATCCATTCCGGATCGGATTCGTCCGGATGGCTGAGAGCGAGCGAAACGCCGTCAATGTCCACCGTGTTGTCGCTGTTGATTTTATAGAGCAATGAAAATCTCCTGACCTTAGAAACTGTTTAAAATTTCCCGCCGTTTGGCTTCGTAATCCTTATCGTCGATCAGGTTTTCGTCCTTCAATTCTTTCAAAACCTGCAATTTTTTTTCAACCTCGTCGGAAGAAAGAGACGGCGCTTTATCGTTATCGCTAGCCGGGCTTCCGGGAGGCAACGCCGGTTTGATTGCCAGACGGGAAACGGGGCGGATATTTTTTCCAACAACCCAGTTGGTGATTTTTTTATTAAAAAAGAAAAAGACCTTTTTGGTTTTGTATTTCAGGTTTTGGGCGCCTGAAATTTTCCAACTGCCGCCAAAGACGTTAAAGTCTCCAACTTTTCTTTTAATCCCGTTTAATAAAATGAACCTCCAGTTCAAACCGTTTTTGCCGATAAACGCGTCCCCTTGAATTGCGGGTTTGCCCGTGTCGTCCAAATATCTGAAAATCGCTTTTTGCGAATCGTCCGCAATAGACAGCTGTTTTTGAATGAGCGGACTCAGGTTGCGTATCTGTTCGCTGTCGAACACGGGCCGGGCTTCGGACCAAAAAAAACTCTTGGTTTGGTACGTTAAAGAACGCATACTTTCCTGAATTGACCGGACGTCCATGATATAAGGTTGCCGCAATTTGACGCCGTATTTTTCGCGTTCTTCCCGACTGAATGGGACGACGCGCGCCTCATAGGGGACAATCTGTTTGTCCTTTCCTCCAAAGCAAGGACCGGGCAAAAGCAGGAAGCCCGCCGCCAGCGTCCAGGCAAATAGAAGAGGTAAAAAGATATTTGAATGGAATCGGGTCAGGCGTCGCATTTTCAAGGTTTGAGTGAGGGAGCGCTTCCGGCGTCCAAAAGTGAATGATGGTTTTGAAACCTAAATTGTAAAAACTTTATTTGTTTTAAAAATGCGCCTCGCTGATTATAAACCATTCTTTTCCAGGTTATTGCTGATTTTTGCCGGGCTTTGTTTTTTGGGGCTACTGGAGGCTGGACTTTGGGCCGTGGGTTTTGGCGAAAATTTTGATTTTGTAATTGAAGAACCCGGCAAACAAAGTCCCGCAAAAAAATCGCTCAACAGCCAGTATATCGCCCTGCATTATTTTCGCCATTTACCCGTTAAACTCGGCGCTTTATTCAAGGAGAACCCCTGGTTTGAAGACACGGCGTTCAAAAAAGAAAAAAGCCCCGATTCAATAAGAATTTTTTGTATCGGCGCCTCCACCACCCGCGGATTCCCCTTCACCAATCGCAGAATCAGCTATTCGGGATTTTTGCAGGAGATTCTATCCGATTTGCTACCGAATAAAAATATAGAAGTGATCAACGCCGGTTACGACGCTCTGAGTAGTTACGGCGTCCTAGACGTTTTTGGAAAAATTATCGACCAGCAAGCCGATTTGATTTTTATTTATACCGGGCACAATGAGTTCATTGGTCACTTTGGAGTCAATTCCAAAATCAACTACGGCAATAATCATTTGATCAACAGACTTTTGACCGGGCTATTTGGGTCGCGCTTATTTTTGCTCGCCGAACGGGGCATGTTAAAAGTGAAATCCATCGGCAGGCAAGAGGCGGCCAAGGATGGACGGGTCAATATGTTCAAGACGATGCTGAGCCAAAAAAAGATGAACTGGGAAGACGCCGATCATTTGGCTACGGCAAGAAATTTTGAAAAAAACCTGATTGAAATTTTAAAACTGGCGCGCCAAAAGGGAATGCCTGTTTTGCTATCCACCCTGGCTTCCAACACGCGCGACTTCTCTCCCCTTCAATCTGAATTTTCTTCCAGCACAACGCCGGAGGAAAGGGCGAATTCATCAAGGGCCTTTCAAGAGGGCAATAAATTTTATGCCCAGGACGAATATGACAAAGCGGCGGAGCGCTTCAATATTGCCGTTTCAACAGCGCCAAATTATGCGCGTTATTATTATTGGCTTGGCAAGGCTTACGATAAATCCGGAAAACTTAAACGGGCAAGGCGCGCCTACAACTATGCCAGGGAAATGGATAAAATTCATTTGCGGGCCTGCTTATTGTTCAATCAAATAATAACGTCGGTGGGAAGGAAAAATGATGTTCCGGTTCTGGTTATGGAAAAGGAATTTGAAAAAGCCGCCGAGAGCGGTTTTGTGGGGAATGAGTTTTTTCTGGAACACGTCCATCCCAACATCAACGGTCATTTGTTAATGGCCCATGCCATTGCGAAGAAAATTCAGGAAAGTCGCCTTTTGGAAACATCGGACGCCTGGGAGTGGGAACGAATAAAATCCGCCGCCGAATATGTACGCGACGTCGGATTTAACAAGGAGCAATTTATTAACAGTCGCTATACCGTGGGCCGGATGTTACTGGATTTTCCTTTTTATAAATGCGAACAGGGGGTGGAAAATTTGAAGGCCGCGAACAAATTAGAATATGAAAAGGAATGGGTGGGCCAATGTCGACAAACTGTCGCTTCCCGGCAATGAAAGGGACTCGTTTTGCGGCGGTCGTGATAAAATATAATTTGAAGGAAAACACCGATTTGCGTTGAGGAGGAATGTGTTGTGAATGATATCGTTAGCATAATCGCCGGGTTGACCGCCATTTGGGTCGTTGTCATGATGATCAAATACGCCAAATTCATAAACCAATTCCCCGGAATTGTAGACGAAGAACTTAAAAAGAAAAAAGAGGCGCAGGAGTCGGAAACGATTAAAAAAAATGAAGACGGATCCTGAAACCTCCGCGCCGGTCGACGTATTTTTCAAACAATATATAGACCGGTTTCTTTCCGGAAATTCCGCCGGTAGATTGATGGCGGATTCCCTGCATCAATCAGGCGTCGGTTTAGCTCCCGTGTTGGATCATTGCACTATCCGCACCCGCGACGTGGAAAAGATTGCCTGCGAGGTTCAAAAGCTCGGTTTTGAATACGATCGTTCCATAGGAGTTTTGAATTTCGACAGTTGGTGGGCCAAAGTTTACAGGAGGCCCGGATACCCGGCGTTATTCATCGATCAAGCGTTTGATGGAGAACGAGGGAAGGGCAGTCTGATTCCCGACTGGGTCGAACAACATGGCGATCAATGCTTTCACCACGTCGCCGTATTGGTTGAAGATATAGAGTGGGCGGTAGATTCTCTCCAATCAAAAAACATCCAATTCCCCTCTAAAATCATAGGCGAGCCAGGCGCCGACCTGCGCCAGATTTTCACCCATCCGGAAATCGTAAACGGCAAGGCCTTTACCGTGCTGGAATTGATTGAGCGGCACAACGGTTACCAGGGGTTTTTGCCTCCGCAGGCTGACGGTTTGATGGAATCTTCGCGTTTGCCGTAATCCCCATCTTCAAAAATGATACGCAAAACCGACCCTCAAGCGATCGCCCCTTACCTTAAAGACGCTTCCAATTTTTCGCTGGGATTCGCCGAAGAAGTTGTGATTCCAGAAACCCCCGAAGAATTGGCGAACTTTTTAAGAACCAACAACGGCCCGATTACGGTAGCCGGAGCGGGAACGGGATTGACCGCCTCCCGCATCCCCGACGGCGGAAAAATTATTTCCCTCGAACGATTTAAAAAAATTGGCGGATTGGAAAACGATTCCATCACAGCGGAACCTGCGGTTTCCTTGCGGGACCTTCAGGATCGTCTGAAATCCAGCGCATTTTTTTATCCTCCTAATCCCACCGAAACATTGGCTTCCATTGGCGGAACGATTGCAACCAACGCCTCCGGTTCGAGGAGTTTTTATTATGGAGTCACCCGCGACTTCGTATTGGAACTGGAAGGTTTTTTGGCGGATGGCAGGTCGTTTCGACTGAATCGGGATCACAAGATCGACCGCCCCCTGGAACTGGGCGACGGTTCGTTTATAGAATTTCCCAGCGTCGACTATACAAGTCCTGCGTGCAAAAACGCGGCCGGTTTTTATGTTCAACCAGGAATGAGTTGGTTGGACCTTTTTGTCGGTTCCGATGGCGCCCTGGGAATTATCACCCGCGCGCGTTTGAAATTGCTTCCGCGCCCGGACCGTTTTTTGAGCGGGGTTTTGTTTTTTGCAGAGAAAGAAAATTGTTGGAAGCTCGTTCAGGACTTGCGCTCCGACCACGCTGGCGCGTTGACGCCTTGCTCTCTCGAATACTTTGATCGTCGCGCCCTAAATCGCTTGAGAATAAAATTCCGCCAAATTCCCGACAAGGTGGACGCCGCTCTGTTTTTCGAACAGGCGGTCGAACCTGGCGGCGATTACGATTCTCTATTTGACCGATGGTGTGAAAATCTTCTGGACCGCGATCCTCTTCTTGAGGATTCCTGGTTTGCTGAAAACGATAAAGACCTGGAAAAGTTTCACGGCTTTCGGCATGAACTCCCCGTCATGATCAACGAAGAGAACAGTCGCCTGGGAAGGGTTAAAGTAGGGACAGACATGGCGGCGCCCGACGAACGTTTCCTGGAGATGATGAAATTTTACGACCGTGAACTCGAAGCCGCCGGAATAGATTACGTCGCTTTTGGACATATCGGCGACAACCATCTTCATATAAACCTCCTGCCGGAAGCTAACGATTTGTCAAAAGCCAAAGAGGTTTGTCAAAACCTTGCGACCCGGATTTTAAGTTTTGGAGGGACCGTATCCGCAGAACACGGAATTGGCAAACTAAAAAAAGAATATTTTCTGCAAATGATCGGGGCGGAGGCTTTAACTGATTTGAAACTCATCAAGAAAACTCTGGACCCCGGTTGGATCTTGGGTCGCGGCAATATTTTCGATCCTTGAGTCTGCAAAGGCCGCTAGTCGGCGTTGTGGGCTGGAAAATCATTGACACTGCAAATTCTTGCGGATAGAATTTTTACTTTAAAATATTTCCAAAACGGGATTTATTATGACCGTTAATTTGGACTCTTTAAAAATACTGGTTCTCAATTATTCCTACGAGCCGCTCCAGTTTTGCAACGCCAAACGAGCCATCGTCATGGTGCTGACCGGTCGCGCCGAGAGCCTGGAGCTGGACGGCTGTTTTGTGAGAACCCCCAACACAGCGTATCGGCTTCCCATCGTGATTCGAACCCTTAAAATGGTGCGGCGCAAACGCCGTAAAGGGATCTCCTTCAGTAAGAAAAATATTTTGCGCCGGGACAATTATACCTGCCAGTATTGCGGCGACAATTCGCGTTTGATGACCGTGGATCATATCCTGCCAAAATCCCGCGGCGGCAAGACCAACTGGGTTAACGTGGTGGTGGCCTGCAAGCCTTGTAACCTTAGAAAAGGCGACCGAAGTTTGCAGGAGATCGATATGAACCTGGTCAGGAAACCGTTCAAGCCCGATTACCAATTGTATCCTTTTCAAATTTCTTCAGACTCTCCTTCGCATGTCGAGGCTTGGAAAAAATATCTTCCAAAAAAACTTTTTCTCGCGGGCGCCTTAAATTGAGTTTTTATTTTTCAACCGGGCAACCGGGAAGCCGTGTCTCCTGATTTATGGACGCCGATGAACCTAAATCGCTAAGCCAGATAGTTCAGGAAGAAGAATTCCTTCCTTTGGCCCAGGAAGTTTGCGGGTCCTTCTTTTACGCCTTCAATCATTTTTTATTGAGGCTCGAAAAAAAGCAGACGATTACCCGAAAGGACTATTCAAGTCTGGTTCAAAATTCGCACGACTTCGAAAGTTTTTTGGACGAACACGGCGCCCGCGAAAATAAAACCTGGTACGCGTTCACCGAATTTATCGCCTCGATCAGAAACCTCTCCCTTTCCGCCTTTTATTTAAAGCATCTTCTTGATAGGTACCCATTCTATAACCTGAGCGAATCGGTGGAGTTTGAAAGCAGTTTTTTCTCCGACGCCAAAGACGCCCTGCAGTTTTTAAACCAATCCATTGTCAAACTGTTCGAGGAAGCCGCCAGGGTTGGAAAAGAAAACGGTCTTCTGATTTTATCGGATAATGATTCTTTGGATATTTTTCCGGAATTGGAAGCCTTTCGGCGATTGCCTAAAAACATTGAAGAGGACCAGGTCAAGGACGAAGCGGAGCGGGTCCTCGATATTTGTCAAAAATATCAGAAACTGGCCGCCATGATGTCCCAGGCCAAGATTGAGAGAACCCAGGACTGGGATACGCTGAAAAGTTTAGTTCCCGCCAAAATTGACGAAAAGAGAGCGCGCTTGTATCAAAATATGGTTCATAGCGTTCAATCCGATTACGACACTTATGTTAAAAATACCGGCCTGGAACAAAAGTATCCCCGATTGAATAATTTGCGCGGCTATATCTCCCTTCCCCTGCATTTGCTGGAGCTGGTTTTATGGCTGACGCATTTTTATGAAAGGCACGAAGATGAGATAAGAACGGGGGAGTGCAAACGCAAAATTGCCAAGCTGGTGGATAAAAACGAACTCCTGAGCAAAATTGTTAACTTCGGATTTTATTACGCTCTGCAATTCATTCGTTGCGGCGAGAAAATCAGCGAGGAATGTTTGAAGAGTCTGGTGAAAACCGTGCGATACGAACTGCCCGTTCCGGACCCCTTGGGATTCCACGCCCGGCCCAGCACCTATATTTCGTTGATCGTGAGGCAACACGAGGGAGAAGCTTTTTTGTGGGTGGACGACGAAAAATTCAGCGCCAAATCGGTGATGAGTTTGTTGCAGGCCGGAGGGGCCGTTGCGGACAAGGGATACCAAACGGTGGTGTTTGAAGGCGACAGAAGAATTCTCGACGATTTGAAGATCCTGGCAAAACACAATTATTGCGAGGACAAAAAAATTCCTCGCGAATTGTCCTATCTCAGAAATCAGGGCAATTCCCCCAGTTAAAAATTTTCATGCCCCAAAAACCCGACGAAGAAATTTTCGACCTCGTGGACGAAAATGACCAGGTGATCGGCAAGGCCACCCGACGCGAGGTTCATGAAAAATCCTGGTTTCATCGCTCGGTTCACATTTTCGTCCTCAACTCAAAAAATGAATTATTCCTCCAAAAACGTTCCGAATCTAAAGACGAAAATCCCGGCTTATGGGACAGTTCCGTTTCGGGGCATGTGGACGCCGGGGAGGACTATATAACTTGCGCTCATAGGGAGATGCTGGAAGAGTTGGGGATTTCCGGCGAACTGGAGTTTTTATTCAAGGTGAGCGCCGGGCCTGAAACCCATATGGAGCATGTTTCTGTTTTTACCAGTCGAACGGACAAAACCCCTGTTTGCCATCCAGAAGAAATCAGCGAAGGACGCTTCTGGTCCATTGCGGAAATCATGGAAACCAAAACCCGTCGGCCCGATATTTTCACCTCTTCATTTAAGGTGATTTTTAGAGAATTCTTGAAAAAATCCGAATTTACACCCTGAAACACTGGATATTTGTTCGCCAGACGCCGATATTAATGTATATGCCAAAGGATTTATAAATCATGCTGATATCGGATATTGAAAGAAACGACAAATTCTGGAAGTTTTCAAAATCGTCCCTCCAGGCGCCAGGTTCCGCTTCTCTATCGGTCCCCGTCCATCAAAAAGATGAAGGTTCGTTTAAGAAAGCGCTTGGCAAAAGAGAGCGGGGCGTGATCCTTAGCGTTGGAAACCGTCGCAGGTTTAGCCGACGCGCCCCCCTGGCGTCACAAGTTGAAATAAAAATCCAAAGGCGACTGGGAGAAAGAAGAAAACCGGATCAGTCTTTAGAAGAGAAAGAAATTGTGGTCGTCGCGTTTGATAAGAACGAAAATACCGGAGCGACGTTCAAACCGGGAGACTCCGTTTATTTCAATTCCGGGGCGATTAAAGAAGAAACTTCCGCCCCAGACAAGCCCGTTTCAAGCGTTCATCAAAATACCGCCTCCCCAACCATTCAAAACAACCAACCCGATTACATCGTCGAATTGAGCGGAAAATCCCCAAAACGTTCCTGAGAAATTCCCGAGTATCCTAGACGCAGTATTTGTAGTTTCATTTTTAATTACCTCCAGGCGCTTGCGTGGAATGATATACTGGTTCCCATTTTGTAATTTAACGCCCGGGTTTTCCAAATGACAACGTTCGACGTTATTGCCGTAATATTAATAAGCATCAGCGCGATTTATTCATTTTTCCGCGGAATGGTCAAGGAGGTCTTTTCTCTCCTGTTTTTCATTGTTGGATACATTGTCGCCGTCAAGTTCAGTCCGCTTGGAACCGACCTGATGAGCAAGGTTCTCAGCAATCCTGCGGCCGCAAAGGCGATGGGTTACGTCATAATGTTCCTTGCGGGGGGAGTCGCCGTTTCGCTGACAGGCATGACGTTCAAGAAGCTGGTCCGGTCCGCCGACACGCTTTCCGCGATAGATCGCGTATTGGGGGCTGGCGCCGGGGTGGTGAAAGCGGCATTTTTGATCATCGTTTTTTTAGTTCCCCTGGAACTTTTTCCCGACCTATACCAAAAAGTGGTTAAAGACTCTGTGGTGGCGCCGCCGCTGGAAGAGATTTCCACCGCTATGAGAAACGGGATGGGTTCTCCGAAACAGCTCCTGAAAAAATTGCCGAAGATCCCATTGGATGGGATCGGCGAAAAACTCAAGGACCTGGACCTCAAAAACCTGAAAGATCTTGCCGGAAAAATCGACCTTCCAAAGAGCGGAGAGGCCAAGACCAAAGCGCCGGCCGGAGAAGAGTTTTCCAAGGAAGACAAAAAACAATTGGAAAAGATATTTGAATCCATTCAGGAAAATTGATTTCATCCAGACTCAATCCCATGGATCTGAAAATAAATTTTAACGGCTCGATTCAGGACGAGGCCTTTATATCGGTTTTGGACCACGGTTTCTTGTTCGGAGACAGCGTGTATGAAGTGGTGGCCACGCACGGCAACAAACTGTGTTTTCTGGAAGCCCACCTGGCACGGTTGAGAAATTCCGCCGCCGGGATTTCATTGGAGATCCCAAGCGAAGACGAATGGTTTGTCGAACAGATTAGCCGTACCGTTCAATCCGCGAATTTTGAAGAAACCTATATTAGAATCATTGTCACCCGGGGCGTGGGGGAAATCGATATCGATCCCGGTTCCTGCGACCGGCCCAACATCATAATCATCGCCGCTCCCGCAAAAGTATATCCCCATAATTATTACGAAAAGGGCATAGACCTGGCCCTGGTTTCCGTCAAGAGAAACGCGCGCGAGTCTCTCAACCCCGGCATTAAAACCGGAAATTACCTCAATAATATTTTGGCGAAAATGGAAGCCAATCGGCTGGGGGCGCAGGACGCTCTGATGCTCAACGCCGAGGGAGTCCTGACCGAGGGCACCACCAGCAATTTTTTCTTTGTCAATGAAGGCAAATTGTTCACGCCATCGCTGGATTGCGGAATCCTGTCGGGCATCACGCGCGACGTCGCCATTCAATTGGCGTTGGAAAATGGAATTCCATTGGAGGAGGGGCATTGGCCTCCGGAAGAACTTACCCATGCAGAGGAAGCTTTTGTGACCGGCACGGTAAAAAAGATCATGCCCGCGACCCGTTTGGACGGCAAGCCCATAGGCAATGGAAAACCGGGACCCATCACGGCGCGGTTCATGCGCTTGTACGATCAACTTTTGGACGAAAAATATGGAATGCAACCGGCGCAGGGCCGGTCCCAATGAGGACATGAAATGCCTGCTCTGATTGTGGGACTCACCGGAAGCATGGGATCGGGGAAAACCGCGGCGGGAAATTTTTTTAAGGAGCTGGGCGCCGAGGTGTTGGAAGCCGATCAGATTTGCCGGGATTTGGTTCAGCCGAACCTGCCGGCCTGGAAGGAAATCGTCCAGAATTTTGGCGAGGACATTCTCAATCCCGATCAAACTCTGAATCGGGGGAAGTTGGGGGCGATGGTTTTTAGCGACGACCGGAAAAAGAAAACCCTGGAGGGTATTTTACATCCTAAAGTTTTCGCGGAAGAAACAAAGCGTTTTGAGGAATTGAAAAATAAAAATCCGCGGGCCATTTTGATCGTCGACGCGCCTATGCTTATAGAATCCGGCAATCATGAAAAAATGGACAGGGTGGTCGTTGTCGCCAGCGACGAAAAGACCCAGATAGAACGGTTGGCGGGAAAAAACCGCTGGTCCCGCGAAGAAATCTCCCGGCGCATCGCCAAGCAAATGCCCCTTAAGGAAAAGATCGAAAAAGCCGACTATATAATTAACAATAATGGCGCGCTGGAGCATTTGCGTTCTCAGGTGAAGGACATTTTTCAGAAGCTCGAATCCATTGCCAAAGGGCCGTAAAGTAAATGGCAGAAGACAAGAACCTTGACGCTGAACTGGACGACGAGTTTACCGACGCGGAAGAACTCGAAAAATTACTCGAGGGCGATCCGGATGAAATCGAGGTCGAAGAGGAGGAACCGACCGGGTTCAAAGGCGTTGTTTCAGGGCTTTCCCTAAAGATAAAAGCGTTGGCGGTGACCGGGTTTCTGTTTTTTATTTTATCTGCGGGCGGAGCCGCTTATTATTTTCTGGTGTTTAAAGCGAAACCATCGACGCCGGAAGTCGACGCCCTGATCGAAGAAGAACCAAAAGAAGACGAGGAAAAAGACGAAAAGAGCGGAGACGAATTAAAGGAGCACACCTTTAAGCTGAAACCCTTTTTGTTGCCGGTTCGCGACGAGGGAGAAGAAACCGGACGGTTTGTTACCATTGCGCCAAACCTTCAATTGAGCAACAAAAAACTGAGCGGTGAAATCGCCAAGAATTTGCATTTTATCCGGAAAAATATTTACACCCTGTTGTTGAGGAAAACACCGGAGTTCTATGAAAAGGACCGATTTAGAATGGAGGAGCGTTTGAAGCGAGAAATCATCGCTTCCACCAATGCCCTACTTTTTAGCGGAACGGGAACCATCACGGACGTTTATTTTACCGAATTTGTGGTCAAGTGATTTAGGTGAAAATACTGGCGTTTTTCGAGATGGAGAGTATTCTATTTTTATAAGCTATTAGAATTTTGGAGGCTTCAAATGCCGACAATCCAACCGGTCAATACCCAGCAGGTTCTGCAAATGGGGACGGCGGTGGAAAAAATTCAGCAAACCGCCCAGCAATTGCCCGCCACCACCGCTCAACAATTGAGCGACGAACAATTCTCGCTTGCTGAAATGAAGCGAGAAGAAGTCCAGGATTCCGAAGAAGCGAACCCCTCGGAAGAATCCAACCCCGAAGGAAAGAATCGGCAAGGCCGCCTGCGACGCAAAATGGAGCGCAAGCAAAAGCCGGATTCCGACGCCGCTTTATCCGGGTCGGCGCTTCTGGCCGAAACCGATCAAGGCAAACAAATCGACCTGTTGGCTTGAGAATGAAACTTTTCCTCTGGAGGGTTGTTTGAGGTGATTTATTCGACCGTCAATCTCCTGAACGTTCTGAATCCCAACGGAGAAATCCCTCAAAACCCCAATCTGTCCTCATTTCTAAAATTAGGCCAGATTCTGGACGGCCTGGTTCTGCAGTCGCTTCCTAATGGAAGGACTCTGGTGGATTTTGAGGGGAGTAAACTTCTCGTTCAGCATGACGGGCAATTAAAGGAAGGGCAAAAGCTAAAGGTCCAGGTGGAGAAACTTTCTCCCAACCCGGTTTTCAAACTGACCTCCTATTCGAAAAGCGAAGAGACGGCGACCAAAGCGGCGCCGGGGAGACCCGTTTTTCGTCCCTCAAGCAAGGAAGAGACGATCCTCGCTGACCGCAAACCGTTTCATCAAACTGATTTTAAAATTCCAAATCCAGTCCTTCGAAGCGCCCAAAAAATTTCTTCCGATTCCCCGGCGGCAAAAACCCCCGCCGTTCCATCGCGGATTCCAGTCGTTCAAGGAGCGCTCAATCCGGACCGTGCGGTTATCTCCAAAAATTTAAGTTTGAAGCGCGACGTCATAACGAGCGGCCAATTGAAATCGCTTGATTTGCGGGAGGGACAAGAGGCGTCCGGTAAGATTGTTAAAATCCAAACCGAGGGAAGAGTCACCGTGAAACTGGATGGGGGCAGGGTGGTCGTTAAACTTTCCAACCCGGTTGCGAATTATAAGGCGGGCGATCCGGTGACGCTGAAAGCCGAGAAAGTCCCCGGCGGATTTAAAATTGAGAGCCGGTTATCGACCTCAAAAGGTCCGACATTGCTGACGGAAAATTTAAAATCCTATGTGCCCGCCAAACAGACTTTTGGCGAAATGGCGGGAAAGCTTCAGGAGACTCTGCATCAGGATCCCGTTTTTAAAAATCCAACCGCAAAGAATGCGCCTTTGATAAAACTTGATCAGGAACTGGTCAAGAGTCTGCAAAAAACTTTGGAGTCCCTACTGGGGAAGAACAAAACCGAACCGGCCAATGCGAAAATCATTCAAAATCGCGTCGATTTATCGGGAATAAACTATGAGGGTAAAGTTCGCAACGCTGTCAAAGACGGCCAATCTCCGCCTTCAATTTCTACCCTGCGGATTTTGGGAGCGGATTTAAAGGGGCAATTGATCCGGTTGAGCCGGAATTTGCAGGAAGGCGGTGGGCAAATCAATCAAAACCCAGGCTCTTCATCGGATAATCCGGCGCAGGGCGTCATCCGGCAGGCGCTGTCCGCTATCGAAAATATCGAGCTGAACCAATTGTCCAATCATCTTTCTCGTCAGGAAAATCAGCCTGTTTTATTGCAAATTTCCGGCGTTCCCTTTGCCGAGGATAAAACTTTAAAACTTTTTTTCAAACCGGAGGAGGGGGGCAAGGGTTCTCGCGGAGAAAAAAAGGCGGGAGAATATTCCCTGGTGTTTCTTTTGGATTTCACCGCTCTGG
Source organism: Nitrospinaceae bacterium (assembly GCA_029261575.1). Taxonomy (GTDB): domain Bacteria; phylum Nitrospinota; class Nitrospinia; order Nitrospinales; family JACRGP01; genus JAJDBB01. The sequence goes on along the minus strand of JAJDBD010000085.1, from coordinate 13,403 downwards.
GCGCTTTGCGGATGGACGCTAAAATCAGCGAGAAAAAATTGTCCGTGAATATTTCCGCTGAAAATGGAGAGAGCGTTTCGTTCATCAACAAACATCTCCCCCTCCTGAAAACCAATTTAGAGGCGTTGGGTTTTGAAACGGAGGCGACCTGTTGCGAACGGAAAAAGGACGAGATGGAAATCGAGGATCCACTCGCCCGGTTGATGATAGACAGTCACACCTCCCTTGTGGATATCAAAACATGAACAAGGAAACGGAATCCAATAAGAAACGCGCGGTTTCTTTAAAGTACAATTCCTTCAAAGACCAGGCGCCCAAGGTGACGGCGAAGGGGGAAGGTTGGCAGGCGGACAAAATCATCGCCCTGGCGCGCGAGCATAATATTCCCATAAAAGAGGACCCGGATCTGGTCCAGGTTTTGTCCCAGGTGGATATAAACGAGGAGGTCCCGTCTTCCGTTTATACCATTGTGGCGGAGCTTTTGGCCTTCGTTTATCAGATCAACCAGAAATACCCCTCCAGAAACGCTCCAAAGCGTTAAATAATTGATTTATTTGCACTATTTCCATTAGTCGCCGGGTTTGAGCTTGACTACAGGCGCTGTGTTTGGTATCGTTTTCAAAAACAAGATGTTAGCGTATTTTTAATCGCTAGGGTCAAGAACCATGCGCTTCCTGCCGGCGTATTTATGTTTTGCCCGGCCAACTCAATTCACCAGCGACCATCGGGTTGTTCTCAATGTTGGAAGGACAGAAGCCTTTGCGCCAAGCCCGCTATATTTTTTGCCTCCTCATCGCTTTCCTGTTTTTGGGGCTGTCATTTTCCGCCGCCCAGGCCAAACTGGCCCCCAAGAAGCAATCCTATAAAAAATATTCCTTTGAAGTTCCCAGGGGCTTAAAAACCCAGGTGGACTTCTGGAAGAATGTTTACGCCAAATACACGACGAATCAGGCCGTGATTCACGACATGAACGATCTTGGTATCGTTTATGAAGTGGTCGACCTCGATCCCAACAATTCATACTCAAAAAACGAAAGAATTCTTAAGAGGATTAAGGCCAAGTACCAATCGGTTCTGAAAAGGTTGGGCAGGAAAAAAGGAGCGGGCAAATTAACGTCTATAGAAAAAAGAATTTCCCGATTGGTTAGGGGGAAATATTACACCGCCTCCAGAAATATTCGCTCCCAAATCGGGCAAAAGGACAGGTTCCGCGGAGGTTTGGTCCGGTCCGGAAGGTACATGTCCGAAATCAAAAGAATTTTCAGGCAATATGGATTGCCGCAGGAGCTTACCGTCCTGCCGCATGTAGAGTCCTCTTTTCAATTGAACGCCTATTCCAGCGCGGGAGCCAGCGGTATCTGGCAGTTCACCCGAGGGACGGGTCGGTTGTTTATGAACGTGGGCTACGAGGTCGATGAGCGAAGCGATCCCATTCTTGCCACCCACGGCGCCGCGAAATTGTTGGCCCATAATTATAAGACCCTACACAGTTGGCCCTTGGCCATTACAGCCTACAACCACGGGTTGAATGGAATGAAAAGGGCCAAACGGTTGTACGGCGATAATATCGTCCGTATCGTCCAGTTTTTCAGGAAGCGTTCCTTTGGGTTCGCCTCCAAGAATTTTTATGCGGAATTTCTGGCGGCGCTGGATGTTGTCGAAAACCATAAAAAGTATTTCCCGGGTTTACAGTTCGACAAGCCCCAACCTTTCGTGTCTGTAGAATTTCAAGATTATATCCACGTCAACACCGCCAAAAAATATTTCAATATGACTCGCAAGGAAATTGCCGAATTCAATCCCGCGTTGCGGTCTCCCGTTCTTAATGGAAGTAAACGGATACCGCCCGGTTTCGTATTCAAGGCGCCTTCCGAAAAATTCTCCAACCTGGCGTACAATTACAAAAGAATCCCCGGTACCCAGAAGCATGGCGGCCAGGTGCGGTCCAAATGGTACACCATTCGTCGCGGCGATACCCTGTCGGGAATCGCCAAACGTTTTCGCACTTCCGTCTCCAAATTAAAACGCGTCAATACTATTGATCGCCATAATCGGATTTATAAGGGACAGGTATTACGCCTTCCAAACTGGGGGGACAAGAAGGCTCCCGTCCGTTTGCAACCTGAAACGAGGACAGCAAAATTACGAACCAAGGACGCGATATATAAGGTTCGCAAATACGACAACCTGTCGCTGATCGCTCAAAAATTTGGCACCACGCCCGCCACGCTGGCGCGGGCAAATAAAATTTCAGATCCCAATACGCTCCACCCGGGGCAAAGCCTAAAAATACCCAAATCCATCGTAGTGGCCCAGGCGGTTAAAGTAGTCGGGCTACCGGCAAAGACGGCGGCAAAATCCAAAAAGCGCCTGGTTATCAAAAAACACGAAGCGCCCGAACCCAAAAAAATAATCGAGCCGGAAACCGTTAAAGCGGTCGCAAACATACCAGCGCTTAGGAATAAAATGAATACGAACCGTCCCGCCTTTTTACCGGTTTCCTTTGCCGCCGGAGGAGGAGCGGATAAACGCATTGGGATCATCGAGGTGGATTTTGATGAAACCCTGAGCCACTATGCCGAGTGGTCCCGGTTGAGCGTAAAGGAATTACGCAGAATAAATAATTTGCCGGGCAAGAAATCAATTCACCTGCATCAAAAAATCAAGGTTCGCTTAACAAACCGAAGGGCAAATTATTTCGTTCGAAAAAGGCAGGAGTTTCATCGGGCGGTTCAGGAAGATTTTTTCAATAATTATGTCGTGAATAAAACCCTGGTTCGGAACGTTGTGAAAGGCGAAACTCTTTGGGAAATCTGCAACGAAAAGTATTTCATTCCCTTTTGGCTGTTGAGTAATTACAATCCGGAAAAAGACATGAGTTCGCTCACCACGGGCGATTCCCTCGTTATCCCCATCATTTCCAGCTCCAAATCCTCCGACGCTTAATCCGCTTCCTCTTTATCGTGAAATCCCGTTATCGCGGCGTCCAAGGCGCTCAAATGGGCGTTCACTCGGGTTGCCATGGGAAACTTCACGGAGGTTTCCAAGGTAAAACAAATCCGGGTTTTTCGCGAATATGAAAATAAGGCCATAGGCCACCAGTCCATTTCCCCAGGGTCCGATAAACGCGAAAGAACGCCCTGGTTGGCTTCCATGCCGTCAATTTCGGAATCCATGTTGACGGGCATGACCGTCTCAACCCTGCTTAAAATTTTCCGTCCCAAATCGCCGATCGTCGCGGACTTTTCTTTTTGATAGAGGTAATAACCGTGGCTGTCCACGTCTTCGTGCAATTCCAGAGTGAGGTCGAAGGGATTTTTAAATTCGTTCCTGATTAAAGAGACCTCGGGGGAAGGCGCATTTAATTTAAACTCGCGATTTAAATCCTTGTCCGCGTGATTGTTGCGCGTCCCAAGTTCGTATCCCGTTGGGTTGAGGCAGGGCAGGAGAGTCAACTCGTTTGGATATTTTTGAAAGCGTTTTTCCTTTAAGAAAGCCAGGAGGGTTTCCACGCCCGCCGGTTCGTCCCCATGAATCCCCGCCGAAATTAAAATCCTTCCTGGATTTCCTTTGCCAAAAACCAACTTTGGGATGGGGTAGTTTTTCCCGTTAGCCTGGATCGAACCGATGAAATCCAAACGTTCAACCGACGTTCCAAGACTTTCTCGCAGACGCTTTAAATAATCCGGATAACTTCTAACTATTTTTGAAGGCGAAATGAAAGTCATAATAATTTGTCCGGAAACTGACATTCATTTCTTATAGCGCATTCGCCGCATCGGTAATTTCTTGCGGTACACACATACCTGCCGTGGAGAATAAGGTAACGGTGGGCGGTTTTAAGCCATTTTTTTGGCGTGACTTCTAACAGTCTTTTTTCGGTTTCTTCCACGTTTTTTCCAGGGGCCAGGCCGGTCCGGTTGGCGAGTCGGAATACATGCGTATCCACGGCAATAGTAGGGTGGCCGAACCCTTCGTTCAACACCACATTAGCCGTTTTTCTTCCCACTCCCGGTAAATGTTCCAAAGCTTCGCGGTTTCCGGGAGGTTCTCCGTTATGTTCGTCGATCAATATTTTGCAGGCGGCGACAATGTTCTTTGCCTTGGTGGGGGCCAGGCCAATGGTCCGGATCATATTTTGGAGACGGGTCTGCCCGCATTTCAAAACGGCTTCCGGACTGGAGTATTTTGGGAACAGATTTGCGGTGACTTTATTGACCGATTTGTCGGTCGCTTGGGCGCTCAGCATGACGGCGACCAGCAACTCAAACCGATTGCGATAATTTAATTCCGGTTGGGAGTTGGGTAGGCTTCGTTTTAGCTTTTCATAAAGTTTATTTACGGTTTTGGAATCCAAAGCGGACAATATCTTTTATGGAAGGCCTTTGATATTATTTTTTCGTCGGCTTCACGCACCGCGCGCCCACGAAAAAGTGTTGAGTCCTATCGGACATTCCGTTCAATCTGATGGTGGTGCGAAAATCTTCCAATTCGTCCACCCAGGACAACCCGCGGATGACGCGCCAGCTTTGCGGACTCATTGGACCGTGCGGATTCTTTTCCGGACTTTTCGCGTAATAGTGAATGGAATACCAGTCCAAGGCCCATTCCCAAACGCCGCCCATCATGTCGTACAACCCGTAGGCATTTGGTTTTTTGCTTCCCACCGGATGCGGTTTTCTCGCTGAATTTGTAGCCGTCCAGGCATAATCATTGGACTCTCCCTCTGCCCAGGGATTTTTGCCCGTCGTTCCGGCTCGCGCGGCATATTCCCATTCCGCTTCCCAGGGAAGTCTTTTCCCGCCGCGCAGGCAATATTGGGCCGCCTCCTTCCAGTCAATTCGATCTACAGCCAGATTCTCTCCAGAAAAATTGGATTCATGGTACCCCATCACTTTTCCCCATTCCTTTTGCGTGATCTCGTATTTATCCATATAAAAATCGTCCACGCATACCTTATGGGCGGGCCGTTCGCTTATATTTTCCCAACCCAATTCGTATTCGAAGACGTCGTCCGTTCCCATGATAAAACACCCCCCCTTAATCAAAACCATGTTCTCAGGGGTTTCGTTTGCGGCTATACTGATAGGGAACAAACAAGCGACGAGATGTAGGCACAAAAATAGTTTCAGAAATTTCATGATCGAATTTGTAACCGGGATTAGAACAATGGATTCATACGAAGCCGTTACTATAACAAGGAGGCTTCCAACTTATCAAATTTTTGGTATTATTAAGGTATCAAATTTAAATTGAATCGGGCTATGAAAAAAGCGTTGAGAAAAAAAATTTTCGTTTTGATCTGCCTTTTGGGCGGATTATTGGCGACCGAGGGTTTGGCGCAGGCGGGTTTAAAAATAAAACTCGCAGTCGAGCCTTTTGTAAACGACTCCGCTTACAAGGGAACTCTTGAGTTAGGGAGTATATTTCCCCGTTTGATTCAGGACGAATTAAAAAGTTTCCCAAATTACCAGGTCGTCCGTTACGATAAAATCGCCGTCAAACCAACTTCTGAAAACGATCCCATGATTCCAAAATATCCCGGTCAGGCGGCGATCAAGGGAAGAATTTTGAAATTTATCCCCAATGTCGTTGGATCAAACCAAAAAAACCAGGCGCAAGAAGCGTTTGCCGAAAAAGCCGAATTTAAAATTGAGTTGGAAATTTTTGATTCCCGTACCGGAGGGCTTATTTCCCGCGAATCCCTGGAAACTGTGAATTCCGACGGAACCCTTCCGTTCAATGCGTCCGCCGGAGGCGAGGCAGGCATAATGAAAACCTCCATCGGCAAGGCCATGGCCGAGGTTGCCCGGAAAACCTTGACCTTGATCCAGCCGCTAGCCGATCAAATCACCTTCGAAGCCCGCGTGTTGTCCGTCGATATGGAAAAAAACAAAATTTTAATAAACGCCGGACGGGACGATGGAATCGGTCTCCTGGACGTCTTCAGAATTTATGAGATCGATTCGAAAATGAAAGACCCCTGGTCGGGCGAACGCCTGGGCGAAATACAAATTCCTTTGGGAACCGTTAAAATCAAGCAGGTATTTGAAAATGTCTCTGAAGGTTATATTTTAGCGGGCGACAAATTTGAACCCGGGAATCTTGCCCGGCTGAAATGGAACAACTATATTCGCAACTCTGGAACGCTCAGTTCTGGAAAACGAGCCGCCGCCCCCTGGTGGGACTTTTACGGCGCCCTGGCGCTGGGAAAATAATTATTACATCGACGCGCCAAATTCCTGAAGCGACGTCACCCCGAGGCCTTTCTCCTTTATAGCCCGCAAACCGTCCAGCAAAGCCGAAGCTCCGGGCATGGTCGTGCAATAGGGGAGGTTGCAGCTCAGGGACGTCCGCCGCAGGGAAAAAGAATCCCGGATCGCCTGCTCGCCAAACGTCGTGTTGACCACAAATTGAATCTCGCCCGCGTTGATGGAATCCACGATATGCGGCGAACCTTCCTTTACCTTGTTGACCCTCCGAATCTCGAATCCCGCCTCGGTTAAATATTTGGCCGTTCCTGAAGTGGCTGTCAACTGATAACCAAGATCGCGAAAACCTTCCGCCAATTTTATCGAACCCGGCTTGTCTTTATCCTTAACGCTTATGAACACCGTGCCGCTGGGCGAAAGTTCCACGCCCGTGGCCAACTGTGATTTTGCAAACGCGCGTCCAAAGCTGGAATCGATTCCCATCACCTCTCCGGTCGATTTCATTTCCGGACCCAATAAAATATCGACCTCGGAAAACTTGATGAAAGGGAAAACCGATTCCTTAACGGAAATGTGATCAAAAGTTATTTCCTCGGTGAAGCCCAGTTCCTTTAAGGTTTTGCCCGCCATCACCCTAGCGGCAATTTTAGCCAGCGGCGCTCCTATGGTTTTACTGACAAAGGGCACGGTGCGGGAGGCTCTCGGGTTCACCTCTATGATATAGACTTCTCCGCTTTTGACGGCGAATTGAATATTGATCAATCCCACCACTCCAAGCTCCCTGGCCAGAGCCGCCGTCTGAATTTTGATTTGCCGGATGCAATCCTGGTCGACGGAAAAAGGCGGCAGTGAACAAGCGCTGTCTCCGGAATGCACGCCGGCCTCCTCGATGTGCTCCATCACCCCGGCGATCACCACCGTTTCTCCATCCGACAAGGCATCGACGTCCAACTCAACGGCGTCCTGCAAGAACTGGTCGATAAGGATGGGGTGATCGGGAGACATTTTTAAAGCGGTTTTCATATAACGCCTGAGGTTTTCGAGGTTATAAACGATTTCCATAGATCGCCCGCCCAAAACATACGAAGGACGAACCAATACGGGAAATCCAATTTCCAAGGCAATTTTTTCGGCCTCCTGCTGGGAAGTTGCCGTGCCGCTCAGGGATTGTTTTAAATCCAGTTTTTCCAAAACTTCTTTAAACCGTTTGCGGTCCTCCGCGCGGTCGATGTTTTCAGGACTGGTTCCAATTATGGGGACCCCCGCTTTTTCCAGCGACAACGCCAGCTTCAGCGGCGTCTGCCCGCCGAACTGAACGATCACCCCGTCGGGTTTTTCAATGTTCACAATGGCCATGACGTCCTCAAACGTCAAAGGCTCGAAGTACAGACGGTCGGAGGTGTCGTAATCCGTGCTCACGGTTTCCGGATTGCAATTCACCATGATGGTTTCGAAATCGTCCTCCTTCAAGGCGAAGGCGGCATGGACGCAACAATAATCAAATTCAATCCCCTGGCCGATTCGATTGGGTCCGCCGCCCAGGATCATGATTTTCTTTTTCCGGGTCGGATTGGCCTCGCATTCCTCTTCGTAGGTGGAATATAAATAAGGCGTGTACGCTTCGAATTCTGCGCCACAGGTGTCGACGCGCTTGAAGACCGGTCGGATATTGAATTTTTCCCTTGTCTCGGCAACGTTCGCTTCCTGGCAGTTTAAAAGGCCGGCGAGATATTTGTCTGAAAATCCCATTTGCTTGGCCTTTCGCAAAAGGTCGCTATCCAGATTTTTAAAATCTCCCTTTCCCTGAATGACGACTTCAAAGTCCACGATTTCTTTGAGGTTTTGCAGAAACCAAAGGTCGATCCCCGTTATTTTGTTGACCTCGTCAATGGAAAGCCCCCGGCGCAATCCTGCGGCCACCATCCATATTCTTTCCCAATAGGGTTCTTTAAGGAGACTGCGGATTTTCTCTTTCTGGGCGTCCCGGTCGTGAGTGGAATCTTCAATGTCGTATTTAAAATGTTCATCCAGTCCGCTCACGCCGATTTCCAAAGAGCGCAGGGCTTTTTGCAAAGATTCCTTGAACGTTCTTCCAATGGCCATGACTTCGCCGACCGACTTCATCTGGGTGGAAAGAATGCCGGAAGTTTTGGAAAATTTTTCAAAAGTGAATCTGGGAATTTTCACAACGCAATAATCAATGGTGGGTTCAAACGACGCCGGAGTGACGCGGGTAATATCGTTCTGGATTTCGTCCAGCGTGTAACCGACGGCCAGTTTGGCCGCGATTTTAGCGATGGGGAAGCCGGTCGCCTTGGAAGCCAGCGCGGAACTGCGCGACACTCGCGGGTTCATTTCAATGACGAGGAGTTCGCCGTTTTCGGGATTCACCGCAAACTGTATATTTGATCCCCCGGTCTCCACGCCGATTTCCCGGATAATATCCAAAGAAGCGTCGCGCAATATCTGATATTCCTTGTCGGTCAACGTTTGCGCGGGCGCCACGGTGATGCTGTCGCCAGTGTGGACGCCCATCGGGTCGAAATTTTCGATCGAACAAACGATCACCACGTTGTCTTTACGGTCCCGCATCACTTCGAGTTCGTATTCTTTCCAACCCAACAGGGATTTTTCAATCAGGACTTCGGCAGAGGGGCTGGCTTTCAATCCCCATTCCGTCAGGTGGATCAATTGCTCCTCTGTGTGGGCGATTCCTCCGCCGACGCCGCCCAGAGTAAACGAGGGTCGAATGATGGCCGGGTACCCGGTTTCCCGCACAATCTCCACGGCCTCTTCTGTCGAATGCGCGTAGCCGCTGGGAGCCACCTTCATGCCGATATGCAACATGGCTTCCTTGAACAGCTTCCGATCCTCAGCTTTATTAATGGCGGCGATATCCGCGCCGATCAATTCCACGTTGTATTTCTCTAAAACCCCGGATTTCGCCAGAGCAATAGCGGTGTTCAAGGCGGTTTGGCCGCCCATGGTGGGCAACAAAACGTCGGGTCGGTCTTTGGCGATTATCAACTCCACCATTTCAGGCGTCACCGGCTCGATGTAAGTTTTGGTCGCAAAATCAGAATCGGTCATAATGGTCGCCGGATTGCTGTTGACCAGTATCACCTCGTAACCTTCCTCCATCAGCGCTTTGCAGGCCTGGGTTCCGGAATAGTCGAACTCGCAAGCCTGGCCAATGACAATGGGACCGGACCCTATCAATAATATTTTTTTTATATCGGTTCGTCGCGGCATCAGCTTTTATAGATATCGTTGAGGGCTATGTTTCTGGATCGCTCCCACTTTAAATTCATGTAGGAGAATTTTAAAATCAAATCCTTGCAAGCGCGGTTGTGCTCAATTTTAAGTTTTTGATGTTTCCAATCCTCGATGCTTTTTTCCAACGCAGAAAATTCCGACTTTAACTCAAACAGCAGGGACTCCACCTGATCCATTTTTTCTTTCAGGCTGGGTTTGTCTTTCGTCTCCAGTTTTCTTTTAAGTTTTTCCCGCTTGGATTCCGTTTTCTTTAACCGCGCCTCCAGCTTTTCCAGGTCGCTCTGTTTTCTGTCTAATTCCTTGCGGGCTTCTTTACGGGTTTTTGAAATATTACCCGCCTCCTTTTTGATGAACTTTAAAGTCTCCGGCGGATGAAATCCAAAATACCCTGAAAAGCAATAATTGTCTCCGCAGGGCAAAAGCCGGGCTTCGAAAACGTCTTTTTTGTTGAAAAGAGTTTTTGCCTGGCGCTCTACCACCTGATACTCCTGCTCGTCAAAAAGGTTCAACGCTATAACGTGATCCTCGCGAATTTTTTTGGGAATGAATATCCCGTGAATATTATTTTGAAAAGCGCTGATAGCGCCGAATCGTTCTTCTGACAATTTGTTGGCGTTTTCATCCAGATAAATTTGCAAAGGAGATTTTTCCAAACCAGATACCGTATGGTCGAATAAATACCATTCCAAAAAAGCCGTCGCGCGGTTTTCATAGGAAAGGTCGTCTTCAAAAATTTCTCCCGCCTGTTTCTGGTATTCATTTTTCGCCTGGGCGACGTCTTCAGAAAATCTTTCCTGGGCGGCGTGTTTAATCAGTTCGTTCAACAGGTCCATTGGGAGAATTTTCTTCCATGAGTTTTACAAATTCATGGAACAGGTGGGAAGAATCGTTGGGTCCCGGAGACGCTTCCGGGTGGTATTGAACGGAGATCAACGGAAATTTTTTGTGCCGGACGCCTTCCAGGGTTTTGTCGTTTAAATTTATGGAGGCGGTTTCGACGTCGCCTTTTAAGGATTCGGGATCGACGGCAAACCCGTGATTTTGGGCGGTGATTTCCACTCTTTGTCCGATCAGATCCATGACCGGTTGATTGCCTCCATGATGTCCGAATTTCAGCTTGAATGTTTTGGCGCCCAGGGCAAGACTGACGATCTGGTGCCCGAGACAAATCCCAAAAACCGGAACCCTGCCGAACAGGTTGCGCGCATTTTCTATGGCATAGTCCACCGCGGCGGGGTCGCCGGGTCCGTTGGAAAAAAACACCCCGTCCGGTTTCATCGCCAACACTTCCTCCCATCCCGTATGAGCGGGAACGACTTTTACCCGACACCCTGCCTGGGTCAGCTTCCTCAAAATGTTAAATTTGATTCCCAGGTCGTAAGCGACCACAAAATAATATTTGCCCGGTTCTCGCGGATTTTCCAGCGGAGACTTATTATAACCTCGCTCAATATCCCATTCCCCTTCGACCCAGTCGTAGGGCTGGGGACAGGTGACCTCGCGGACCAAATCGCGTCCTTCCAAACCGGGAAGGCTTCTGGCTTGTTCTACCAGCTTTTTGGGATCGGTTTCCGTTGTTGAAATGATTCCTTGCTGGGCGCCCTTATCCCGGATATGGCGGGTGAGGGCGCGGGTGTCGATTCCCTGAATTCCCGCGACATTAAACTCGCGCAAAAATTCGTCCAGGCTCTTTTTCGACCGCCAATTACTGGCGATCCCGCTCAGTTCTTTGATAATGAGTCCGCTCATAAAGGGCCGGACGGCTTCAAAATCTTCCAGGTTGATTCCATAGTTTCCAATCAAAGGATAGGTCATCGCCACCATCTGTCCGCAATAGGACGGGTCGGTGATCACCTCCTGATATCCGCACATGCTGGTATTGAACACCACTTCGCCGGTCGCCTGGAGGTGAGCGCCAAAAGATTCCCCGTGAAAAATCCTTCCGTCGGCCAGAGCCAAAGTCGCTTTCATTTCAGGCCTCCGCCTTGAACACGGTCTTGCCTCGAACCAGCGTATGCAAAATTTTGCCTTTCATTTTCCAGCCCAGGAAAGGAGAGTTTTTACTTTTTGATTTGATATGGGATTTATCAAACACATACTCCGCTTCGGGATCAAAAATAACCGCGTCCGCGCTTTTTCCAACGCTCAAGGAACCGCAATCGAGATTGAAAATTTCCGCGGGCCGGGAGGTGAGTTTTTCCACCGCCTGATAAAGGGTCATTGTCTTGTCGTCCACCAATCGAAGGGTCAAGGGCAGGGCGGTTTCCAGGCCGATAATGCCAAAGCAGGCATGGTCGTATTCCACCTCCTTGTCCATCACGTTGTGCGGCGCGTGGTCCGTGGCGATAATATCTATTGTCGAGTCTTTCAAACCTTCCTTAATAGCTTGAACGTCTTTCAATGCGCGCAGGGGAGGACTCATCTTGGTGTTGGTATCAAACCCCCGCACCGCCTCGTCCGTCAGGGTGAAATGGTGCGGAGCCGCCTCGCAAGTGACCGGGAGTCCCTTCGACTTTGCCATTCGGACCAAACCGACCGCTCCAGCGCTGGAGATGTGAGCCACATGCAAGCGCCCGCCCGTTCGCTCCAACAAGGCAATGTCCCGGTACACCATGATATCTTCCGCCTCGGTCGGCATTCCCTTCAAACCCAGTTCGGTGGAAACGGACCCTTCGTTCATGCAACCGCCGGAGGTGAGTTCAAGAATCTCGCTGTGCTGGATCAAAGGCAAATCGAAGAGGCGACTGTACTCAAACGCGCGGCGCATTATTTCACTGTTCATCACCGGCTTGCCGTCGTCGGAAAAAGCGATCGCCCCGGCTTCCCGCATGTCCGTCATTTCAGCCAGTCTCGTTCCTTCAAGGCCCTTGGTGATTGCGCCGATCACCAGAACGTTCACGGCTCCTTTCTCCTGGGCCACGTTCAGGATCAATTCCGTGACCGAACGATTGTCGTTGATCGGGTCGGTGTTGGGCATCACGGCGACGGTGGTGAAACCGCCTGCGGCGGCGGATTCGCATCCCGATTGGATGGTCTCCTTATACTCGTGACCCGGTTCGCGAAAATGGACGTGCATGTCGACAAATCCCGGCGCAACCACTTTTCCGTCGGCGTCCAGGGTTTTGGCGTCTTCCTCGGCCCCGGATAACCCGCCGCGTTTTTCCACGGCGGAGATTTTTCCCTTATCAATCAGAATGTCGTACAAACCGTCCAACCCGTTGGCGGGGTCGATCACGCGGCCGTTTTTAATTATTAGCTTCAAGATTGGCTCCCAGCAAAAGATACATCAACGCCATCCGGACGGCCACGCCGTTGGTGACCTGATCCAGAATTAAGGAATGCGGGCCGTCCATGACGTCGGGAGAAATTTCAATCCCGCGGTTGACGGGTCCGGGATGGATGATCAACATGTCGCTTCGGGCTTTTTTGAGCTTCTCTGAAGTCAGACCGTATAAATTGGAATATTCCCGTAAGCTGGAAAACAACAGTTGTTCCTGGCGCTCCAGTTGTATTCTCAGCATGAGAACAACGTCGACGTCGCGAATGGCTCGTTCAAGATTGTAGTCGACAGACACGCCCAGTTTTTCGATTTCCACCGGAATCATGGTGGGCGGACCGACCACGGTAACTTTCATGCCCATAGTATTCATGGCGAAAATATTGGACCGGGCGACCCGGCTGTGGCTGATATCCCCGACGATGGCAACTTTCAGCCCCTTCAAATCCTTTTTATGCTGACGGATGGTCAATAGATCGAGAAGCGCCTGACTGGGGTGTTCATGCGACCCGTCGCCGGCGTTGATAACGGAACTTTTCAGCAATTTGGCGACCATGTGCGGCGCCCCGGAACTTGAATGCCGGATCACCAGAATATCCGGACGCATGGCTTCCAGGTTTCGCGCCGTGTCGATCAGC
>JAJDBD010000084.1 GCA_029261575.1 Nitrospinaceae bacterium | reverse complement strand
CGCGATTTCCTTTTTATGGAGCAATAATTTTCTGGTTCGCGTGGGCGCGTGATTGAACTGTTTGGCCGGTTCGTAAATATTTATATTGCAACTCATCAACCAGGCTTCCCCGTTAGCGATGGTCACGTAGCTGTCTACCAGATTCGCCTTCCCCTCTCTCATGGCCTTGACCTCGGTTCCCTTGAGGACCATGCCGGCTTCAACCGTTTCCAGAATGAAATATTCGTGCCGGGCTTTTTTGTTTTGCGCGACGATTTTGATTTCGCTCATGGTTTGCTTTCATCGGCGTCAACGCTCACGGCGTCGCCCACCCGGAGTCGAAGTTTTTCGGCTGCGTTGTCTTCCCGAATAAATATTTCCAGCCGGTTCCAACTGTTGACCAGCGCAGAGGCTTGCCCTTCCGGCGCTTCGGAATTTTCCGAATTTTCCGAATTTTCCGAATAGGAGGCGCAAAGTCCGGTGATTTTTTTTCCGCCAATATGGACGACCGGCTTTTGGTTCGGACCCAAATGTTTTTGAAGTAAATCGACTCCGATGTTGGTCGTCAGGTTTCCGAACCGGTCGATATAAATAATTTGTCCGCGAATGGTTTTCCCTTCAATAATTGGTTGCGGGACGTCCAGGGTTTGTGGATCGCTGATTTTTCCCCCCAGGTCGGAGAGGTCTTTCCCTTGCGCGATCCAGGCCGCCGAGGGAGCGAATACGTCGCGCCCGTGAAATGTGTTGGAAATCGATTCCAGAAAAAACTTTTTCTCCGTCAACTCGAAGCATTGCGCCTCTTTGTCCAAAACGGGAGAAAGGATTCCGTTGTCCGGGGCGACGAAATAATGCCCCCGGCTGTTGACGGCGAGAGGCCTGCGGTTTCCCCCCACTCCGGGGTCGACCACCAGCATGTGCACTGTGCCCTGCGGAAAATAGGAATAAGACGATTCCAATACCAGGGCCGCCTGCGCGATATTTTGCGGTTCAATGTTGTGAGTGATATCGATCAGACGCGCTTCCGGGGCGATCTTCAAAATCACGCCTTTCATGATCCCGACAAACGGATCGTCCAGGCCAAAGTCCGTCGTCAGGGTTATGATTGGACGCATCCGGTCGCCCGGTCGGCGGAGGTTTCCGTTATGACGACGGGAACAATCTGGTTCATCAATTGGTCGCTCCCCTCCAACTGAACGGGAATAAAATGTTCCGAGTGGCCCTTGAGGAGTCCCGTCGCCGCGTCTCTCTGGCTTTCCACCAAAACCCGGACGGTTCGCCCCAGCAAGCGGGAGCGCAGGGCGGAGGATTTACTTTTCGCCAGGTCGGTCAGAATTTTATTGCGAGCTTTTTTTACATTATTTTGAATGTTGTCCTTGAAATGTCCCGACTCGGTTTTTGGTCGGGGGGAATATGAAAAAGCGTGCAGATAGGAAAAGGGAAGCTCCTCGATCACTCTTCGGGTATTTTCAAACATGGCGTCCGTCTCTCCGGGGAAACCGACAATCACGTCTGCGCCCAGTCCGAGATCGGGAATTTTTTCCAACGCTCGTAAAACCACTTCCCGGTACTGACGGGAATTGTAATTGCGGCGCATCCGGTGGAGTACCTCGTCGTCCCCGCTTTGCAGGGGAATGTGCAGGTGGGGGCAAAGGTTGTCGCGTTCGGCCATCAGGTTCAATAGCCGGTCGTCGATTTCCATGGGATTGATGGAGCTGATACGGACGCGGAAATCTCCTTCCAGACCGAGGATTTCTTCAACCAGTCCGGAAAAGGTTTCCGGCTCTTTTTTTTCCATCCCGTAGGTTCCCAGGTTGATACCAGTGAGGGTGATTTCCTTGTAACCGTCGGCTATGGATTTCATGACGTTGTTGAGAATGTTTTGTCGCGTATCGCTGATCGAACGGCCTCGGGCCAGAACGACGGTGCAGAAGGAGCATTTTTCATCGCACCCGGTTTGTACTTTTATAAAGGCTTTGGATTTTCCCTGGAAACCGGAAACGGGAAGCGTGGCGAACTCCCGCTCCTCGTCGTAAATATCGGACATGAAGGATTCCGCCGGGTCGGATTTGTTCCATCCGTTGGGATCTTCGAGTTTCTTTTTGATGACGGTTGCGATTTCGAGTTTGTTGGCGTTTCCCAAAAGGACGTCTGTGCCGGGCAATGCCAGCGCTTCTTCCGGATTCATCTGCGCGTAGCATCCGGTGAACACCACCAGGGCGTTTTCGTTGATGGCGAGGGATTTTTTTACGGCGAGGCGCGAGCTGTAATCGCTTCTGGAGGTGACGGTGCAGGTGTTGACGACGTAAACGTCCGCGCAGTCTTTGGAGTTTACGATTGAGAAACCCTCTTGTTCCAGCAGGGTCTGCATTTCGGCGGTGTCGTGCTGGTTGGTCCGGCAACCCAACGTTGCGAAGGCGACTTTAAGTGATTTGGTTTGAGTCGTCATAATTTTTAAGAGGATCTATGGTAATTCGATTATTTGACTCCAGGCAACTCGCAGACCCTTATTTCATAAGGGCCGCTCGCGGCCACGAAGAATTTTTATACACGCCCTAATAATATGCCAGGGGATGGAGAGGAATCAACTTGATTCTCGGAGATCGGCAGGAGCGGGAGCCGGCATTCTTGACCCGAAATATTTGGTTTGTTATAGTCCGCCTGCCTTGACCGGACGTTTCAATATCAAGTTGAGACTCGGCGGTCTGGCGCAAGTGAACCTCGGAACCGGATTTTCCATGGACCTCAAAGCTCCCGCAGTTATCATTTTAGCCGCCGGCAAGGGAACGCGGATGAAATCTTCCCTTGCCAAGGCGTTGCAACCGTTTTCCGGACAGCCGTTGTTGGCGCATGTGCTTAAAGCGGTGAATCCTATCAAGCCCCTAAGGACCATTGTGGTGGTGGGCTATCAGTCCGAGGCGGTTAAATCCCGTTTTGGCGGGGAGCCGGTAGAGTTTGCGGAGCAGACGGAGCAATTGGGAACGGGTCACGCTGTCATGCAAGCCGAACAGGCGCTCGGGGATTTTTCCGGGGCCGTTCTAATTTTATGCGCCGACATGCCGTTGATAAAAACACAGACTTTGCGAAAATTGTTGGAACGCCATGAACAGACGCAGGCTCAATGCACGCTTCTGGTGTTGAAGACTCCAGAGGTCCGGGACTTCGGCAGGGTGTTTCAGGACGGGGAGGGCAATGTATCAAAAATTGTCGAGGCCAAGGATTGCTCGCCCGAGGAAAAAACCGTTGACGAATACAACGCCGGCGTTTATTGTTTTGATAAGGAATCTCTTTTCAATGCCTTAAGAGAGGTCGGTTGCGACAACGAGCAAAGGGAGTATTACCTCACCGATACCATTGGATATCTCGCGGACAGACAAAACAGGGTACAATCCATCATCACCAGGGATTCAGAAGAGATATTGGGCGTCAATACCGAAGGCGACCTGCAACGCGCCGAACAGATTTTTCTTAAAAACGCTTCTACGCTCTAATCTGTGTCTCCGCAAATCTTTCCAGGAAATGAATAGATGAAAGCCGTAATTCTTGCCGCCGGGAAAGGAACCAACCTGGCTCCTTTTTCCATGACGCGTCCGCTTCCGATGATGCGGGTGGCCGGAAAATATTTGTTCGATTCCATTTTGTCCCAGCTTAAAAACTCCGGAATCAACGACGTATTTGTGGTGGTGGGCCACCAAAAGGAAAAGCTGATCCAACGGGTCAACGAAAGCGCGAGCAACGGACTCAACCTGCAGTATGTCGAGCAGGCAAGAAGTTCGGGAATCGGCAACGCCCTCGTGCAGGTCAAGAGCAAGATTTCTCCCGGCGAATATTTTCTTTTGATTTACGGGGACACCGTCGCCGCCTCCAACATCTTCAGTAAAATCCAGCAATCCTTCCATTTTTTTAAATGCGGAGTGGCGTCCATTTGCCTGCCGCCGGCCAACTCCATGTTTGGCAACGTATTTTTAAACGCGCAAATGAGCATCACGAAAATCGTAGAGAAACCCAAGGGCGACGAAATGGGGAACTACGTTTTGTCGGGCGTCTATATTTTGCCCTACACTTTTTTCGATCTCCTGGAAAAGAACAAACTTTCCATGGAGAAGGCGATCCAGGAAATCGTTGAGACCGATGGATTGCGGGCCTCGATGTGGGAGGACGAGTGGCTGGACATTGTGCATCCCTGGGAAATTTTGACGGCCAACCGTATTCTCATGGATTCCTGGGAGGAAAGCTCCATTTCGAAGTCCGCCGTTCTGGAATCGAACGTGACCATTTCCGGCACGGTGAGAATCGAAAGCGACGTGGTGATAAAAGCGGGCGCTGTTCTCGAAGGACCGTGCAGTATTGGGAGCGGATGTTATATCGGCAACAACTCCCTGATCCGTAGCTACACCTCTTTGGGCAATAATTGTTCGGTGGGTTACGGAGTTGAGATGAAAAACTGCGTGGTGCTGGACCATACGGATATAGGCAGGCTGTCTTTTATTGGCGACAGCGTACTCGGCGAGCGCGTGGACATTGGGTCCGGAGTGATGACGGTGAACCGGAACGTGGACTGGAAGCCGGTGCGCGTTAAAAATAATAAAAGCGCCCTGGATACCGGCAGGCTCAAGCTTGGAGCGTTTATTGGGGATAATGTGGTGATCGGCGCGGGAAATACGATTCAGCCGGGGACGGTGGTCGCTCCCGGGAAAATCATTCCGGCCCGTTATTCAATAACCGGCAATAATTCATAGAATTTTCTTATGTGCGGAATCAGCGGCGCCGTCGGCTTAAACGACATTTCCCAAGCCCTGTACGAGGGCATCAGGAACCTGGAGTATCGAGGTTACGACTCCTGCGGAGTGGCGCTTGTCAACAGCAAGGGCCTGGTTCTTAAAAAGAATATCGGCGGGGTCGAGGAGTTTTATCGCAAGGAGAACGTGCTCCGCCACAAAAGCCGGATCGGAATCGCCCACACGCGTTGGGCCACGCACGGCAAGGTGACTCGGGAAAACACGCACCCTTTGTCCTCCAGCGACGGGGCGTTCGCCGTGGTGCACAACGGCATCATTTCCAATTATCGTTTTTTGAGGGAGAAGCTTGCCCGCGAGGGTTTCCATTTTAAATCGGAAACGGATACGGAAGTGATTCCGCATTTCCTGGAATATTTTTATAAGAAGAGCAAAAACGTGGAAGCCGCCCTGGCGAAAACCGTGGAAGCGCTGGAAGGCTCTTTTGCCCTGGCTTTCATCACCTCGCATCAGCCGGACCAGATATATTGCGCCAAACGGGAGTCGCCGTTGATGTTGGGAATCAGCGACGAAATTAAATATTTGGGTTCGGATTTCAACGCGTTCATCGACCACACCAAAAATGCGATTATCATCGACGACGGGGAATACGCCGTTATTTCGCGCGATAGTTATACGGTGAAAAGCCTGGTCACCGGCCAGGAAATCGACAAGCCGATCCAAAAAATAGAATGGGACAGCGAATCCTCGAAAAAAGGCGGATATCCGCATTACATGTTGAAGGAAATCCACGAACAGCCGCAAACGGTGAACCACGCTCTGGAGATCCCGGCCAGTTTGACCGACGATATCGTGGATTTAATTGTTGAAAGCGATCAAACGTATCTGGTGGGCGTCGGGACGACATATTATGTCGCGCAGTTCGGCCAGTACATAATTTCCAACCTGGCGGAAGAATTTCTTCCGGCGATCAGCGCGGACGAATTCGTCGCTCTGGCCAAGATAGACAAGGGATCGATGGTCCTGGCGCTGTCGCAGTCCGGCGAGACCTACGACACCCTGACCGCCTTGAAATACGCCAAATCAAAAGGCGCAAAAACCGCCGCGATCGTTAACGTGATGGGTTCTTCCATTTCCCGTTTGGTGGACAAGGTTGTTTTTCAGGGGTCCGGACCGGAAATTTGCGTCATCAGCACCAAGGCCGCCTTGTCGCAGATAGTTTTGTTGACGGTGATCGGATTGAAGCTGGCGCTTCGAAAAAAATTGATCGGCAAAAAGGAGTTTCAAAAACAAATTGACCAACTCAAGGAACTGCCGGAAATCATCCATGCGGTTTTAAACGAAAGATCCGGTTTCATCCATCGCATCGCCCACCAATATTATAAAGTCAAACATTGGCTGTATTTGGGCCGAGGCGTTTATTATCCGGTGGCTCTGGAATCCGCCCTGAAAATGAAAGAGGTGGCTTACGTTCACGCCGAGGGAATGCCTGCGGGGTTTCTAAAGCACGGGACCCTGGCCATGATCGATCAGGATATTTATTCCATCGTCTTTGTCCCGCCCAGGGAAGATAAGGAACTGTATCAGGCCACCCTCCACAGCATAGAGGAAATTCGCGCCCGGTCGGGATTTGTCCTGGGCATTCATTTTGACGAAAGAGGAAAAAACAAGGACCTGTTCAGCGAAGAGTTGATCCTGCCTCCCGTTTCCCCCTTGATCGCTCCCCTCCTGCAATTAGTGATCGCCCAGTTGTTCGCCTATTTTACCGCGACGTCCCTGAAGCGGGACGTGGACAAGCCCCGGTCTCTGGCAAAATCCGTAACCGTAGGATGACGCTGACGAGTTTTGACCGACGGAAAAAAATCCCTTCCCTCTAAAAAAAACGTTGCCTGCCGTTTCCTTTTGTTTATGATGCTCCGATGTTAAAAATTACCCCGGAAGGAGAAAGCGGCGCGCTCATTGAGCCTTTGACCTACGCCACCGGGCGTGGGACTTTGGGCAGGGTGGCGATGCGACTGACTCGCTGGTTGCGAGCCGTCAACGTCGAAAAGTACTTGGAACCCGCGACGCGGCATCTGGATATCGGATGCGGCGACGGGTATTTTTTGCGCCGTTCCCCCTGCGAGGAGAGATACGGTCTGGATAAATTGTTGGGCGACGAAGTCACCGACCGTCTCGATTTTCCCGACGCGTTTTTCGACGTCGTCACCCTGTTGGCGGTGATCGAGCACTTGAAGGACAGCCGGGTTTTGTTGAAGGAAATCGCCAGGGTTTTGAAACCCGGCGGGCAACTGATTTTAACCACTCCAAAACGCTCCGCCGAATGGCTGATCGACGTTTATTCAAAAGGAGTGGAGGACGAACACGAGACCTATTTCGATCTGAAAAAAATCAAGGAGGTATCTTCCGGACTCTTTGACGTCACGGGGAACCACAATTTTATTTTCGGATTGAATCAGGCTTTTTGTTTAAAAAATATCTATAAAGGTTGAAGAAGTGAAAACTAAAAACAAACCAACCCTCCCGATTGCATTGACCATTGCCGGATCCGATTCCGGCGGCGGCGCGGGAATCCAGGCGGATTTAAAAACATTTTCCGCCTTAAGAGTTATGGGCAAATCCGTTATCGCTTCGGTCACTTCGCAAAACTCCATGGGCGTTCAGGACTCGTTTGATTTGCCCACAGAGGTGGTCGAGAGCCAGATGAACGCTGTGTTTGCCGACGGAAAACCCGGCGCCGTAAAGACCGGAATGCTGGGCAATGAATCGGTGGTCCAGAGCGCCGCCCGGATATTGAAAAAAGCCAGAGTGAAGAACCTGGTTGTCGATCCCGTGATTTTTTCTTCCTCGAGGAAAAGATTGTTGAGCCGGGGTGGGGTGGAGAGGCTTAAGGAAGACCTGCTTCCGCTTGCCGTGTTGGTTACTCCCAATCTATACGAGGCGGAAATGCTGTCCGGTATTCGCATCCAAGCGCAAGGGGATTATTTGAAAGCCGCGAAAATAATTCTTAAAACCGGCGTTAAGAGCGTATTGATCAAGGGCGGGCATGCCAAAGGAAATCCGGACGATTTTTTCTTCGACGGCAAAAAAGCGGAAATTTTAAAGTCGGCGCGGCTTGGCGGCGGGGACCGTCATGGCACCGGGTGCGTTCTTTCCGCCGCCATTGCCGGTGGATTGGCGCGGGGAGACAAATTGTCCGACGCCGTTTGCCGGGCGAAGGAATTTATTCAGGACGCAATCCAGTGCAGTCTGGCGGATGGGAAAGGCGCGCCGAGCGTTCATCCGCTCGCCGGACTGTACCGGGAGGCCGACCGATGGGATTTGTTTCACAGGGTATCGCTGGCCCTGGAGAAATTGAAAGCGGGCAGGGTGGGCGGACTCGTCCCCGAAGTGCAATCCAACTTGGCCGTGGGACTTGAGAACGCCCAAAACAGGGACGACGTTCTTGGAATTCCCGGCAGAATAATCAAAAGTGGTCGCGATATCGTGACTTTGGACGCGCCGCGATTCGGCGCCTCCAGGCACGTGGCGGACATCGTTTTAACGACGATGAACTTTGATCCGGAAAAGCGCGCGGTGATGAATATCAAATGCGACGAAAAAATATTGAAAATATGCCGAAAACTGAAATTGAGCGTCGGCTCGTTTGATCGGGCGGCGGAGCCGAGACAAATTAAAGAAAAAGAAGGGTCGACTTTGGAGTGGGGCACGGCTAACGCCATCCGCAAAGCCGGATACGTGCCCGATATTATTTACGATCTGGGCGGGATGGGAAAGGAAGAGATGGTCCGGGTGATCGCCTCCGACATAGAAACCCTGACGGATCGGATTTTGGAAATCAACCGCCTGTATGAGAAAAGTTGATAAGGAAAATTGTCAAAGGAGGGTTTTGTCTATTTTGACATTGGCCCGATCCTGAATGTTTTTGGTCCAGTCCAGGAAAAAGGTCTGGCCTTTTTGATTTTTTAAACGGGAGTAAATTTCTTTTTTCTGGGTTTCCGTCGGTTCTTTAGGACTCAACCGATCCTTTAACTGAAAGAAATAATATCTGTTTCTCACGAAAACGCCTCCCACACCGTCTTTCGCTAACGGAAACGTCTTTTCCTTTAGCTCTTTCAGGTTGCCCACCCCTGGGATGGAATCGTCCCTATTGAAATAGACCGTGTGTTTTAGTTCGAGACCGTGGTCCTTGCCGATTTTTTCCAAATCCTTTTTCTCCAGAAACGATTTTTCCAGCTCCGCAAATTTATTTTTTGTGAACGCTTTGTTTTTGTCTTGGCGGAGGCCCTGGGTCGCGTCTTTAATTACGTCCGACAGTTCGGGGACGTAGGATTTATTTCGACCGATCAACTTAAGAACGAAAGAAACGCTCTCGGTGTGAATGGGAGCGCTCACCTTGTTTTCTGGCAACGAAAAAGCTGAGTCGTAAAACTTGGGAGCGATTCCAATATCTTCGATGTTTCTTTGATCGTCCGAGAAAAATCCAGTCGTCTTGATTTCCAGGTTTTCCTCTTTTGCGGCGCCCTCGAGGTTTTGATTTGTTGAGGCGGATTTATAAATGCGTTTTGCCATGCGGCGCATTTTCTGTTTGGATTTGGTTTCCTTGAGGGACTGGACGACTTCTTTCTCGACCTCTGACAGGGGTTTCAGGCGCGCCTCTTTCACCTCGTCCAGACGCAGGATATGGATTCCAAACGGAGTTTTTACTAAATCGCCGATCTTGCCGGGTTTGAGTTTTTCCAAAGCCGCTTCAAATTCGGGGACCATGGTCCCTTTTGAAAATTGCCCCAGATCGCCGCCCTGGGCGCCCGAGGATGTATCGTCCGAAGCCTCCTTGGCCAAATCCTCGAACGAGATATTTCCGGATTTGATTTTTTTCAAACCTTCCCGCGCTTTTAACCTGGCGGCTTCCTCGGCTTCCTTGGCTTTTGCTTCCCTTTCCTTATCCGTAGCTTCCGGGTCCGGCGCCGGAGAATCGATCTGGTAAAGGATGTGGTGCGCCTTGAACCGTTTTTTCATTTCAAATTGCGATTGCCGCAGATTGTAATATTCCTTGATTTCATCTTCCTGCGGTTCCACTCCCGACTCAAAATCCTTTGCGTTTATCTTTACGTATTGCACGTTAATTTGCTCGGCAACCTCGTATTGCTTTTTGTTTTTTTCGTAATATTCCTCAAGTTCCTTTTTCGTCGGCTCGGCGCCGTCTTTAAAGTGATCCTCGAGAAACACGACGTAGTCGATTTTGATTTTTTCCTCTTCTCTTTGAAAAGCGTTGGAAACTTCTGAATCGGAAACCGCCACGCTGCCTCTAACCAGGCGTTCAATTTTATCCAGGAGCAAGGATTCGCGCTGGCTGTTTTCAAACTCCCGCGGAGTCATTCTCTGGAATTTAAGGAAGTTCTTGTAGAAGGCGGAACTGAATTGGCCGTCTTTTTGAAATGAAGGCAGGCTTTTGATTCTTTCAGTCAATTCCTTGTCGCTCACCTTAATATTTAATTTGTCCGCCTCCATGATCAGTAGCTTTTTCTGGATCAAGGCGTCGATGGCGTTGCGTTTTAAATCCAGGCGACGGATGAGATCTTCGGAGAAGCGGGACTGAAATTGTTCGCGATAAAATTCAATCAGTTTGTCGAAGGTTTTATCGTATTCGCTTTGGGTGATATTTTGTCCTTCTACAGTGGCAACAACCCCGCCCGTGAGACGAGAGGAACCGCCCATTCCCCAGGAATAAAAAATGGTTCCTACAAAGGCAAAAACGATGCCCCATAAAATTCCCTTGATCAGCCAGGAATCGGCGTGTTGTCTAACCAGATTGAGCATTGAAACGTTCTCCAGACGGTAAAATTAAATGAAAAATATGCCAGGTAAGGTCCAAACAATAAATCACAAGTCCTTTTAAAACAAGCCAAAAAATGCCGAATATTTTTCGGGGGTAATTATCTTGCTTTTTGTAGGACCCCTTGTTATAAAGTTTATGATTTTAAAAAACAAATAGTTACGTAGATTTAGCCTTCTGGAGAGGCCTTATGGGATTTTTCTGGGACTTGTTTTCCAACGATTTGGCGATAGATTTGGGCACCGCCAACACCCTGGTCTATGTGAAAAACCAGGGCATCGTTCTACGCGAACCCTCCGTGGTCGCCATTAATAATACGACGAAAGAAGTTCAGGCGGTGGGGATGGAGGCCAAACAAATGTTGGGCCGGGCGCCGGGCAATATAGTCGCAATTCGCCCCATGAAAGATGGCGTGATCGCCCATTTTGAAGTGACCGAGAAAATGATCAGTCATTTCATCCAGAAAGTTCACAATAACCGGAAAACCCTGGTCAAGCCCAGGGTGGTTATCGCCGTTCCGTCCGGCATCACCCAAGTGGAGAAGCGTGCCGTTCGCGACTCGGCAATAAACGCCGGAGCGCGCGAGGTCTATTTGGTGGAGGAACCCATGGCCGCCGCGATCGGCGTCAATTTGCCGATCCAGGAGCCTACCGGAAATATGATCGTGGATATCGGCGGCGGCACCACCGAGGTGGCGATTATTTCCATGTCGGGAATCGTTTACAGCAAATCCGCCCGGATCGCCGGCGATGAAATGGACGAGGCTCTGGTCAATTTTATTAAAAGAAAATACAACCTGCTGATCGGCGAGCGCACCGCCGAAGAGGTGAAAATCCAAATCGGTTCCGCGTATCCATTGGAAAAGCCGCTCACGATGGAAGTCAAAGGACGGGACCTGGTTGCGGGAATTCCAAAAACCCTGGTGATCAACGACGAGGAGGTCCGCGAGGCGCTGGCGGAAACCTTCAGCACCATCGTCGAGGCCGTTAAAATTTCACTGGAACGGACCCCGCCCGAGTTGGCCGCAGACATTGTGGACAAGGGAATCGTGGTTGCCGGAGGTGGGTCTTTGATTAAAGGTCTGGATATCCTTCTGAGAGAAGCCACCGGGCTTCCGATCACCCTCGCCGAAGATCCGCTTTCCGCAGTGGCATTGGGAGTGGGTAAAGTCATTGAGGATGAAAATCTTTTGAAAAAAGTGACGCTTTGAACCGTGGCCAATCGGGGCTCCAAAAATAAAAGCCGTCTTGTCGCGCTCTTTGCCATCGTCCTCGTCTCCTTCAGTCTGATCACGATCAACCTGAAATCCAAAAAAGGGTCGGATATCCTGGAACCCTTGTTTGTCTGGTTGGTAGCTCCCGTCCAGAACCTGATCGTTCAAACGACCAATTCCATTACCGGAACCGTTCAGGCCTACCTTTTTTTGGTCGATACCGCAGAAGAAAACAAGAAACTCAAAGGAGAAGTCCAGAACCTGAAAAATCAAAACAACGATCTTCAGGAAAAACTTCGCCTGCGCGCCCGGGTGGATCGTTTGTTGGATTACGGCCAGCGCCGGGAGGAAAGCTATCTGCTGGCTTCTGTCATTGGCAGGGACGCCACCCAGTGGTCCAAAACAATTTTTATCGATAAGGGATTGAATCAGGGAGTGCGGGAGAACCTGGCGGTGGTTTTAAAAGAAGGCGTGGTGGGCCATGTGATTCAGGCGTCGGGGAACACGTCCAAAGTTTTGTTGATTACGGACAGCCGCAGCGCCGTCGACGCCTTGATCCGGGATACGCGCAGTCCCGGCGTGGTGGTTGGAACCGGAGACAACCGGTGTAAAATGAAATACGTTCCCATAAACGCCGAGGTCAAAGAGGGCGACAAGGTTCTTTCCTCAGGAATGGGAGGAGTGTTTCCCAAGGGTTTATTGTTGGGAACGGTGACGCGGGTTAAAAAGAAACAGCAGGGGCTTTTTCAGGAAATCGACGTTGCGCCGGAGGTCGATCTTTCCCGCCTGGAGGAGGTTCTCATTCTCACCTCTTAAAATGATTTATTTTCTAAATTTCATAAGTTTATTATTATTGCTCGCTTTTCAGACCTCCTTTCTTTACCGGTTTTCCCTGGGAGGCGTTCAGCCGGATCTTGTGTTGATTTTTTCCATGTACGCGGGTATCCGCTTTTCCGGAAACGCGGGAGTGGGCATGGGGTTTCTTTCCGGACTGGCCCAGGACAGCCTTTCCGGCGGGTTGTTGGGAGTCAACTCCTTGTCCAAAGGTTTGGTTGGCCTGTATTTCTCCGCCCTCAGGAATAAAATTATGGTCGAAGGCTGGATCCCGATCTGCGTGTTTTTATTTCTCGCCTCCCTGTTTAATTGCCTGCTATTTTACGGCGTCTGGACCATGCTCTTTTTAAAAGAAGGCGCGGCCATCAACCTGATACCTTCCTTTCTGGGCGCGTCTTTGTATACCGCCGTATTGGGTCCACTTTTCTTTTGGGTTTTCGACCGGTTCAACGATTTTATAGAAAGAAAATTTCAGCGCCCGGCCTTTCGTTCTCTATGAGTATATTCGACGTTCGCACGGACGTTTCGGAGTCCGTTCGGAAAAAAATTAAATTTTATTCCCGCGTGGCGATTTTTTGCTTTTTGATTTTGGGGATGCGCCTTTGGTATTTGCAAATCCTCAAGGTCGAAGAACTTCAAACGCTTTCCGAAAATAATCGAATCAGGAAAATCCCCCTTCCGCCGTATCGCGGAAAAATTTTTGACAGGAACGGAGAGGCGCTGGTGGGGATCCGCCCTTCGTTTAACCTGTACCTCATACCCGAAGACGCCCGGAATGTTTCCGAAACGCTGAAATTTTTATCCAAAAAAATTGCAATTGATTCCCGCAAGGTTTTCGCTTCGATCAAAAGCATCCAATCTTTTGACAGCGCCCTGATCAAAGCCGATATCAGTCGGGAGCAAGTGGCGTTTGTGGAGGAGAACAGCCGGATGTTGCCCGGAGTCCATCTGCTTGTGGAACCCTTGAGAAATTACGTCCACGATCATTTAAGCGCGCACGCCCTGGGCTATCTGGGAGAAATTTCCAAAGCGACCTTGCAGGCGAAACCGCGATCGGGATACAGCCAGGGAGACCTGGTGGGTAAAAGCGGTTTGGAAAAGATATTCGAGTCTTATTTACGGGGAGAGAAGGGATACAAGGAAATAGAGGTGGACGTTGCCGGGCGGGAGCTTCGGGTATTGCGGGAACTGCCTCCCAAAAGCGGCGGAGACCTGACGCTGGCGCTGGATTTGCGGATACAAAAAACGCTGGAGAACCTGATGCGGGCCGAAGGCGACGACCCCTTCGCCGGGGCGGCGGTGGTCATGAATCCGCAAACGGGCGAGATCATCGCCATGACCGGCCAACCTTCTTTCAACCCGAATTTGTTTGCCGCGGGAATCTCTCGAAACAATTGGCGCAAATTGCAAACCGACGCGTTCCACCCGTTGCAGAACAGAGCCATCGACGGTCAATATCCGCCGGCGTCGACTTATAAGATAGTGACGGCCTATGCCGCGCTGGAGGAAAAGCTGATCGTGCCGGAGACGACCATAAATTGTCCAGGATATTTCAAACTGGGACGAGGAACCTATCGGTGCTGGAAAAAGGCCGGTCACGGGCGGGTCAATCTTCATGACGCTTTGGTTCAATCCTGCGACGTCTTTTTTTATAATGTGGGAAACCGATTGGGCGTCGACGCGATCGCGCGTTATGCCGCCATGTTTGGGTTGGGAAAGAAAACCGGAGTCAAGTTATTGGGCGAAAAACGGGGTTTGATACCCACCTCTCAATGGAAACTCCGGACGAAGCGCCAACCCTGGCTGAAGGGCGAAACCATTTCCGCCTCCATTGGGCAGGGGTTTAACACCGTGACCCCGATACAGCAGGCGACGATGATTTCCATGGTGGCCAACGGCGGTAGGCGAATTCAACCAGTTTTGGTCAAGCGCGCGGACACTTTTAAAGCGCAGGGCGACGTTAAAGCCCTCCCCCAGGCGGAAACGCCGGCGGGTTTAAATAAAGATTCGCTTGAGTTAATTCGCCGCGCGTTGCTGGGCGTCGTCAATGACAAACACGGCACCGGATGGAGGGCGCGCATGAAAAATATAAAAATTTCCGGGAAAACCGGAACCGCGCAGGTGGTCCGAATGAAAACCGACGACGAACAGGGCAAGGACGACGAGATACCTTATAAATTCCGGGATCATGCCTGGTTTGTGGCGTTCGCTCCCTATGAACGACCCGAGATTGCCGTCTCCGTTATCGTGGAACACGGCGGACACGGCGGAGCCGTTGCGGCTCCCATAGCAAAAAAAGTCATCCAAACCTATTTTAAATTATACCCACGCGACGACTCTGCCGTAGAGGTAGATAAAGGGGCGACTGGATAGCCGTGACCCGCTATTGAATTGACAAGTTAAACGAAGATTTTTATTATAATTTTAAAATAACCTAAAACTCTATTTATATAAATTTATGCTAAGCGACGGCGTCCCTATTTCTGTGGGGCAAAAATTAAACGTGACTATCCGGGGGGAAAAGTTCAACCTCCAGATTCTGGGGTGGAGATCGAAACAATACCTGATTTTGGAAGCTCCCCAGGTCAACGGCGAACCTTACCGCGTGATACCGCAAACCGGGATCATCGTCAGCTTTGTGCGCGACGGCGAATATATAGAATTTAAGTCCAGTGTGATCGTCATCTATCCCAACGTGGTGCTTTTGATGGTTATCGAATTTCCAAAGAACGTGGAAATTCATAAACTGAGAAAATACAGTCGGTTCAAAACCAACTTTAGATTTTCTTACATCCTGGAAACGCCGCAAGGCAATATAGAAGACTATGGAAACATCCGGGATATCAGCTCCTCGGGTTTGCTGTTGAGCCACGGAAAGCAGTTGACCAAACTCAAGAAAATCAAGGTGCAGGCTACGTTGATCCATGGAACGGTCGAGGGCCTGGAATGCCAGGTTCAAAACGTGCGACACAACCCCAAGAGCGCCAACGAACCGTATGTCACCGGCGTTAAAATCCTCGGCATATCGGAATCCAACCGAAATTCACTGCATCAGTTTATCGAGTCGAGAGTTGGCGAGCGCCGAAACAGGAAACGATAAATTTCTCAGGCGATAAGCTCCAGATCCCTTTCCTTGAGCGTTTTGATTTTATCCCGCAATTTTGCCGCCTGCTCGAATTCCAGGTTTCGGGCGTGGACGTACATTTGAGATTCCATCCGGGCGATGACTTTTTTAAATTCGCCGCGTGTTTCGTAAACATCCTCTTCCTCCTGCACCTGAAGAGCCTCCGCCTTCCTGTCCGGAAACGCGGAATCGTCCGAAATGGATTTGAGAATACTGGCGGGGACGATCCCATGTTTTTTGTTGTACGCGAGCTGAATTTTCCGGCGGCGCCCGGTCTCGTCGATCGCCCCCTGCATGGATTTCGTGATCCGGTCGGCGTACATGATTACTTTCCCGGCCGCGTTGCGCGCGGCGCGCCCAGACGTTTGAATCAACGAAGTGGTGGATCTCAGGAAACCTTCCTTGTCCGCATCGAGGATGGCCACCAGCGACACTTCCGGAATGTCCAGCCCTTCGCGCAATAAATTGATTCCAATCAAGGCGTCGAATTCTCCCAGGCGCAATTCGCGTATGATCTGAATGCGCTCCAGAGTTTCAATGTCCGAGTGAAGGTATTTTACCCGAAGCCCCATTTCCTGGTAATGCTCCGTCAGGTCTTCGGAAAACCTCTTGGTCAGGGTCGTCACCAGGGTGCGTTCGTTTCTTTCCTTTCCATCGAGTATCTGATGATATAAATCGTCCACCTGCCCGGCGATGGGTTTCACGGTGATTTCCGGGTCGATCAAGCCGGTGGGGCGAACGATCAACTCCGACACGTCGCCGTTGGACAGGTTGATTTCGTATTCCGCCGGGGTGGCGGAAACATAAATAACCGTTTTCATTTTTTCTTCCATTTCGGCAAATTTGAGCGGTCGGTTGTCCAACGCGGAAGGCAGGCGGAACCCATGTTCGATCAGGTTTTGTTTTCTGGAAAAATCGCCTTTGTACATTCCGTTCATTTGAGGAATGGTGGCGTGGCTTTCGTCGACGACCATAAGAAAGTCGTCGGGAAAATAATCCAGCAACGTCGGAGGCGACGTTCCGGGTTCGCGCCCCATCAGATGGCGGGAATAATTTTCAACCCCCTGGCAATACCCGATTTCCCGGATCATCTCCATATCAAACCGCGTGCGCTGTTCGATGCGTTGCGCTTCTATTAATTTATTTTGAGAACGAAACTCCGCGATGCGCTCCTTCATCTCCGCTTCGATGGCCTTGATTGCGGCTTTCAATTGCGATTTGGGCGTAGCGTAATGGCTCGCCGGATAAATAGCGATCCGGTCGATCTCCCGAATCGTTTCGCGCGTCAGCGGATCGAAGGCGGTGATGCTTTCGATCTGGTCGCCAAAAAACTCAAAACGGACGGCCTCGTACCTTTCGTACACCGGCAAAATTTCCACCACGTCGCCGCGCACGCGAAACGTTCCGCGTTGCAGGTCCACGTCGTTGCGCTTGTACTGAATCTCCACCAGCTTCTTCAAGGCACGGTCCCGATCCAGAGTCATTCCCCGCTCCAGAAATAAAAGCATGCCGTGATAGGCTTCCGGGGAACCCAGGCCGTAAATGCAGGACACGCTGGCGACGATGATCGCGTCGCGTCGTTCAAAGAGCGCGTGGGTCGCCGCATGCCGCATTTTGTCGATCTCGTCGTTTATGGAAGAGTCCTTTTCGATGTAGGTGTCGGTGTGGGGGAGGTAAGCCTCCGGCTGATAATAATCGTAATAACTAACGAAGTAACCCACGGCGTTTTCCGGAAAAAATGCCTTGAACTCCTGGTACAACTGCGCCGCCAGGGTTTTATTGTGGGCGATCACCAGGGTGGGTTTCTGGATCCGTTCCACCACGTTGGCGATGGTGTAGGTTTTGCCGGACCCGGTGACTCCCAGCAGAGTTTGACGTCCGCCCTTTTTTTGCAGGACGTCCGTCAACTCGCTAATGGCCCGGGGCTGGTCTCCGGAGGGTTTGAAATCAGCGATCAACTTAAAAGTTTGCATGGCGTCGGGGGGAATTATCCTTCTCAAAAATGTTATAATCTATGGTAAATTATTTGAGCCGGTTTTTAAAGGGCGCCTCTAATGATTGATCATGGCCGTGAGCGGCCCTTATTAAATAAGGGCCAGCGAGTTGCCAAAAGCGAAAATATTCAGTCATTAGAGAACCCCTAAGAAAAAATTGGTCGTTCAGCCTCCATCCAAAACTCCAACCCAAATAACTTCGTTCTCATCGCCCCGCGGCTTTGCGAGTCCATTGAGTTGTTTTGGAATTTTCAATCGCGACGCCAAACGAAGGACGAGGAACCGTGGATACCAAAGAAACCGACAACCTGGTCCGTACCATTCATTGCAACGGCGCCAAAATAACGCTGGTTGGAACCGCTCATGTTTCCAAAAAGAGCGTCGAGATGGTCGAGGAAAAAATTTCCGCCGGCGATTTCGATTGCGTCGCCGTGGAATTGTGCCAGGCGCGCTATGAAAATATGGTCAACAAGGATGGCTGGAAGAACCTGGATATATTTCAGGTTTTTCGCGAAAGAAAGGCCGGGATGCTCCTGGTAAACATGGCTCTCTCTGCCTACCAGCGAAGGTTGGCGGAAAAAGTGGGAGTCGAGGCCGGGAAGGAAATGGCGCGGGCGGTGGAAATGGCGAGCGAGAAAAATATTCGCCTGGAAGTGGTGGACCGCAACATCAGCGTTACCCTGCAACGCATGACGCATAAAATCACCTTTTGGCAAAAGATGCGCCTGTTCACGGGCCTGGTGGCGGGAATTTTTGTCGGCGAGGAAATCAGCGAGGAAAAAATCGAGGAACTTAAAACCGGCGACATGCTCCATTCAGTGGTCGAAGAATTCAGTCAAATGATGCCCGACGTGAAAAAAGTTTTGATCGATGAGCGGGACCAATACATGACCGGGAAGCTTGTGGGACTCGCCCATTCAGAGAATCCGCCAAAAAATATTCTCGCCCTTGTGGGCGCCGGGCATTTGAACGGTATGCTGGCCGCTTTTGATTCCCCCCCGCAGGAAGACGCGATGAAGGAAATGGATGAGAAACCCCGGCCCAGCAGGGCAGGATTGTATTTTGGCTGGGGGATCGGATTGTTCATCTTGTCCATGTTCTATGTCGGGTTTCGCCAGTCGCCCGAACTGGGTTGGAGCCTGTTCGCGACCTGGGTGCTGGTAAACGGGACGTTGAGCGCCCTGGGAGCGGCGATCGCTTTCGCCCATCCCTTATCGATTCTCACCGCGTTCATCGCCGCGCCCATCACATCGCTCAACCCGACCATCAGCGCCGGGATCGTTGTGGGTCTGGTGGAGTCCTATTTGCGAAAGCCCCGCGTGGGCGATTTTGAAACCCTGCGCGACGATTTGACTCATTGGAAAATGTGGTGGAAGAACGGCGTCGTGCGCGTGTTCCTGGTATTCTTCTTTGCGAATCTGGGTTCCATGGTCGGCACCTGGTTGGCGGGAGCTTCCATCGTTCATCAACTGGTCGGATAAAAAACCGGCTCGATAGTTCCTCTAAAAAATTTTACTCCATGGACGACTCGACAAAAATCAGGAACGGCTACAAATTGGAAGACTGGGCGCGCCATTATAAGGAAAGCGATTTGACCTGGGATATCGGCGAGGCGTCTCCGCCTCTGGTTCGTTTGTGGGATGAAGGCAAGTTGAAGCCCGGAAAGGTTTTGATTCCCGGCTGTGGTCAGGGCCACGAAGCGACGTTCCTGGCGGAACGCCGGTTTGACGTCGTTGCGGTGGATTACGTTCCCGCCGCGCTGGAGTTGGCGGAGAAAAATCTCAAAGAGAAAAACCTGACCGCCCGTTTGCTCGGGCAAAGTTTTTTTGATCTGGACTCCTCGCACGACGGCTCATACGACTGGATGTTTGAGCAGACTTTTTTTTGCGCTATCGATACGTCCGACCGGACTCGTTATGTTCAAACCGCGCATCGAATTTTAAAAACCGGAGGCGTTTTGGTCGGCTTGTTTTATGAAACCGGGGAAGAGGGCGGCCCGCCCTGGAATACGACTGAAGAAAATATTCTGGAATTTTTCTCCGAGAAATTTGTCGTTGAGGATTTGAATAAAACTGAGAACTCCGCCGAGCGCAGGCGGGGACGCGAATGGTTGGCGTGGTTGAGAAAGAAATGATCGGAGGATCAGTCGGCGGGCGATTCCGGCGCTGGAGACAAACATTCCGGGGCGTCGTTTTTTGCCGAATTGATCATGGAAGAAAGAGGGCGGGTTTCCATTTGCTCCGAAGGAACCGAGACCAATAATTTTTGTAAATCTTCCAACGAGGCGGAGGGATTCAACCAATCCTCGCAGGCTTTTTGCGGCAGAATGACCGGCATGCGGTGATGGATGGTTTGCAATTTGGAATTGGCTTCTGTCGTGACGATGGCGTAGGAGCACAGGGGTTCGTCTTCGGTCGGAGTCCACAAACCGGCGAAGGCAAACAGGGCTTGGTTTTTCATGGAAATGTAATGGGGCGTTTTTCCGGTTTCCTGTTTTTTCCATTCAATGAAACCGTCGGCTGGAATCAGGCAACGCCTGGTTTGGAATGAATCCTTGAAGCTGGATTTTTCGTGAACGGTCTCGGCGCGGGCGTTGATCAACGGCGTGAAGGTTTTTTTTGCCGCCGCCCAGCGCGGGACGAGTCCCCAGCGAGAACTTTGAAGCTCGACTTGACCTTGAACCGACAAGACAACGGGCAATACCTGACCGGGGGCGATGTTGTAGCGAGGCGTAAATTGCAAATTAATCTTTTGACAGGAAAAATGGGCCGCGACCTTTTTTATCGATTGGGTCAGGGTGTAACGTCCGCACATAAATGTTATCCGGGTTTTAATTAATAGCAGAATTCATTTTAGCCTAATATGAGAAGCGGTCCAATCGCGCTTTTAAAGAGGAATTATGGGAGCGGTCGTTAAAAAGAAATATTCCGGGATTTTTCGCGACGGAGGAGCGGGTAAAAACGCTCGCCAAAGGTATCGCGACCGGCGGAAAAAATTGATGGATGAAGTCGGACATTTGATCGTCCTGACCGGGGTCCCCTACGGTCCGGGCGGGGAGACGATTTGGTCGTACGCCTATTCTCCCACCTATCAGGAACCCGCCGTCATGTATCTTACCGGCGTGAATCAGAATCAAGCGCTTTTGTTGCTGGACCCGCATTCCAGACAGTCAGACGAAATTTTATTTGTCCCTCAAAAGGATCCGGTAAAAGAGTTTTGGGACGGCGTGCGATTTGGCGCGGGAAGTCCTAAAAGCATTCAGGAAACCAAACGAGTGACGGGCTTGCGAGACGTTCGCGATATTGCGGATTTCGATAAGGTTTTTCAGGAAAGGTTTTCCCGGCAGAGAAACAAAAAAGTCGGCGCGTTCTGGTTGGAGGGAATTCGCAATGGAAAGAAAACGCGGATCACCGGAGACCATAACTGGAGTTTTCGAAAACGTTTGTCGGGATTGTTGCGCAAACGGAACGCTCCACGCGGGGCGCTGGTCAATATCATGAAAACGCATTTTGATCTTCGCTTGCCTTTGGATTCATACGACGCCGCCAACGCGCTCAAGGCCAACGAGATCACCGGGCGGTCCTTCAAGGCCACTCTGAGGCATTTCCATCATTTTAAAAACGAAGCGCAGACGAAAAGTTTTATCGAGGGCAATATGTTGATGCATTCGCCCTATGGCCTCAGCTACCCGAGCATCATCGCGTCGGGTCCCAACGCGGCGGTTTTGCATTATATGAAAGACGACGACGATATCGGCCGGGACGAGTTGATGTTGATGGATTTTGGCGTGCGCTGGATGACGATGCATGCCGATATCACCCGCACCGTTCCCGCGTCCGGTAAGTTCAATCCCATGCAAAAAGTTTTGTATGAAATTGTGTTGAAGGCGCAGTTGGAGGTCGAAAGCGCCGCGAAAGCCGGGGAGACTATTAACAAGTTAAACGAGATTTGCTGGGACTGCGTCAATCACGGTTTGAAACATGAGTTTAAAGCCGCAGGGGGGATCTGCAAATTGAAATACAAAAATAAGCCGCACGGGGTGAGCCACCTGATGGGCGAACAGGAACACGACGGCGACCCATTTCGGAATTACGCCGACGCGTTGATGCAACCGGGATGGATGATCAGTAACGAACCGGGATTGTATGGGGAATTTCGTTGGAAATATAAGGGGAAAGTTTACGATCAGGAAATTGGGATTCGCATCGAGGACAATTTGTTGATCACGGATAAATCCTGCCGGAATCTATCGAAAAGCATTCCCAAAACCGTTGCCGAGATTGAGCGCTGGATGGCTTCGGGTAAAAGGGACAAAACGCCCAACCCCGTCGCCCTGGCCGGCGGGCTTTAATCCTTAAGCTCTTTCAGGAATTCCAAAACCTCTTCCACGTGTCCTTTGACCTTGACCTTGGGATAAATTTTTCTGAGAACGCCTTTTTTATCGACGATGAAGGTGGATCGCACGATTCCCATAAAGGTTTTTCCGTATAATTTTTTTTCCTGCCAGACGCCGTATTTCTCGACCAGTTTTTTGTCCGGATCGCTCAGGAGCGTGAAGGGCAGGTCGTGTTTGTCTATGAATTTTTGATGGCGCTCGACGGGGTCGACGCTCACCCCCAAAATCTCCGTATTTTTGAAACGTGGGAAATGATCGCGAAAATCGCAGGCTTCGGTGGTGCATCCCGGGGTCATGTCTTTGGGATAAAAATACAGGACGACGTTTTTTTTGCCTTTAAACGAGCTTAGTTTTACCTTCGATCCGTTTTGATCCAGAGCCGTGAAATCCGGCGCTTTTTTTCCTTCCTTCAGCATAACCATCCTTATTGAAATAATTTTTGGTAATCGGGTTCGTCGTTCAGAACCTCAAAAACGGGATTCTTTTTGATGGCGGCCTTTACGTTCGGGTTTGATTGGACCGCCTGAGCAAGGTGTTTTATTCCCGGCTTGAATTTTCCTTTTTTCACATAGGCTTGCGCCAGAAGCAAGCGATGAGCCAGTATGTATTTGTGCTTGGATTGGGAAAGCAGGATTTTTTCCAGAAGCCCGATGGCCTGGTTGTATTTGGCTTGATGATAAAAGGAAGTCGCCATGTTCAACTTACTCGTCAGGCTCTTGGGGTTCATCTGCAAAACCATTGAGTAAACGGCGATGGCCCTTTCGTGCATTCCGTAAAAGGCGAAAATTTCTCCTTTGTGATTGAGCGATTCCTCGGGTTGGATGTAAACGTCGTTCGGGTCGATTTTATATAGGGCGTCCGAGTCTTCTTTTGGAAACTCCTTCAGAGAGATTTCCGATAGTTGGTTGGGATCGCCCTGCGTCTTGGATTGTTCATAGAACTTGCGAGCGTCCTTGAGCCGTCCTTGAAGGAGCATGAGGTCTCCCAACTCCTGGTAGCTCCGCGCCTTTAGAGCCGCCCCGGCTTTTGGATTGCCGATCAAAACGCGAACGGCGGTTTCGGTTTCCGGCAGACGGAAAAGGATGCTGTACATTCCCACAAGGATTTCCCCGATTTTCAAATCGTCCGGTTTTAATTTCGACGCGGTTTCAATTTCCATCAGCGACAATCCGTATTTTCCGGCCCGGTACATTCCCTGGGAACGTTTCAAATGATATTCATCCGGAACGGTTTTGCCGGGAAGGCGGTCGAGGGCATCCTTGTTGATATAGTCCTGAAGGTTTTTTGCCGAATCGACGTTGGGATCGTTTTTCCCCGAGTTCAGAATTTGGTCGATGTAGGTTTTGGCCTGGTCCGTCTTCTTTTGGATCGCATACAGGTAACTCAATTGATACGCGGCTTTCAGATCGTCAGGATTCGCTTTCAAAACCCGAAGGAAGGCCTTTTCTGCGGAGTCCAACTGGTTCAGATAAAAATAATTCATCCCTTGTGCAAAGGGGTAAATGGAATTAGCCTTGTCCAATTCCTCGGCGCGGGCGAGTTCCTGGTTGGAGGTTTCCATGTCCCCCATGGCCGCAAGAGTTTGGGCGTATTCGAAATGCGCTTCCGGACTATTTTGATGTTGTTCTATTGCAATCTGGCAGGCTCTCAATGAAAGGGCGCTCATCCCCAAATTGCGATAGGTCTGGCAATATCCGAAATTCAACGCCGGATGTCTTCTCTGCGCCGCCGCGCCTTCCCGAAGTTTCAAAATCGACTGTTTATATTCGCCCATTTCGTTGAGCAGGATTCCCAATAAAATTGTGGGCGTGGTCCCGTTCCTGCCCGCCTGGATTTCGGCTTCCAGAAGGGTCCGCGCGTCTTCGTATTTTTTTTCTTTCACCCGTTCCATAACTTTTAAAATTTGCGGATCGAGTTTTTCTTTTTCCAAATCGTAGGCCCATAAAATCAAGGTCTCGCCGGGGAAGGTTGCCAGGCAAATGGAGGGAACCGCCGGGATTAAAAGAAATACACAAACAAATACGCTAAATAATTTTTTCATACATCATCCATAATAAATGTTTAAATTCAGGGGATTTTTGGTCCGACGGGTCGAACCGCGCGAACGGATTTACGGGAGCGGGATTTTTTAAAGGCGGAAAACGATTGGCCGTCGTTGAGAACGACTCCAAACGCATTACGCGCTCCGTTGGTTTCCACCGCCCAATGGGAACCTGATCCGTCCGTGGCAAAAATGGGGTCCATGTGGATTTTCATTTCGCTCCCGACCTGGGAACCGTTATTTTTATTTTCCTCGAAAAGCGTTTGCAATTCTTTTTTTGTGGGAACGTACCAGTCCCGGTAATTGGCGAATCCCTGGGCGTTTAATTCCTCCACATATTTAAAAGCCTCCATCCAGTTCAGCCAATGCCCGGTATGTTGGTAAGCGTCTTGCCGCATCCACATCAAACCCGTTTGGGTATCCGTGATCGTTCCGTCTCCGTTGTCCATGAATCGTTTGTCCTCCGACCAAACCTGTTTTTCCGTAGAGGCAAGGTTTTCTGCGGCGGCAAACGCCGGACTAAAAATAACCGCCCCAAAAAGCAGAACTCTTCCGATCCACCCCAAAGAGAATTTAAAGATTCGGTGTTGTTTAATGAAATTCATCACGACCCACTTCCAAGTTTTTGTTTCAATAATTTGTTTGCCAGGGCGGGATTGGCCTGGCCCTTGCTGGCCTTCATCAATTGCCCCACGAAATATCCCATCAATTTTTCCTTGCCGTTGCGGTAGTCCGCGGTTTGTTGAGGATTGTCTTCCAAAATCTGGTCGACCAGTTTTTCAATGGAAGCCTCGTCTGCAATTTGGCCGAGGCCTTTTTCTTTAACGACGGTCTCGGGTTCGGCCCCGGTGTTGTACATTTCTTCAAAAACGGTTTTGGCGATTTTCCCGTTGATCGTTCCCGCTTCGATCAAATCCAGCATGCCGGCCAGACGCTGTGGAGTCAGTTTACAATCTTGGATTTCCTGGTCGTCGTTTTTCAGTTCCCGCAATAAATCTCCCATCATCCAGTTGCTGACCGCCTTGGGATGATTATGGAGTTTCACGGTCTCTTCATAGAAGTCCGCAAGGGGCCGGGTAGCGGTGAGCACCTGTGCGTCGTAAGCGGGGATGCCGTATTCCGCAGTGAAGCGTTCTCTTTTGGGTTCCGGTAGTTCGGGAAGGGTTTTTGCTATTTCCTCCACGCAGGCCTCGTCCAAAACTATGGGAACCAGGTCCGGCTCCGGAAAATAACGATAATCATGCGCCTCTTCTTTACTGCGCATGGAATAGGTGACGCCGCGGTTGGAGTCGTACAAGCGCGTCTCCAGAATCACCTTGTCGCCCTGCTCGAGCAGACTCGTCTGCCGTTCCACTTCGTAGTCGATGGCTTTTTGCACAAATTTAAACGAATTGATATTTTTGAGTTCGGTGCGGGTTCCAAATTCCTCCTGACCAAAGGGTCTCAGGGAGACGTTGGCGTCGCAACGCAAACTTCCCTGTTCCATATTGCAATCGCTGACGTCGGCGTATTCCAGAATGGATTTCAACTCCACCATATAAGCCCGGGCCTCTTCAGAGGAGCGCAGGTCCGGCTCGCTGACGATTTCAATCAAAGGCACGCCCGTCCGGTTGAAATCCACGTAACTGCTTTCCGGATTCCCCATGTTTTCGCCGTGAACCAGTTTCCCGGCGTCTTCCTCCATGTGAATCCGGGTCAAATTGATTTTTTTCTTTTCGCCGTCGATCAGGATATTCACATAACCGCCGGTGGCCAGCGGATGATCGAACTGGGAAACCTGGTATCCCTTGGGCAGGTCGGGATAAAAATAATTTTTTCTTGCAAACTGGTTCATCGGTTCGATTCGGCAGTGGGTCGCCAACCCGGCCCGAACGGCGAAATTCACCACCTGCCTGTTGAGGACCGGCAAAACCCCCGGCATGCCCAGGCAAATGGGGCAGGTATTTTCGTTGGGATTTTTGCCAAACTCGGTGGAGCAGGAGCAAAAAATTTTAGTTTTGGTTTTGAGCTGGCAATGAACTTCCAGACCGATAA
The DNA here is from genome assembly GCA_029261575.1 of Nitrospinaceae bacterium. Classification (GTDB taxonomy): domain Bacteria; phylum Nitrospinota; class Nitrospinia; order Nitrospinales; family JACRGP01; genus JAJDBB01. Next base: position 28,473 of record JAJDBD010000084.1, on the reverse strand, counting down.
CCGTTTCGTATTTCAAGAGCGGATTCCTTGTGTCAACTTTTCAGGCAGGTAACGAGTTAACGAGTTAATGAGTTAATGCGTTTGCGGCGGACCTGCGTCGATTTGCGAGGCTGTGTATGACGTTATTTTATTATTTGCGGGGTATGCCGTCAAGCCCCACTATAAGGCGGTATAACCTCCGTCAACGGGAACCGTGGCTCCGGTGATGAACGAGGCTTCGTCGCTGGCTAGAAATAAACAACAGCCTGCCACGTCCTCGGGAACCCCGAACCGGCCAATGGGATAATTTTTGCTCCATTCCCGCATCAAAGCCTCGTCGGCCATCAGGTCGGCGGTCATCTCCGTTTCGATCAGTCCGGGGCAAACGGTGTTGGAGCGAATTCCCCGGCCTCCGTATTCCGCCGCCACGCAACGGGAAAACTGAATGAGAGCGGCCTTGGAGGCGCTGTAGGCGGAGGTCTCCGGCGCGGCGACCAGGCCCAATATCGAACTGATATGAACAATGCTCCCGGAGTTTTGCTCCACCATGACGGGGAGAACCCGCCGGGTCAATTTAAAGACGCTGTTCATATTGACGTTCATGATCCGATCCCAATCCTCGTCGCGGGTTTCATGGACCGGAGAACCGCCGTAGGTTCCGGCGTTGTTCACCAGGACGTCGGCGCGGCCCCAGGTTTCCAGCGTTTGGCCGACCAGGCGGTCGATATCCTTTTCCCTGGAAATATCTCCTGCGACCGCGAGGGCAGATTCGCCCAGCTCGTCGACGGCCTGTTCCAGCCGGTCGCTTCTTCTTCCAAACAACGCAACGCGCGCGCCCTCCCGGCAAAAAAGTCTGGCGCACGCCAGGCCGATCCCCGTTCCTCCTCCAGTGATAATGGCAGTTTTATTTTTCAGTCTCATGGATGTTTCCCGAGCGGCGTCGTGATATTTTTAGTGGTACTCTAATAATTGGATATTTTTATTTTGGCAATTCGCCAGCCCTTATTTCATAAGGGCCGCTCACGGCCAGGATTAATTTTTAGAGACGCCCATTAGATTATATTAAATTTGACCTTTAAGATATATCCCGTGAAAATAGAGGTTATTGTTTGCCGGATGGGTTGTTCAGGACGATGAACCAAAAAACGATGAAATATGTTTATTACGGATTCGGCGGCTTTATCGGCTTTGTCTGTGGACTGGTGGTCAGTTTGATTTTTTACGCCGTTGAAAAATCCGGAAACAAAATTCTTTCCAATCTGGGGAATGAATACGGTTTGGCGGGTCGGTGGCTGGCCGAGATGGTCAACCTGCTTCCCTTTTTTGGTATTGTTTTTGGTTTTTGGATCGTTAAAATGTTATTCCAAAAGCGCCTCGAAAGCGAGAAGGAATAGCGCCCCTTTGTTTTGCTCGCAATCGCCTGATTCCAGTAAGAGTCTTTCAGACTGATATTTATTCATAAATATTTTTCGGCCCAGACATATGCCTAAAAAGTTTAACGAAAATCTAATCAAGGCCCTGAAGGCGTCCAGGGAAGCCTCGACCCTTTGCAGGCAGGCCATGATCGACGCCAACGACGAAAGTTGCCGGGCGTTATATTCCGCCATCATGAAGGATTGCGAAAAGCATATCCAAATGCTGGAAGGCGAGATCGAGCTTCATAAAGATCAACACAAGTGGGAAAGTTAATTGCGAATTCTTATTGTTGAAGACGATAAAAAGGTTTCCGGTTTCATCAAAAAAGGTTTGGAGGAGGAAACCTACGCCGTGGACGCCGCTTACGACGGAGAGGAAGGCCTCTATCTGGGCGAGGAAAACCAATACGACCTGATCATACTGGATTTGATGCTTCCCAAACTGGACGGACTGGAAGTGTTGAGGCGGCTGAGGGAAAAGAAGCTGGACGTTCCCGTCTTGTTGTTGACGGCAAAAGATTCCGTCGAGGACAAGGTCGCTGGATTGAACAAGGGGGCGGACGATTATTTAACCAAACCGTTTGCTTTTTCCGAATTGCTGGCTCGCATTCGCGTGCTTTTGCGGCGCGGCACAGCTGACGCCAAAACCGTCCTTCAAATCGACGACCTCACTCTGGACCTGGTCAGCCATAAGGTGAAACGCAACAGCGAGGAAATCGAGTTGACCGGGAAAGAATACAGCCTGCTGGAATATTTCATTCGTAACCAGGGCAAGGTGTTGACCCGGACGATGATCGCGGAGCATGTTTGGGATTACAATTTCGATACCTTCACCAACGTGATCGACGTGTACATAAATCATCTGCGAAAAAAAATCGATAAAAACCACGAGAAAAAACTTCTGCATACCCTGAGGGGCGTGGGCTACGTTATGAGGGAGTAGTTATGTTTTCCGGCTCCATACGTTCCAGGTTGACGGCCTGGTATGGTCTGGTTTTGGCCATTGCCCTGATTCTATTCAGCGTCCTGCTTTATTATTTCCTTTCCAAAAGGCTCTACGAGAGTATCGACAACTCCCTGAAAGTCTCCGCCAGCGTCGTTGCCAAAACCGTTTTGATCAAATATTCTGCGTCCCCCTTACCGGGCCTCGAATATTTTTTCGAGCAATTCCTGGGTTACGGCAACATCAACAAGTTTTACCGGATATACGACGAGTCGGGCAATGTCGGTTCGCGCTCGAGAAATATCGACGCCTCCCAGTTTCCCATGACCCAGAAGGCCTATGCCAAAGCCTTGAACGGCGAAGAGGCTTACGAAACTTTTGTCGTTGCGGAAAATCATCCGATCCGGATTATCACCATGCCCCTTTTGCGCAATAAACAGTTGGTCAACCTCGTTCAGGTGGGGACGTCCCTGGAGGGCGTTCGCGACACGCTTAAAAACCTGCGTAATTTTCTTCTCGCCGCCGTCCCCGTAGTTTTGTTTTTGACCACCTTGATAGGCCGTTTCATGGCCGGGCGGGCTTTGAAGCCGGTAGACAAAATCACCCAGACCGCCAGGAAAATAGCCAAAGGAGCGGATTTGAGCCAGCGCATTTTGCAACCAAAAGCGCAGGACGAAGTGGGCCGACTGGCCGAGACCTTCAATGAAATGATGGATCGGTTGGAAAAATCGTTTTCCCTCATGCGGCAGTTCAGTAGCGACGCCTCGCACGAGTTGCGCACCCCGTTAACGGTGTTGAAGGGACAAAGCGAACTGGTTCTCAGTAAAAAACGCGCTCCGGAGGATTATCAGGAAACCCTGTGTAGCAACCTGGAAGAAGTCAACTACATGTCCAAAATTATAGAGGATCTTTTCTTTTTGTCTCAATCCGACGAGGGAGAAATCAAACTGGATTTTATCCAGGTCAATCTGGCGGCGATGATCGAGGAGATTTGCAAACACGCAGAGGTTCTGGCGCAGGAAAAGGAAATTAAAATCACCATCGCCTATCTCGAGCCGATAGAAATTTTTGGCGACCCGCATCGCCTTCGGCAGATGGTTTGGAACTTGTTGCACAATGGGATCAAATACACTCCCACCGGAGGGGAGTTAAAAATTTCTCTCCAGGGAAAGGGCGACGAGGCTTTGTTAACCGTTCAGGATAATGGTATTGGCATTCCGGAAAACGACCTGCCGATGATTTTCGAACGATTTTTTCGCGTGGATAAAGCCCGGACGCGAACCGAGCGGGGTAGCGGCCTGGGACTCAGTATTTGCAAGTACATTGTCGAGGCGCACAAAGGCCGGATCGAGGTGGAAAGCCAGTTGGGAGTGGGCAGTCGTTTTAAATTGTACCTTCCAAAAAATCCTCAGCCCGTTGTTTCAACGCCGGCGACCGGACAATAGACGCTCAATCCAACTGGACGATCACGTTTTTCACCTGGGTGTACATTTCCAGGGCGTGGACGCCCATCTCCCTGCCATACCCGCTTTGTTTGTAGCCGCCAAACGGCGCCGCCGCGTCGAAAATATTGTGGCAATTGACCCAGACGGTTCCCGCCTTTAAGCCCGCCGCAGTCTTATGGGCTTTATTGATATCCCGCGTCCATACGCTGGCGGCCAGGCCGTAGGGATTGTCGTTGCCCTGGGCGATCACGTCGTCCAAATCTTCAAACGGCGAGGCGCAAACCACCGGTCCAAATATTTCCTCCTGGACGATACGCATCCCGGTATTGACCTTGTCGAAAACTGTGGGAGCGACATAGTATCCAGAATCCAGATCGCCGTCGGGCTTTTCTCCTCCAGCGGTCACCACAGCCCCCTCCGAACGCCCTGATTGAATATAATCCATGACCCGGCTTTGCTGTTCGAGAGACACCAGCGGTCCCATGTCTGTATCAGGATGCATTCCCGGTCCCAGTCTGATTTTTTTGGCCTGCTCGGCCACGCGGTCCACCAGTTCGCCGTAAACTTTTTTATGCACCAGCAATCGCGACCCGGCGCAACAGCATTGTCCGTGATTGAAGAAGATCGCGTTGGAAACGCCCAGCGCGGCGGTTTCCAAATCCGCGTCCGGGAAGACGATGCTGGGAGATTTTCCGCCCAATTCCAGGGTGATGCGCTTCAGGTTGCCGGAAGAAGCCTGGACGATTTTTCGTCCCACCTCCGTGCTTCCGGTGAAGGCGACCTTGTCGACGTCCGGGTGTTCGGCTAGAGCGGCACCGGCGTCGGGATACCCCGTTACGATGTTGACCACGCCGTCGGGAAACCCGGCCTCTTGAAATAAATCCGCCAGACGAAGGGCAGACAGGGGAGTTTGCTCTGCCGGTTTCAAAACCACGCAATTTCCCGCCGCCAGGGCCACTCCCATTTTCCAAGCCGCCATGAGCAAGGGGAAGTTCCAGGGAATGATTTGTCCCACAACGCCCATGGGTTCGCGCAGGGTGTAATCCAAAAACTGCATTTCCGGAGCGTAGGGCACGCTGATGGGAATGGTCTCGCCGTGAATCTTCGTGGCCAGTCCCGCATAGTAGCGAAAATGGTCGACGGTGAGCGGCACGTCCGCAACGCGGGCGACGCCCACCGGTTTGCCGTTGTCCAGCGATTCCAACTGGGCAAATTCTTCCGTGTGTTTTTCAATCAGGTCGGCGAGTTTCCAAATCAGTTTGCCGCGTTCGGAGGCGGTGATCTTTCTCCATGGACCGTCTTCAAACGCCTTTCGCGCGGCTTTGACGGCGGCGTCTATGTCTTCCTTCCCGCCTTTGGGCGCGTGGGCGACGACGGAGTTGCTGGAAGGATCGAAGACTTCAAAAGTTTCGCCGCTTTTGGCGTCCACGCGTCGGCCGTCGATCAATAATTTATGCGATTTTTTTAAAAACTCCCGAACTTCCGGAATGGGCTGGGGGGCGGTTAAGGTTGTCATGATAGCTCTCCAATAGGTTGCTTGCGGCTATTTTGTCAGATGGGTTTGAAAACTTTTAAAAATATCCTGGATCATCGGAACCAGTTTCAATTTCAGTTCCTCGGGAACCCAGTTGATCTTTTCCACCGGCCATTCCTCGATGCGGCGAATGTCCAGGCCGTCGCTTTTATAAGGTCCGTCCAAGGCTTCTTCCAAACCGTAGACAATGCATTCGTTATAAATTTTCAAATAAAGCTCGTGAATCAGATTTGGGTCGTGAAGGCCGGGAACAAAATGGTTGAGCAATTCCTGGATGGTCGGCTCCGCATGCTCGATGAAATCCGGAGTCAACGCCGGTTTCAACGCAAAGTAAATGATCAATACGTCCTGCAGAACAAATTTGTAATCGTCCGCGGTTTTGTGTAGAGGGCGATGATCGACGTTCAGGTATTCCTTGATCTGCTTCACATTCCGGACGGTATCGTAAATAATCGATTCTTCCCAGGGGGCCGAGTTCCAGACAAAAAATGCGCGGACGAATTTGGCGCGTCGATTGGCGTCCCACATTTGCAGGGCGATGTTGGGGCGGATTTGGTTGGTGTACGGGATTTTCTCTCCCCAGTGCGGGTCCTCCAGGCGAACGCCATGCGGGGCGAAGGCCTGCTGGACGGCGGCTTGATAAACCTCCATGAATTTTTCAAGGTTTTTCTCGTCGTCCAGAGGTCCGCTTTGCGGCATGCTGTTCAGGCAATACAAGCGCACGACGTTGGTGCGAGCGGTTCCGTCTTTTTGCGCGATCAGGTAGGAGCCGCCCCACATTCCCGATACGATGGGAATATCAAACCCGAACTCGGCGCGCATCCTTTGCGAAACCTGATCGGCGATTTTTTGATACAAGCAGTGGACGCGGTACAGGTTGATCCTGGATCGATCGCCGTACAACAATCCTGGGGTCAGTAATTCCGCCATTTTATTATTGGATCCAGACGAGGGATTTGTAAATCCAGGCTTTGTCGCCCACGCTGTCCTGCACGTAAACCCACTGGCCTTTCATTTTAAGAACCTTCATGGAAAAATACTTGTCCACGGGCGACCAGGGAACGGTGGGATGTTTGGTGCCGGGGCCGGATCTGAGGTTGGCCTTGTTTTTCTTTACGGCGGCGCATTTAAAGTCGGTGGAGACGAGTTTTTTGTGCAGCCAATAGACGTCGCCGTCCACGTCCTGGACGCGGTACCAACTCCCTTGCTTTTTTAACTGTTTGAAAGGCATGTATTGAAACACTTGCCATAATTTTTCATATTGGGTCCCGGGGCCTTTTCTGAGATTGGCCTTTTTGGTTTTTACGCAAAGAGCGTCGGCTGTATTAGCCGGAAGGAAAGCGGACGACAGGACGAGAGAAAATAGTAGGATCAAGCAAAAGCGCATTGCATCGTGCTCCTTGAATGGGTCAAAAGGAAAACTGCCTCCATGCAATCTTATAATATATTTTCTCGCGTATAAAGTCCGGTAAAATATTTTCCGGGTTTTACGACAATTTTTTGGGGCGGGTAAAAAAAGAGGGAAGAGGGCGGTCAGGATACGTCGGGCTGGTGTCGTACGATTTTTCCTTCGACCAGGTAAATGACGTCCTCGGCGATATTGGTGGCGTAGTCCGCAATTCGTTCGAGAGCCCGGGAGACGGAAAGATAGTTGATGAGTATTTCCGCATTTTCCGGAGTTTTCATCACCCCTTTGTAGACAATTTGATACATCTCGCGATTTATGGCGTCCACTTCATCGTCCGCCAGGCAGGTTTCATGGGCGAGGGCGCTGTCCTGTTTTATTAATGAGTCGATGGCCCGGGTCAACATGGAACGGGTTTTTCCCGTCATACGGGTGAAATCGAACGGGGCGTCGATGGGCTTGAGTTCTCCAATAATGATCGAACGCTCCGCAATGTTCACCGCCAGGTCGGCAATGCGTTCCAAATCGTTATTGATCTTAAGAGTGGCGATGATAAAACGTAGATCCACCGCGACGGGTTGGTACAGGGCGAGAATTTTCAGACATTCCTCTTCCAGTTCCACTTCCGATGCATTGATGGAGGTATCCTGATCGATCACCTTCAGCGCAAGTTTTTTGTCGCGTGTCCGCACGGACTTCGTCGCCTCCAGTACGCTTTCCTCCACCGTGGCGCTGAGGGCGAGTAATTTCTTTTTTAAATGATCCAGTTCTCTTTGGAAATGTTGGGTCATGATCCGGGTTTCCTTATTTAACCAAATTTAACCAAAACGTCCGGTAATGTAATCTTCCGTTTTTTTCTGGTCGGGCTGAGTGAATATTTTTTTGGTGGCTCCATATTCCACCAGATTTCCTTCATATAGAAAAGCGGTGTTATCAGACGCCCGCGCGGCTTGTTGCATATTGTGGGTAACGATCACAATTGTGTAACGCGAGCGGAGTTCTTGAATTAAATCCTCGATTCGAGCCGTTGCGCTAGGGTCCAGAGCGGAGCAGGGTTCGTCCATCAAAATGATTTTAGGGTTCATGGCAATGGCGCGGGCGATACAAAGTCGTTGTTGTTGTCCGCCGGATAGTTTCAACGCCGATTCATGAAGCCGGTCTTTCACCTCGTCCCACAAGGCGGCTTTTCGGAGAGCCTCCTCCGCCAGCGCGTGCAGGTCTTTTTTGTATCCATTGACTTTAGGACCCCAGACCACATTGTTATAAATTGATTTGTGAAAGGGATTGGGCCTTTGGAACACCATCCCGATTTGTTGTCGGATAAATCCGGGATCAATTTTATCATCGTAAAGATCGTTCTTTTCGAACAAGACCTTTCCTTCGATGCGAGTTTCGTTGATGAAATCGTTCATCCTGTTGAACACGCGGAGCAGGGTGCTTTTGCCACAGCCGGAAGGCCCGATCACGGCGGTCACCTGATTTGCCAAAATATTCAGGTTCACTTTCTTAACGACCCGGTGATCCCCATAGGAGACGGACAGGTCTTTGGTTTCCAAAATGACAGGGTGGTCCATCAATCCAGTACTCATGGTTTGTACCGTTGTAGTTTTTCCCGGATGAACACGGCCCCGGCATTGAGGGTGAGAAGCAGCGCCAGAAGGACGAGGATCCCCGCCGCGGCCAATCCGTGAAAGTCCGCCTGGGGACGGGCCGCCCAATTGAATATTTGAACCGGCAGGGCCGTAAACGGGTCCATAGGGGTCTCCGGGAGAAACGCAACATAACTCAATGCCCCAATCATGATAAGAGGGGCGGTTTCTCCCATGGATCGAGACAGCGCCAGGATAACTCCAGTCATAATTCCCGGCAAGGCGCACGGCAAAACATGCCCGAAGACGACCTGCCAACGGCGTACGCCCAAGGCATAAGCTCCTTCGCGAATCTCGCGCGGCACCGCCCGGATCGCGCCCTGTGACGCGATTACAATTACCGGAAGCGCCAGCAGGCTGAGGGTCAGGCTTCCCGACCACAAGCTATCCTTCAGTCCCATAAATCGGACAAAGATGGCTAATCCCAGCAGTCCGTATAGAATCGACGGCATTCCGGCCAGATTGCCGATGTTGATTTCAATCGCCCGGACCCAGGCTTTCCTGGGCGCGTATTCTTCCAGGTAAACCGCGCTGGCGACTCCCAGAGGAATGGAAAACATCGCCGTCATCCCTATCAGCCACACACTGCCCCATAAAGCCGATTTAATCCCGGCTTTTTCCGGAAACCGCGAGGGGAAATTGTCCAGAAACTGTTTGTCCAGCCAGCCGATTCCTTCCTGGCCCACATGGAACAGGAGGATAAACAAGACCGAAATCATCGCCGCCGTTACCCCTCGGCAAACCCAGACGAATATCCGGCTTTTGAATTGTCTTCTTTTACGGTTCATCATTGGGCGACCCGGGATTTCAACTGAAAATGGTTGCCCAGGATATTCATGATCAACGTCATAATAAAGAGAAGAAGACCCACGGCGTAGCAGGTCATATACTCCACTCCGCCAGCGGCAATGTCTCCCAGACTCACTTGAACGATGTACGCGGTCATGGTCTGAATGCTTTCCAAAAAACTAAACGACAATTCGGGCGTCGCGCCCGCCGCCAGGGTGACGGCCATGGTTTCTCCGATGGCGCGCGACAGGGCTAAAACAACCGCCGCGCCAATCCGGCTTGCGGCCGCCGGGATAATGATCTGGATCGCCACCTCGTAACGGGTGGCGCCCAACGCAAAGGCCCCTTCCCGGAGCGAATTTGGCAAGGCCCGGAACGCGTCGTCGCACAGGGAGGTCACCATGGGGAAAATCATGATTGCAACGACAATTGCGGCGCTGGCCGCGTTAAAAATATTCATTTCAGGGAAAAGCTTGCGGAGTAGGGGGGTGACGAAGGAGAGAGCAAAATAACCGTAGACCACGGTCGGAATACCGACGAGGATTTCCAGAAACGGTTTGATGATCGAGCGGACGTTATTAGACGTGAACTCGCTCAGGTAAATTGCGATCACTAACCCAACAGGCAAGGCGATCAAAATGGAACCGAAAACGATTTTCAGCGTGCCCACTACCAGCGGGAGAACGCCAAAAGATTTTGGCTCAAGAAGCGGCTCCCACCGGGTTCCGAAAAGAAACTCCGTAGGCGAAACCTCCTGGAAAAAAAGGAAGGACTCTTTTCCTAAAATGATCACCACCACGAGGGTGGTGATCACCGTTATAGCCACACAGAGCGCCAGGACTACGTGCAATGCGCGGTCGATAAATTTGGAAACCCGGGGAGTGTTCAAGGTTTATCTCCGGGCAACCTTGAGCGCGTCGGTATTAAACTTTTCCAGAGATTCCTGATACATTGCGTCCGGCAAAGGAATGTACCCGACCTCTTTCGCTAATTGAGGCGCATTTTTGAGATAAAACCGGATGAACTCTTTTACCTCCGGTCGCTTTGCCGATTTCAAATTCACATAGATAAAAATGGGCCGGGACAATGGCGCGTAGGTCCCCGTATTGATGGTTTCAAGCGAGGGTAAAACCGGTTCCTTGTCGCCCTGTTTTATGGGAGCGGCGCGGAGCTTGTCCTGGTTCTCAATATAATAGGCGTATCCAAAGTAGCCCATGGAATAGAGACCGCCCGCGACCCCTTTGACCAGGACGTTGTCGTCTTCGCTTTTGGTGAAGTCGGAGCGACTGGCCTGGGATTTTCCGTTGATGACTTCCGTGAAATAGTCGAACGTTCCGGAATCGGTTCCCGGACCATACAACAGAATCTTCTTGTCCGGCCAAGTGGGTCGAATGTCTTTCCAGGTTTTGACTTTGCTTCCTGGTTCCCAGATTTTCTTCAGTTCGGCAACTGTCAGGTAGTCGACCCAGTCGTTCTTTTTATTGAGGACTACGGAGAGGCCGTCGTAGGCCACCGGCAGTTCCATGTAGCGGATATTGTTCTTACGGGCCTTGTCGATTTCCTTTGTCTTGATGGGGCGGGAGGCGTCGTTGATATCGGTTTCACCGATGCAGAATTTTTTGAACCCGCCGCCTGTACCCGATAAAGCAACGGTCACTCGGACCTTGCGAAATTGAGGGACATGCCCAAACTCCTCGGCAACCGCTTCGGTAATGGGAAATACGGTGCTGGAACCGTCCACCTTGACGGTTCCCTTTAGGGATTCAACCTCTGCGCTTGCATTAAAAGCCACGAATACCATCATAAGACTGAGTAGCATCCTGCTCATCCATCTAGTCATTGTTTTTCTCCTTGAGAAAGTAGGCGTTGCACACGAGGCTATTGAACCTTTAAATTGTTAGGGGGAATTGTAGGTAATGTTTGAATATGATTAGAATTTCGCCGGGGAATTGAGAATTCCCTGACACAAGGAAAAGGTTTGATGATCTGGTTGGCGGGTATTCAGTTTTTGTTGATCGTTTTGATTGTCGGTTATCTTTCCGTGAACATGATTCATCTGGTTCGCGTGGAGCCTGTGTCCGGCCCTTTACGGGAAGCGCCCAGGGTTTCGGTTTGCATTGCGGCGCGCAATGAGGAAAGGGATATCGGGACCTGTCTGGAATCCCTGGCCGCGCAGGATTATCCGGATTTTGAAGTGATTGTGGTGGACGATCATTCTTCAGACGCCACGGCGGACATTGTGAGTGGATTGACAAAAAAATATCCCCATCTTTCCTTGCTGGAGGGAAAGGAATTGCCTGCCGATTGGTTTGGCAAGCCGTTCGCGTTGAGTCAGGCTGTGGAAATGGCGCGCGGAGAAATTTTACTGTTCACCGACGCCGATCCGGTATTCAGCCCCCAGGCGATTAAGTCCGCCGTGCACGCCATGCAAAACCGGAACCTGGACATGATCACGCTCATGCCGGCGGCTAAATTCGGATCGTTTTGGGAGCGCGCCGTGCAACCGATAATATTCAGTCTGATCGGCGCGCTGACCCGTTTTAAAAGAGTGAACGATCCCGACGACCCCTCCGCCATGGGGATCGGCGCCTTTATCATGGTCGGGAAAGAGGCGTATTTGCGCGTCGGCGGGCATGCCCGCGTGAAGCGAGAAATCGTCGAAGATATCATGTTGGCCAAGGTTGCTAAGGCGGAAGGTTGCCGCCTGCTGGTCGCCGACGGCAAGAGCCTTTTATCCATCAGGATGTATCATTCATTGAGGGAAATCTGGGAGGGCTGGCGCAAAAATATTTTCATCGCCTTCAAAAAATCCGCAATCAAAACCTTCTATTACGTTTTTATTTTGATATCATTTTTAGTGAGTCCCTGGTTCGTGTTGTTTGCCAGCCTTGCGGACGGAGGGGCGTTCGCCCTGGCGCTTTCTTTCGCCAGCCTGGTTCTCGTATTGATAACCCAGGCGGGATTGTGCCAGCATTTGAATTTGGAGCGCCGGAGCGCTATCCTGTTTCCATTGGGCGCTCTTGTGACTTGCGCCATCATGCTGAACTCCATGTTCCAGGTGCTATTGCGAGGAAAATCACAATGGAGGGGCAGGAGTTACGACGTTTGATATTGGATCAATCGTTATATTTTGACGTCTAAATTTTATAAGGAGAATGCGATGCACAAAGTTATTAAAAAACGAAGAATCGTTAAGGAGAATCCGGCGGCGCGCGCGCTGGCTTCCGCCCGCTACCGGCGTCAGGTCGTTGAGTCCAGGAAAAATTACAAGCGGGCGCAAAACCGAAAAACCGTCCAGCAGGGATTGAGGGAATTAAAGGATCCGAACCGGTCAATCGTTTGGCATTGAACGCTTGGTCGATTCGGCTTCTTTAGTTTTCCCGTTAACTCTCTCCCTCCAACCCTTTCGAGTTTTTTGTTAAATGGACAAGTACGCAAAATTATTTTCCAAGGCGGCGCTGATCTATCTGGCGCTGGGCGCGTTTCTCGGGATAGGGATTTCCGTGCGTCCGGAGTGGGGCGAGCGGATTCGGTTCGTCCACATTCATCTGAACCTGTTGGGCTTCATGATAATGATGATCGCCAGCGTGGCCTACCATGTTTTGCCGCGATTCAACGCTCGTCCGCTTCCCTGGCCCGAGGGAGTTAAGTATCATTTTTATTTGCAAAACGCCGGACTGTTGGGCATGGTCTCAACCCATTTTGCCGGCGGATTATGGGCCGAAAGCTCGTTGCATTACCTGTTTGTTTTTTTCGCCGTCCTCGCCGGAGCCGGAATAATGCTCATGGTGATTAACCTTTACGGCGTACTGGCGCCGGCGGATTCCGGAGACCTCCCGGCTCGAATTACCGGGGACATGAAAGTGGGTGAGACGCTGGATAAATTTCCCAACGCGCTTCCGGCGTTTTTGGAGAGCGGTTTTAGTTCTTTGGCCAATCCAGTCGCCAGAAAAACTTTCGCCAAAGTCGTGACTATCGACAAAGCCTGCGAAAAGCACGGAGTGGACGCAAAAGAATTTTTGCAAAAATTGAACGCCGCTTTATTTTCCAGTTCCGCTCCGCCAACCCCTTCCGCAAGACCTTCCACGGAGACGACCGTCAACGAGGGACGAAAAATCAAGGTTGGGGAATTTTGCGACGCCGACGTTATGGTGGGCAGTGTGGTGAAAAATTATCCTGATACCCGCGAGGTATTTGAAAAACATTATGGAGACGATTGCTTTTCCTGTCCGGGGCACGCCATTGAGACGGTGGAGCAGACCGCGCAAATGCATAATGTGGATTTACAAACCCTGCTCAAGGAGCTTAACTGCGTCGTGGAATCGCAGTTGAAAAACCGGACGTGAATAAAGAATCGTTCAAAGAGTTTGTGTTGGACCAGTTAGAGGGGTTGGATTTCGTTAAATGCCGCGCTATGTTTGGCGGGCATGGATTGTATCGCGGCGAGATATTTTTCGGGATAATTTCCAAAGGCCGGGTTTACTTTAAAACAGATGAAGGCTCGAAGAAATTATATACGGATAAGGGTATGAAACCATTTCGTCCCAATCCCCGGCAAACGCTTAAAAACTATTATGAGGTTCCGCCGGACGTCCTGGAAGATGCAGAGGCGTTCGTGCAATGGGCGCGGCGGGCTACTGGCGAGACTCTGGATGCTTCTATAGGCGCGGTATGAAATTAGATGGAAATTTTTTTGGAGAGATTTTTATTCATCTCGGCTAATCTTTTTGGCTTCCTGCCAGTATCGTTCCATTTCTTCCAGCGTGGCGTCCTTCAATTCCTTTCCGCGTTTGGCGACTTCCTTTTCGATGTGTTGAAACCGGCGGATGAATTTGTTGTTGGTTTGGCGCAAGGCTTCTTCCGCGTTCAGTTTTTTGAATCGCGACAGGTTGACCAGAACGAACAAGATATCGCCTAACTCGCTTTGCAGTTCCTGGTCGTCGCCCGTTAAGAAAGCCTCCTTGAACTCGGCGATTTCCTCGTCCAGCTTGGCGAAGACGTCTTCTATTTCGTCCCAGTCGAACCCCTGCTTGGCGGCTTTTTTCTGCAGTTGCTGGGCGCGTTGCAATCCTGGAAGGCCCTTGGGGATGTTGTCCAGAATTGATTTTTGCCCCTGATTGTTCTTTTCGCTTTTTTTAATTTCATCCCATTGCTGAACCACGCCGTCCGGCGTGTCCACCAGGCTATCCGCGAAAACATGAGGATGTCGCCGCACCATTTTTTCGCTGATGGAGTCGATCACGTCGCCGATACTGAATTCGTTTTTCTGCTCCCCGATTTTGGCGTGAAACATTATTTGATAGAGCAGGTCGCCCAGTTCCTCTTTTATTTTTTCCGGATGATCTTCGTCCAGGGCTTCTAGGACCTCGTAGGTCTCTTCCACCAGATAGGGTTTCAAGGTAGCTCGCGTTTGCACTCGATCCCAGGGGCAACCGTTTTCACTCATCAAAATATCGACGATTTCGACCAGCCGTTTGAATGCGGGTTCGGGATTTTTCATATTGGATTTATCGTTCATTTCCCGGTCGGGGAGGGTAGTTTGAATTTTTTATAAAGCGCTAAATGTTTGGCCGCCTTTTCCGGCAGGTTTTTGGCCTGGTAAGCTTGGGAAAGATGGTGGTGGAAGGCCGCATTGGAGGAATTAATTTCTAACGCTTTTTCCAGGTTGAAGATAGCGTCGTCGTATTTTTTCTTGAGCAGATAGACTTCTCCGAGATTGCCGTAGGCCAAGGCAAAAGTTTGAAAGTTTAATATGGCCTTTTTGAAACTGTCTTCGGCAAGGTCCAATTGATCGCGGTTTTTATAAATTTGCCCAATGTTGTTCAGGGTCATCGCAAAATTCGGGTTGATCGCAAGCGCATTTTTGTAGGAGTCGAACGCCTTGTCCCATTCCTCCATCATGGCATAAATTTGCCCCAGGTTATTATGCGCGAAAGCGTTTTTTGGATTCTTTTCGATGACCTCCTGGAAAATCCTGAGCGCCTCGTCGTTGTTTCCCTGCATGCTGAGTTTGATCGCTTTATTCATCAGGGTGTTGGCGTCTTCCGCAAAAACAGGCGAAGCCGTATACAGGAAGGCGGCGATTGAAATCAGGGCGAAGGTTGCAAGCTTAGGCATGAAAACTCCTTTCAAAAAAGGTTAAGGGAGAAACTCGAGAATAACGGAATCGGCTAGAAACAGGCCTCTGTTAGTGAGAGCAAGTCGGTTGTCCTCAAGAGCGACCAGGTTTTTTATGAGCAGGGCGTCGAGAATTTTTTCGTAAGTTTTAATGAAAGAGACTTGGAACCTTTTTTCAAACCGAGCGATATCCAGCCCCTGCAACATGCGCAGGCCCAGCATGAGAGTTTCCCCCATCGCCCCCGCAGGATTGAGGCGTTCTGAAAACTCAACCGCTTGCCCGGAGTCGACAATTTCGGCGATGTAGCGCGAGGGGAGGGCGGTATTCTTGAAACGCTCGCCTGCGATATAAGAGGAAGCGCCCGCGCCCAGCCCGAGGTATTCGCCGTTTTCCCAGTAATTGATATTGTGGCGGCACTCCCTTCCGGGTTTGGCGAAGTTGGATATTTCGTATTGTTCGTAACCGGCGTCGGTCAGTGTTGCCAGCGTTTCCTTGTACAACTCCAATTGAAAATCTTCCGGCGGCATGCACAACAGTCCGCGCTCTCTGTGCTTGTAGAATGCCGTGTCGGGTTCGATCGTCAGGTTGTAGGCGGAAAGGTGTTCCGGGTTTTTGCCCAAAGCTTTTTGCAAAGTGTCTCGCCAGTTGGAGAGCGTTTGACCGGGGAGGGCGAACATGAGGTCCATGGATAAATTATCGAATCCGGCCTTTTTTGCCTGGTCGATGGTTCGGTCGGCTTCTTCCGAAGAATGCACCCGCTCCAAAAGAGCGAGTTCCGCTTTTTGGAATGATTGTACGCCGATGCTGATGCGGTTGAATCCCGCCGCACGAAGGTTTCTTAGATAAGTCGCTTCCAGGGTGGCCGGGTTTGCCTCCACGGTGATTTCGCAATTGGAGTCCGTTTGGAAAAATTCCCAAAGGGTGTTCAAAATGTCCGACAAATCCTCCGTCGGCAGTGTGGTGGGGGTGCCGCCGCCAAAAAATACGCTCTGAACTTTGCGCCCCTCGAATCGCGGCGCGTAATGACGGATTTCCCGAACCAGAGCCTGGACATAGTCTGACATTTCCCCGGAATTGATTTTGTGGGAATTGAAATCGCAGTAGCCGCATTTGTGCAGGCAGTAGGGAATGTGAAGGTATATTCCGAGTTTGGGCATGAAAGATGTTGGCGTTGCGCGGTTAAATTAGTAACTTCTTACCCTTTTTGTCTTATAATACCGTCTCCCAAAAGGGATTTGCTATATTTTTTTTGGACTGACAGGGACTTTGAGGTGAACGGTTGAATGTGAAAGTGAAACAAAATTTTCGTTCCGGGTTTGTGGGGATAGTCGGCAAACCCAATGTCGGCAAATCGACTTTGTTGAACCAGTTGATTGCCGAGAAGGTTGCGGCAATTTCCCGCCGACCGCAAACCACTCGAAATAAAATCACGGGAATTTGCCATTTGCCCGGCGGGCAAATTATTCTCATGGACACTCCGGGTATCCACGACGGGCGGACCAAGCTGAACCGGTTTATGGTTGAAACCGCGCGTAAAACTTTCGACGACGCCGACGTCATTCTGTTTTTGATCGACGCCAAGCGGCGATTTCGGGAGGAAGACGAGTATGTTCTGGAGTTGATTAAAAAATCCAAAACTCCCAAAATTCTCGCAGTCAACAAAATCGATCTGATTCCGAAAAACAGGATTCTTGGATTGATCGATGAATTGCGCCAGCGGGAAAATTTTTTGCATATCATTCCCTTGTCCGGCTTGCACGGCGACGGCCTGGATATTTTGAAAAAGGTTTTATTGGAAATTCTTCCCGAGGGACCCGAGTATTTTCCGCCGGGTATGGTTACGGATTGCCCGGAAAAATTTATTGCGGCGGAGATGATCCGGGAAAAGATCATCAAGCTCACCCATCTGGAATTGCCCTACGCCGCGGCGGTGGAGGTGGAGAAAATAGTGGAAGGGAAAAAAGGGGTTCTTGTGGTGGACGCCGCGATTTCGATTGAAAGGGAATCGCAGAAGAAAATTTTGATTGGCAAGGGAGGGGAGCGGTTAAAAATGGTCGGCCAATACGCACGCGAAGAAATTGAAAAACTTTTTGGCTCGAAAGTGTATCTAAACCTTTTTGTTCGGGTGAAAAAAAACTGGAGACAGGACGATCGATATTTAAAGGATTTTGGGTATTCGCATGATTCATATTAAGAGCGACGCAGAAATCGAGGTGATGCGGAAAAGTTGCCATCTTGCGGCCGAAGTTTTGACAATGATCGAGCCTTTTGTCAAACCCGGCGTCACCACCAACGAATTGAACGACATTTGCCACGAGTATATCCTCGCCCACAACGCCATCCCCGCGCCCCTCAATTATCGCGGATTTCCGAAAAGCATTTGCTCCTCCGTCAACGATGAAATCTGCCATGGAATTCCTTCGGAAAGAAAGTTGCGCAACGGCGATATTGTGAATCTGGATATCACCACGATTTTGAATAAATACCACGGAGACACCAACCGGACCTTTTTTGTGGGAACGCCCCGAAAGCGCGCCCAACGCCTGGTGGAAACCACTCTGGAGGCGCAACAAAGGGCCATCGAGACCGTGCGGCCCGGAGCGCACCTGGGCGACATTGGCGCCGCCATCCAAAAATATGTGGAAGCGCGAGGGTATTCCGTGGTGCGCGAATTTTGCGGACACGGGATCGGACTGAACTTCCACGAGGAGCCGCAGGTCCTGCATTTTGGAACGGTCGGCGAAGGCCTGGAGTTGAAAAAGGGCATGACCTTCACCATTGAACCCATGATCAACGAAGGCAAGGCGGACCTGAAAATACTCGACGATAAATGGACCGCCGTTACCCTGGACGGCTCCAATTCCGCCCAGTTTGAACACACCCTTTGGGTGACGGATACGGGATGCGAAGTTCTTACCCGAACCAATGGGACCGCTTTTTAAAGTAAAGATATTAACCTCTCTATCAAAAGTCCCCCTCCACTCAAATAAAAACGAAAAAAATTTGCGCTCGCGTTGCGATTTATTATTGATAAGAAGAATCAATCCCCTGAGTCGAATTTCTCTTCGACCTCCTTTTCCTCAAGCCAGCTATGGGTTTTTCAAAAATTCCTGGCCTTGGGGCTTTGTTAGAAAAATTTTATTGATAATAGAAATCATTGTGTTTATCAGTCTTAAACCTTTTAAAAATCCCAGCTTGTAAAGCGGTAGGGGCTTTGTTAGTTTCTCCTTTATGAAGTTGGGTTGTTAATGGTTTAACTTTAATCAGGAGGAAAAAATGCAAGGAAATAAAGAAGTGATCGACGCTCTTAACGACGTTCTTATGGCGGAGTTGACGGCTATAAATATTTATTACATCCATTGCAAAATGGAAGAAAACTGGGGGTTTAAAAAACTTGCCCATCATGCGAGAGAGGAATCCATGGGCGAAATGAAGCATGCCGATAAAATGATCGAACGGATTCTATACCTCGAAGGCGTTCCGGACATGGTCAAATACGACACGGTTCTGGTGGGGGATACCTGCGAGGAGCATTTGAAGAATCAATACACCATCGAAACGAAACACGTCGAGCGCCTGCAAAAGCATATTGCACTTTGTATCAAACACAGCGATTTTGGAAGTAAGGAAATTCTGGACGATATTCTGGAAGACACAGAGGAGAGCGTGGATTGGCTGGAGACCCAGTTCCAACGCATCAAGGATGTTGGAATCCAAAACTATCTGGCCGAACACATGCACGAATGACCTTTTGAGTTGGCGTCCCCGGCCATTCTTAGAGTATCAGCCATAGGAATGGCGTCGGGAATTAAACACCCCCGAAAACACATAAACCTGGGAGGGCTTGAATATTTTGTTGACAATAAATTCAATTTTCTCCATAATCCTTGAATATGATGAAAATGATTATCATTATGAAGTTTGTGGTACTTTAACTTGGGAAGCTTTTTCCTATGGGTTAATTTAAAATACAAATATTCAGGCTTATAAAAGTTTTCTACAACCTTTTGAAATTATACAGGGGGATCAAAATGCTGACTCGGTTGAAAGCTGTTTTTTTTCTGGTGTTAGGGGTCGCGTTCCTATCGGCCTGCGCTACGCAGACCGGAGGAGGCGCGGAAGTTGGAGGCGCTGTTGTGGGCGGCAAAGGAGGGTCCTGCACTGCCAATGGCGGATCCGCCTGGGATTGTGTGACTCCGCTGACTACGAGTGGAAGTTGTTCTACCGGTGGATCTGAATCCGAGGTTATCAACGCTCATAATTCTAAATCCGTGATTGTTAAGATCGAGACCTCCCAAAGACCGGTGGCGGTTGGGTCTATTTACCCAAAGAGAGACACTTATAATTTAAAACCCGGAGAAAGCAAGGTGGTGGGTTGCTCGCGCGGCCCTCTTGGCCAGCGTTGGCTGTACTACTTTGATGTTGTAGAGGCTCGATTCGGTCAATAATGCGTTGTAAAAACTAATTAAAGAGATTAATAAAACCCTGCTATCCATTTGGGAGAGCAGGGTTTTTTTGTTTGTACGCTAATCTGCGCAATTCTGGCAAAGTCCGCTGATCACCAGACGGTGGGAGTAAATTGAAAAGCGATATTTATGGGCGACATCCTGCTGAAACTTTCCAATCAGGGGTTCGTGGAATTCAACGATCGCTCCGCAGAGGGTGCAGATTAGATGGTCGTGATCTTCATGTTGGAAACTGGGTTCTAAAAATTTTTTTCCGTTGGGCATTTTGTTTTCGCGGGCCAGGCCGCATTGTTTGAGAAGGTTTATAGTTCGGTAAACAGTTGCGATTCCTATAGCGCCGTCCTTTTTGACCACGGCCTCGCAAAGTTCTTCCATTTTCTTGTGACCCTTTATTCTTAAAAAAACTTCCAGAATCGTTTTTCTCTGTGGGGTCAATCGAAACCCATTTTGCTTTAAGTAAAAACGTAGGATATCCAAGGCGACATTTTTCATCTGATATTTATAATAAATTTGACAATCATTTTCAATTAAAAAATGGATTTAGGTTCATTTTATTTCATAAACTATTATTTTTAAAAGAGTTTATTGGTTTTAGAGTTAGTTTGAATTCTGGAAATTTAACTCATAAAATCATTGACAAGTTCTTCTGACTGCTTTATTATTAATGAAAATGGTTATCAAAATCTTTTGAGGATCTGAAGAATGTTACATGTCATCCAGAATAGTAAAGAGATTCTTGTATGTTCCGGCGCTGGTTGTCGCGCCTGGGGAGCGGATGAAATTTCAAGGGAGTTAGAGTCCATGGAATCCTTGGCGTCTGGCACAGGTTATACCGTCAGGCAGGTTTCGTGCTTTAACAAGTGCGGCGGCGGATCGTCCGTGAAAATCGGGCCTAATGAAGAAGTCATCAAATTTCGGGCGCCTGAGGAAGCTTTGGATTTCTTTGGGGTACGGGTCCCGGTTCCGGCGTTCGCTTGAAAAAAATTTTGTTTTATTAAATGAAAATGGATTTCATTTTGAATTTTTTATTTTGTCTTGGTTTTTAATTTAAGGTTCCTTTAAATCGTAACCCAATATTTCATTTTTCTTAAATGGCTTCTGGGTAATTTGTCAAAAGGGAGATAAGTGAATGTTTAAAAAAAGAATGCTGGGGGGGATGGTTTTGGCTTTTCTCTTCCTTTTCGGATTTGTGAGCGAGGCAATCGCCCAAACCGCGGAAGGGACGGTCGACGTCCTTGAATTGCAGCGCAGGATCGACATACTATCGGACGAGTTGGATTCCATGTCGCTTGGCGGAACCGGAGGTGCGTCCCAGGGGTTTCGAACCAACGTTTTTGGATATGGCGAGCTTCACTACAATAATTTCACCGATGGGAGCAATTTTGATCAGCTAGATAAACATCGCTTCGTCATCGGAATTTTTTCGCGCATTTCCGACTGGATTCAGCTAAACGCCGAAATCGATTACGAGCACGGGGGGCAGGAACTGGAATTTGAAATGGGTTATCTGGATTTTTTGTTCGATCCCAAGGTGAACTTCCGGGCGGGCGTGGTACTTGTGCCGGTCGGATTCCTCAACGAATTTCACGAACCGAACTTGTTCTGGACCGTCGAGCGTCCTTTACTGCAAAACGCTGTCATCCCAACCAGTTGGCAGGGATCGGGCGCGGGGTTTTGGGGAACGCCCATTCCCGGCTTCAATTACCGGTTTTATATCCTTAACGCGGTTCAATCCGTTCGTCCTTCCGGCTTTGACGACGGGTCGGGAAACGGCGCAGGCGGACAATCCGGTCGTTTTCGGGGAAGCAACGGCATTCGGAGCGGTCGTTTGCAACCCAACCGCGCCACGGCGGAGGACTTCGCTTTTACCGGGCGCCTGGAATACAGCAACCCCATCGTTCCCGGCCTGCAGTTAGGATTCTCCTGGTATACGGCGGATACCACCCACGATCTCATCTCCGAGGGCGGAAGGACCACTCTTTTTGAAGGCGACGTCAAATACCGGAAAAGATGGTTTGAAATGAACGCCACCGTCGTCAATATCGACATCGACGACGCGGCGGCGTTAAACACCTTTGCGATCTCCGTGGGAGAGGCCAGCGGAATCATTCCCGAACAGATTTTCGGATTTAACATCCAGGCCGGCGTCCACGTTCTCCAACTGTTCAATAAGAGGACTTCGCACGACGTCGTTGTTCATTATTTGTATGAAAATATTGATTTGCACGAAGAAGTGCCGGCTGGGTTCACCCGGAATTCAGCTCGCGAACAGCATGTTCACACCTTTGGCGTTTCTTATTGGCCGGTTCCCCAAGTAGCTTTGAAAATGGATTTTCAAAACACCAATTTCGGGGACAACACGCACAGCAACCAACTCAACATGGCTATGGCCTATCTCTATTAAGAGCGGTTCCGCTCTCTCAAGACCTGGCAAACTCGGCTCTCCTCCATGCGAGTTTGCCGGGTTTTTTGGTTTTCGCCGTTTTATTTTCCATTAAGATTGAGGCGTTTTTAGTTTATACTCGCACGTCAAAAAACAGCTTTGAGGATTTTATCAATTGCCGTTCAAAAAATTTTTCTCAATCAGCCTGATCGTTTGCCTGGGGCTTTGGGCGTTCCCTCATATGGCGGAATCCCAAGCCGTCGAAAAAAAAGTTTTAAAGCTCCAGGTCTTCCTCACCAAAAAACAGGCGTTGGATCTGGCTTTTCCAGGGGCGGATAAAATAGAGAAAATGAAAATCTGGCTTTCCGACGAGGAGAGGGAGGCTATAGGAAAAATCTGCCTGCAGAAACTCAAGGACAGGCGCATTACCTATTATATGGGAGTCAAGGGCGGCAAGCCGATGGGATACATGGTGATCGACCACCGGATCGGGAAAAATTACCCCATCACGTTCATGGTCGTTTTAAACACGGATGGAACAGTGCGGGACGTCGAGATCATGGTGTATCGGGAGCCTCACGGCTGGGAGGTCAGGTTTGAAAATTTCATGTCCCAGTTTTATGGCAAGGACGCGCTGTGGAATTACCAGAATATAAACTCCATCACCGGCGCCACCTTGTCGGTAAACTCCATGAAAGCGGGCGTCGCCAAAGCCACCGCCGCTTTTAAAGTGTTGGTGTTGGATAAAAATAAGTAACCGTTTCCGAATATCCTCATTTCAAGAGGACGTTAATTTCTTCCGCCACGCGGAAAATTCCCCTGCCATCCAACAGTTCCTTGCCTCTGTGGCTCATTTTATTCAGCGTTTCCTTCGGCAAGGCAAGACAGTCCGCGATTCGGGCCTCGTCTATATCCGCCGCCGTTCCCAAGTCGACCGCAACTCCCTCCCGCGAAAAAAAACCGGCGCATTTTTTTTGATGCTCCGCCTGACCGATCACAAAAGCCGGCGTCCCGCACGCCGCCGCTTCGTGAAGCGTCACGCCTCCGGAACAAAATACCGCGTCGTGTTCTCTCAATAGGTCCGCCAAATGCGGGGGATTGTTCACGCGTCGCACAAGCCTGGAATTGTCTTCAAACAACCGAAAAGAATCAAGGTCCTCAAATCCCGGACCTGTAACCACGGCGACCATAACGTTAGAGCCAAGGTTCAAAATAGTTTGGGTCAGGCGCAGGCTCAGTTTATTTGGGTCCGTACCGCCCATTGAAATTAAAACTGATTGGATGGGTTGAGTGTAAGTCCGGGCGGCGCTTTCGGTTTTTGAGTATTCCGGGTGAAGGACTGAATAGGGCAGGCCGAAAAGAGTTTTTACATTTGAGGCAAGATTTTTACAATCCTCGGCGCCGAGATTGGCGTCTATCAACAGGTCGACCGCGTTTCTACCCGAACCCAGGTCGTCAAAATCAACAATCCGTTTGGCATAAACGCGCAAGGCGTCTATCGCCTCCCGGGTGTTGTCGCCTCGATCCAATAGCGCCAGATCGGCTACGCCGCCAGGAAGTTGTTCTTGGGAATTTAAAGTAAAAATGGGGAATCCGTGGTCTTTGATTTTGGCGATTGCAGGAGGATAATCCTCGATGCAAAAATAAACGTCGATTCCTGTGTCGTCTAAAGCGCGCGCCAGGTTCAGTTGCCGAACAACATGGCCCAGACCTTCCTGGAATGAGGCCTTACAATAAATCGCTATTGTCTGCATGGTCGGCGCTTTTCATTTTGGGAAGGTTGAACGATCCCCCGTTGATGCGGGACAGGATTTCCCGATCGGTAAAACGGACGGTTTTTTTTTCTCTTCTGCGTTGTTTAAGGGCCGCAGGCAACCTTTGCAGGGCCATAAAAAATGCGGTCCAAAACCGGGTCTTGCCTTTCAGAATATCGCGCAAAAGAAAAAGAGGAATAAAAAAGAGAAAAGAAAATGTCATGTCGGGATCGAGGATATTTTTCCACACGAATAAATAATTATTGCGCGCGGAAATGAATCCGATACTCCGGCGTTTTTCCTGTCTGGAAATTGTTTGTTGAACTTTGTGATAGGCGATGGATTCCGGTTCGTAAATCACCGGCCAGCCGCGCTTGAGCGCGCGGTATGAAAGGTCGATCTCTTCGTAATAAAGCGGATGATACATGCCGTCGAACCCGCCCAACTCCAGGTAGCGCTTGCGGTCGACCATGAAAGCGCCGCCGCAGGCAAAAAGCGTCTGGCTGGCGTCCTGCGCGTCTTTTTCGTAGAGAAAAAAATGGCCGTTTTTGAAATAACCGCCCCGGTTGCCGTAAAGAAATGTGGTCCCGTCGAACGCATAAAACTTGCCGCTGACGGCAAATACCGGCGAGGTCTCCTGGGCCGCAGGACAAAAATGCCGCGCCAGATGGTAGAGCGCCTTCTCCTCCAACTTGACGTCGTTGTTCATGGGCATGACCAAAGGGGAGTCTGCCAAACGTACCGCGTAATTATTGGCCTCCTGGAAGCCGAGGTTTTTCGGAGTTTTTTCGCGCCGCACCCAGGGAAACTCCTTCGCCAGAATTTCAAGGCTATCGTCCGAACTGCAATCGTCGACGACCAGAACTTCGTAGGACCGTGCGGTATCGTAAGCGACGGCCTTTTGGACCGAAGGCAGGCATTCCCTCAATAATTCACGGCCGTTCCAATTCGTGATGATCAGCGTGACGTCGACAGGCATTTTTTGACTAGGGCGCTCCCATCAATTCCCGGATTTGATTTAAAACTTCGATCTCCCCATCCAGCATTACCTTCCCTTTAACGGTCAACTGCAGGGCATGCTTGATGGACTCGCCCCAGTTTCCCGAATAAAAATCTTCGGACGGGATCGTTAAACCGACTTCATTTTCATTAATAAACTTTTTCATGGCTTCGATTTCGCAAAAATCCTCGCGGTCGCAACACAGGACCGGTTTGCCGTGCGCAAAGGCCGTAGCCAAAGTCGAGTATCCTGCCTTGGTGCAAACGACGTCGCAACTGGCGATCAGGTCGGGGTAGCGAAACCTCTCGTCCAGAACATAAAAATTATCGCATGAAGGAGGGCGGGGATGCGGGTCGCGTGTGATAAATACGCAATCGGAAATTTTTCCCAGCGCGTTCCAGTCGATTCTGGAAGCGCTCTGCTGGCCAAAATAAATAAACACGATAACCTTGTTCTTGAATTCCAGCCCCAACTCTTCAATCAGCCTGTCTCTCACGTTTTTGCCTCGGTTGGCGATGAAACCGATTTCCTTTCGGTCGGCAACCAGGGGCGTTTCAAGATGGCATTGGCAGAGAAGATGGCGCGTGGCGCACGCGTATTCCTCTGCCAATTCATCCAGCAGAGGATTCCAGGAAGGCCCGTTCGACAATCCCCGGTAAATATCGTACCAGGTAAAATTGCCGATCAATAGCGAGGCAATTCCCTGATCCCTGGCGGCCTTCAGAGGAAGACCTGGAACGTCGGAAACCACAAGGTCGATACCCAAGTCCGCAAGCCAACGCGATTCTTTGGCAAGCCGGACCTTTTGGGAACGGTAAAACTCGCGAAAGCCGTTTAAGGTTTTTTCTGCGTCGATTTGAATGAAATCCTTTTGTGCGCAACCGGGATCGACCGGCTGGCGATGATAATCAAAAGGAGCGGCTAGATAACTTTGGAAAAACTCGCGGGGAACGTCGGTTTTGAGATGGATTTTATAATTCTCTCCCAATAGTTGCAGTACGGGGATGGAGCGGGCGGCGTGGCCGTATCCGTGCGAGCTGATGTAATAGGCGATTTGTTTGATAAGCCACCGGAAAAAACAGGCCGACCGTCAATCGACGCGGGCGCGTCGATCTCAAAGGGAAAGGGTCCGTTTATTTATTTGCGGGTTTATATGCGAACTGACAGGTCGAGCCGAGCTTGGCGAACAGGTTTTGCAATTTTAAATCCACATAATCCTTACGCGCTTCCGCCGGAATTTGGTCGAAGGCACAGGCGGTTTTAATGTAATCCGCGCGTCCGAACCGGATGAAAAAATCGTGAAACCAGCACTTCCTCATTTTAAAGGTCCATTCCTTTTCATCGGTTTTCTTGTGGTCCAACAGGAAGTTTCTCCAGGAGAACTGCTCGTCCACCCTCGGAATATTGTTTTCCACAAAAGCTTTGAAGGGATCGTCCGTCGCCTTTTCCTCTTGAACATATTTTTCGGTTTGAGGCTCCAGCCATTTTCTCAGGGCTTCAACGATAAACTCCCTTCCCTTATCGGGCTTGATATTCTGGTCGGCGAGGATATTATGGCTGTAATAAATGAACAGGCCCACGGTGTTTAATAACTGATCGTCCGGATCGAGGTCCTCCCCTTTTTCGTTTTCCCACATTAAAATAAAGAGTTCCCGGATTTGATTTTTATCGACTTCGACGTTCGGAACGCTCAGCAGGTTCAATAGAGGATCAATTCTTTCGGCGGCTTTCTTGGCGATTTCCGATTCGGCGCCGGTACTTGCAGTTTCAGCGTTATTTTCCACTTGGCGGTTGCCTATTCAATTAAGGTTATAAAAATAATTCAATGGATAAACATTCTAAACTCAAACTATCATATTATGAGCCGCAAGATCAAGCATAGGCGTCATGGGAAGCGCCTTCGTGGACTTTTTAGGCACAGCCTCAAAAATTTCCCCTGCGGTCGGAATAGGAAATGACGGAAAAGATATTTGACGTCGTCGTCATAGGCTCTGGAGTCATTGGTCACAGCATCGCCTTTCGTCTGAAACGCAGTCGACCGGAGTGGTCCATCTCCGTTTTGGGCGACGCGATGAATTCGCTGACGGCGTCGCGCGCCGCCGCCGGCATGTTGGCTCCCTTTGGCGAATCCGAAGAGGACAACCGGTTTTTTCGCTTTTGCCGCGAGTCGCTGGAAAAATATCCTCAGTTCGTCGAAGAATTGGTCGAGATCAGCGGCGTTCCGGTTTTTCTTTCCCACTCGGGTTCCATCATGCCCGACGCTGCGTTTGAAGGCCGGTGGGAAGAGCGGCTCGAATTTTTTCGGGAACATGATATTGCCCACGAAATTTGGGAGGGAAAACGGCTCCGCGAAAAGGTTCCGCACATTTCTCCCGAATGCAAACGCGTTGTCTGGGTGCGGGGAGGGCAGGTCAACAATCGTCAGTTGCACGATTCTTTGCAGGTCGCCTCCATGAAGCTGGGCGTCGAAACGATTCCGCACAACGCTTTGGGATTCCAAAGGGACGGGTCCGCCATTGGCTCGGCAAGTACCGATTCGGGAGAAGTTGCGGGGAGAAAATTCATCCTGGCGTCGGGAAGCTGGTCCGCTCAACTGGCCGCAGTTTTGGACGTCAACCTCCCCGTCAAACCGATCAAGGGTCAAATGTGCAGGTTAAAAGTGGCGGACGACGTTCTGGATTATACAGTGCACGGGTTTTTGACCTACATCGCCCCCTGGCGCGGGGGGCAGGGTTTTGTGGTCGGGTCCACCATGGAAGACCGGGGATTCGACCCGGCGATTGAGGACGAGGTGATTCGCGGATTGATCGAGCGGGCCGCAGAAATTTTGCCCTGTTTAAAAGACGCGCCGTTGATCGAGAGCTGGACCGGACTCCGCCCCGCCGCCCGGGACCGGATGCCCGTCATGGGAAAAAGCGCGCGCTATAAAAATCTTTATTACTCCACGGGGCATTTCCGCAACGGAATTTTGCAGACGCCCAATCAAGCGGATTATATCGCCGGTCTCGTTCTCGAAACCGCAAACGACGTCATCGCCGAGTTTGATCCCAAACGCTACGATCTATAATCTCAAAAAATATGTCGACCTCTCCGGAATTACAACGCGACTTTGAATACGTGTGGCATCCCTGCACACAGATGAAAGATCACGAGACCGATCCGCCTCTTTTGATAGAGCGTGGGGAGGGGATTTATCTTTTCGACCAGGATGATCGAAAGTACATGGACGTAATTTCGTCTTGGTGGGTCAATCTTTTCGGACACAATCACCCGCGCCTGAACGCCGCCATTCAAAAGCAAATGGAACGCCTGCCTCATGTGATGTTCGCCGGAGCCACGCATCGGCCCGCGATTGATCTGGCCGAATCCCTGGTCCGCCTGACCCCCGACAATTTGACTAAAGTGTTTTTCTCAGACAACGGTTCGACGTCCGTGGAAGTGGCCCTGAAAATGAGCCTGCAATACTGGGCGTTGACCGGCCAGGGGCGCAAAAAACGGTTTGCGTATTTGCAGGGAGCGTATCACGGGGAAACGTTGGGAGCGCTCTCCGTCTGCGGGATCGATTTGTTTCGCAACCCATTTGAAAACGTTCT
>JAJDBD010000083.1 GCA_029261575.1 Nitrospinaceae bacterium | reverse complement strand
GATTTGAGGTAGTCCTTGAGTTCCTTTTTCTTTTTTTTCTGTTTGAAAGCGAGCCACATTTCAATGGTGGAGATGCTGGTTTTTTCGCCCTGGCATGCGGGATTGGAATTTTTGATCCTTTTGACCGGCGCCGCAGGCTCGGGTTCGATTTGCAGAGTGGGGTTGGGGGCGAACAAAGTCAAAATCAAAAAAACGATGGATAAGAAAATAAAATAACTCCTGGGCATGGGCGAAATCCTTTTTAGTTGCAGTGTGTTTGTTTTGCGTATTTTAAACATTAGCCGGGGCATGTGTCAATTTGTATAGAGAGCTTTTACGGTGAGATTTTATTCTGCAAGAAACGGAGAATTTTGCCAATAGGTAAAGAGAGCGCCCTGCTAACTTTTTTCGAGGATGAAATGGACGACCTCGTCGCCATCGCCCAAAGCCTGAACAATCAAAAAGTCGCCGGGCAAGCGCCCGGTGGCAGGGTTTAATTTGCAAACCCAGCGTTGGCTTGTAGCTCTCGTCGTATAAGCGGCGCCTTTTTGCTCCGCCCTCCGCCGATGAACCTGGCAGGAATATCGACGTCCGCGCCTGACGCGGTGATAATCTCTTTCGCAATATATTTTTGAAATCCGCTTATTTTTCGGCGAAAAAGAGTTCAATCGCTCTTTTAAACTGTTCTTTTAATTTTTCGAGCCGTTCGCGATCGATTTCCAGGGTTGATTTGTTAAACCAGGGGTCGGCAAGATAAAGCTTTCGGTTCATTTCGATTTGTAGCCATGGAATCGGATTGGCGCCGTATTTCCGGGTAATAAAGCCGCCCGCAAAGGGCCGGTTAATTGTCACTTCGTCCTCCCTCAAATCGAAACTTTCTCTCAGGCAATTGGCCATTTTGTCCGCCCATTCATCTGGACAGCTTTTGCCATGGTTGTTTCCCAGACAAAAGAGAGGCCTCTCTTTTCCCCGGTCGGGGGAAATCGACGGTCCTGCGGATTCCATTGAATGACAATCCAGGGCCAGCTGAATGCCCGAATGGGGATTGTCGGCCAAGGCTTGGATTTGCTTGTGATAAGGACGGTAGTATTTTTGAATCAGGGTTTCGATTTTTGATTCGTCCGGGAAATTTTCCGGCTGATAAACGGGCTTGCCATGGCAGGTGGAGGTTTTAACGATTCCGTCTGGATTTTCTGGAGGGCGATCATTGGTTTCCCGGTTCAAATCGATTACAGCGCGAGCGATCTCTGTTTCAACCAAAGCGATAACGTCTTTTTTAATTCCGTAAATTTCCCTGGTGAAGGCGTCGCCGTCGTCAAAAAGGTCTTTCGGGGAAAGGCAGATTTTACCGCCAATTTCTTCCGGAATTCGAGTCCCGCCGTGGGGAATGGAAATCAGGAGCGGAAACTTATTCATCGCTCATGGTCCCGCCGCCGTCCCGTCTCTTCTGATCTCGGCTACGCCTTGAAATTGCCCGGTGGTTTGGGCTTTAAGAACCGCGTGCACCGCTCCAAGGTAAAAGGAGTAAGGTTCGCGCGGGTCCATTTTGTAACCCACGTTTGTTAAATACTCCACGACGTCGGGGTCGAACCGTCCCTCTTCAAGGCTCAGCGTGCCTCCGGTCGTGCAATGGAGCCTGGGCTTTATCATGGCTTCGCTGATGGGCAGGTTGGAGTCGATGATGTGGGAAAGAAACTGGCTCAGGGTCGAAAAAATCCGTTCGCTTCCGGGACTGCCCGCTACCAGCCAGGGTTTGTCCTTGTGGAAAGCGATGAGGGGGGCGACCGAACTCCATGGAACGGCGTTGGGCCTGAGATAATAGGGATGGGAGGGATCCTTGACGTCCAACGAACTCATGTAATTGTTATAAAGGAAGCCCAAACCCTTCGCGGCGGTTTTTGAGCCATAAACCAATTCGATGGACTGGGTAATTCCGATCGCGTTGTCGTCCGAATCCATGACGGATAAATGCGTGGTGTCGTTGCTAAGGGTATACAGCTCGGTGAGGGGCAAGGTGGGATCGATCCCGTCGCGGATGGAAGTGGAAAGATTTCGAGCAAAGTCCAGACTGAGAATTTTATTGTCGTGGGGCAGTTGCGGATAAATATTGGGATCAAACGGGCGCTCCTTGTGATTCAACAGTCCTTTTCGAATGGCTTCCGCAAGGAAATGAAACTTTTTCGGGCCGGGGTTTCTAAAAAACTTCGAGGGCAGGTTTTTGAGCATTTGCATTACAAGAAGCAAGGTTCTTCCCGCTCCGGGCGGCGGACAGGTAAAAATTTTTACTTTGCGGTAACTTCTGCGGATGGGCTTTCTTTCCACCGGCCAGGGGACCAAGGCCAGGTCTTCGGCCCTCAAAAAACCTTCGTTAAACCTCATGTCCTCGTCGATTTGTTTGGCGATTTGCCCCGTATAAAAAGCCTTCACGCCATACCTGCCAATATGCTCCAGCAATCCGGAAAGATCGTTTTGTACAAAACGGTCCCCCACGGCATAAGGTTCTTTTCCTTCTTTTAAAAAATATTTCGCTCCGGAAAGCGAGTCGGCAATAAGAAACTTATCCTGTTCTTTTTTTTGCAGATTGTGCTGGAGTTCTGTAATCAGGTAACCCTCTCTGGCGATTCGAATGGCGGGTTCCAGTATTCCGGACCAATTCAATTTGCCGTATCGAAAATGGAGATACCCTAAAACGGCGGGGGTGCTGGGAACGGTCGTGGCTTTATAGCCCTGGAATCTATGGGTCTTTTTGTCCATTCGGTCGATATGCGCGAGGGAAGGGACTCTGCTGGAGCCGTCGATGGCAATGGTTTTCCCTTTGAAATGGAGTATGGCTATGGACTGCCCGCCTATACCGCTGGCCTGGGGTTCGCAAACTCCCAGCGCAAACGCGGCGGCGCAGGCGGCGTCGATGGCGTTGCCGCCTCTACGAAGCATTTCGACTCCGGCTTCCGTCGCTTCGGGAAAGGCGGTGGAGACCATTCCTTTATCGGAGACGGCGCATTTTCCATCCGCTGTGGGCGCGAAACGTCCCTCGATTTTTTCCAGTTTCATGAAGAGAAATTCTTTGAGGTTTTGAAAATAAGGTAGGCAAGCAGGACGCTACGGTCGATCAAGCTGTCCCGCACAATATACTCGTTTTTTGTTCCATAACCTCCCGTTACGGGTCCCAGGCCGTCCAGGGCCGGGACGTCCGGGGAAACATTGGCGAGAACGGAGGAGACGCCGTTTTCCGTTTTGCTTACCCGAACCTCCACGGATTGGGCTATTTTTTCCACCTCCCCGAAAAATTTCAACGATTTGGGATTTTCCAAAAACGGTTTTCTTTGAGGACCTCTGGAAATATGAATTCTTATATTTCCTTGCGATTTTCCCTCGAAGGTTTTGTTGATTTGATCTTCCAGGAGCTGTTTTTGATCGGGGGAATGGTAACGGAGAATAAAGGACAATCCGGCATGATAGACGGGTTGGGTCTGAATCCCTTTGGTTTCCAATCCGGTAAAAGTGATGTAGGTTCCCTCCGCGTCCGAATTTAGTTTTTTCAAAGCGGAAATTTTTTGGGCGGCAAACAGGATCGGGTCTTCGTTTTCGCCGGGCGATTTAACCGGCGTTTTGGATTGCCGCCGGTTCATTTCAATTTCGTACTCCATGGAACCGAAACACGAAGTCATGATTTCTCCCGCAAGCCCCGCGCCGCTTAGCCCGACGACATATTTGGATTTTTTTGAATATTCCTCGATCGCGGATTTGGAGGAGCGGCCTCCTCTGGAGTCGTCTGTGATGAGCAATATGCCCACGCGGATCTTTTTCAAAGTGCGCGTAAAACGAAGGGCTTTCAACGCTCCCAGTAAAACCGCCAGGCCGCCTTTTCCCGTCGAAACTCCCGTCCCGTATATTCTTCCCCGTTCCTCCAAAAAGGAAGAGAAGTCTTCATAGTCGACCGGATTGTCCAGGCTTCCGACCAAAAGGATGTCGTTGGAATCTTCCATGTGGTTGGCGAAATGGAGAATGTTGCCGAGTTCCGCGCGCGGCACGACCTGCCGGTTGAATCCCAAAGGAGCCAGTTGGTTGGAAACCCAGCGGCCCAGCGAGTTGACGCCTTCGATGTTTTGGACGTAAGAATTGATGTCCACCATTTTTTCCAGATGATCCTCGATGGTCACCAGGTTGCCGCGAAGGTAGCTTCTCAGGCGGACCCGCAGAGGATCCTTTTTGGCGGCGGCTCCCGCCTCCTCGACCGCTATCTGATCTATTTGTTGATTGCCAAAGTAACGCTCCACGGCGACGTCGAGCATTCGATTGACCATCGATTCGTAAGAGTAGCCCGCGGTTTTAGCGGCATGGAAATAAGACCCGGTAAGACCCAGGCTGGCCATTGAATTTAATTCTAAAATGTATAAATTTCCCTGGTCGTCCATCCGGTAATCCACGCGGCAAAAATCATAAATTCCCAAAACATTGAAGGTTTCTTTGGTCAGACGGGTCATTTCATTCGCCAGCTTTTCGTCGATATGCGCCGGGCAAATTTTCCCCTTGGGTTTTCTAAGTTTGTCGTCCAGGCTTTGAATTGCGTCCGGATCCCCTTCCAGATCGATTTCTAAAATAGGCAACACCTCGGGGTCCAGATTTCCCAGCAGGCCGACCGCAAACTCTCTTCCCGGAATGAATTGTTCCACCAGAATCGGTTGCTTGAACTGGTCGACCAGGTTTGTGATGGCGGTTTTCAGGGACTGGATATCGTGGATCACTTGAATTCCCAGAGACACGGCCTCCATTTTTGGCTTGGTGATGACCGGGAAAGGCAAATCTTCGGGAATTTGGTCCACGTTATAAAACACCCAATAAGGGGCGGTGGGAAGTCCCGCCGCCTGGACCATGACCTTGGTGGTCACTTTATCGAGCGCGACGCCGTGACCCGCGGGACTGGAGCCTACATAAGGGACGCCCAGCATTTCCAGCAGGGAAGGGATGTGGGTGTAACGGCTGACTCCCTGCAGACCGTAAGCCATGTTGAACACCATCCCCGGTTGCTCTCCCTGAACCACGCGGGGCATGAAATTCTGCAGTCGCTCGATGACGTTGATGTTACCATCGATGACGCGGACATTATGCCCTCCCTGTTCCAAGGCGGCGGCGACCCTCTCCACGGTTTTTGGATTATATGTTTCCTGGTTCTGCATCCCGAAAACATTGATCACCCCTTCGACGTCCTGGGTTTTGTTGTAGATGACCGCGACCTTCATAAAGAGAAACTCCGGTGAGAATTTAAATTCGTCTTTAAGCTCTTCATTGATTCAAGAGGTTTCCAAAAATATAAATAATCCTGGAGTTTTCCATAATAAACCATTTTCAACCCGTAAGGATTTTTTAAAAGAGGGTGGGGACGCAACGATTATTCATTTGAACCCGGTCGGTGCGGCTCTGGTTTCGTAAACCACCCGACAGATTAATTTGTACCCAGGGCCAGGTCGCCAAAATAGCTTTCAGGCCGGGGCGCTAATCCGATTTCTTTTCCGCTAGAAATACGGTGATGTGGGGATGGACCAGGTTCTCCGGGCACATCTTTTTGTGTTGCAGGAAAAACGGCATGCCGTCGATGGGGTCGTCGTGTAGAGGGTTCAATTTGAAATGGTCAAACAAACCGGCGATGGGGGCCGGTCCCACCAAAAATAACAGCCCGCCGGGATTCAACGCCCTGACCGCGGAGTCCAGTATCTGAGCGCAGGTTTCCTGTTCTGCGTAATAGAAAAAAGGAATCCATTTAAAAATCACGTCGAACTTTTCTTTATAAACCGCTTCGACATGTTCCGCTTCGGGCAAAAAAGTCGTGTTCCTCAGGTTTTCCAACTGCCCCTCGCCGGCGGCGTAATTCCACAGCAATTGTGCGTTCTTCTGCGCAAACTCTGCGTCGCTGTACAACACCACATAGTCCCTGGCATGGGTCGAATCGATGCACCCGGAAATCACGGTGTCGAACGTATGCACCAAAACGCGTTTGGCTTTTTCGAGTTTTTCCGGCATGTCCGGCGACATTTCCATATAGTAAAACGCCTGATCCAGCGCCATGGGTTGCAGGGACGCCTCGTCGATTTCCGCCGCTCCTTCCGGATAAAAAGCCTGCGTGTATAACATCTTGACGGAGTCCACTTGGGGCGGGCCGCTGCGGAAAAAATGTTTCCAACTGAACGGATGCTCGACCGGAGGTTGGGCGCCTTGCGCGTCGGGTTTGACGCCCCATTGCGGATTTAAGGGAATCTCCCGCGCCGATTTGTCGTCCACAAGTTGCACGACGTCGTTTTTAACATGCAAGCGCCGCTGGCAGGAGGGGCGGGCGCCGCGCGAGCCGTTGACATAGGGGATCGCGACGGGGTCGTCCCAAACCGTGATCTTGTAAAGAAATCCGTCCTGCACCGTGAGGCATATTTTATGTTTGTCGCTGAAATATCTCCAGGGCGGGTCCTGCCGGGGCGTCCAGGTGATTTCATGGCAACGCATGGTATCCATGAAAACCTGAAACAGGTCGTCGCCCGCCGGACCCTGCGGGGTGAAAAAGGCCGAGAAAATATTGAACGCCTCGCGCGAAGGGTAGGGCGGCAACCCGCGATAGCGCAGAGGTTCCAAAGGCGCCTCCTGGGATTGATCGTCGTACAATCCCCAGATCAACTCAAACGCCGCCGCGCCGGTCCCCGGCAGAGTGGATTGAAACAGTTCCACCACTGGAATCAGGTCCAGCCGTTCCCAGCTCACAGCGTACATGAAACTGATGAAAAGTTTTTCGTCGAACTTGCCGTCGCGCAGGGCGTACAGGCAATCCTTGCTGGCATTGATTCGATATTTCCCGTCGCCCAGGCGGGTGAAATTTTCGTCCTTGTAAAAATACTCGACCTCGGAAATCGAAACGTCCCAGGATTCCGCCGCCTGCTTGCGCATATCGTCCAGCGTCAACTTTTGCCAGTTCGGTTGCGAGGTGAGGTCCAGTTCGGTCGAAAACGTTTTAGCTCTGGGGACGATCCCAACCCACTCCCGGGAGTCCAACTGCATTCGGGCGCGCGTCAGTTTTGGCGAACTGGAAATAGCGCTCGTCGCCCATTCGCATTCATGCAACGGGAACCCCGCAGGATCGGTGGACAACATTCGGCGGCCCATGGAATTGTAAAACGTCATGTGGCCCGTAGGTAAAACCTTGATACGGGTGTTTGCTGTGGAAGGCGCGTTGTTAAGGAACCAGTGCTCGGCGCCTTCAATGGTCTGGGATTTTAATTGGGGCAAACATGCCTTCAAGGAACTCGCCTCCTGGGCGTTTTCGCCAAGAAGGAGGTTTTTCGGGGCAGTCAGGACCTGGATGAACAATTCAGTTTTGGGCATTTGGTTTCCATTATTGTAGGGAAATTAGGGTCAGGATTCATTAATTATGTCCATTCTGCGCCTGCCAAATTTTTAATGGATGTTTGTGAAAACCGGCCGGGCATAGCTTTAGCTATGTTCAAGCGGTTTGAGCAAACAGGCGTGAAAATTTGCGGCGCCTTGTATAAGGTTGGCCATGAAGAACAAAGAAACCGTCGGCAATGTGCGATAGTCAGTTGCCCGTTTAGGGGGAAATATCCAATCGCAAACCTTTGGGTCCAGCGTCACGCCGCCACTCGCCGTGGGGGCAGGGTTGGAGTTGCAAACTCACCAAAGTTTGTAGCGCTACCCAAATAAGTAACACTAATTGGGTCCAGCGTCACGCTGGCGGCGTCAAGCAAGCTTACCGTAGCTTTGCTATGTTTGCGCTTGCTTTCCTTGTCTCTTTATTCTTCATGGGCCAACAGAATTGTACATAATTAATAAGTCCTGACCCTAAGGATAGGATTATAGGAAGCCGTCGGCTCCCTGTCAATCCATCGACCTCATCAGGGTATGGATGGTTGACAGGGGAGGGCAGGAACAATATAATCGACCACTTTCCAATATTATGACGAGCGTATACTTTCCCCGTCGGTTTTGCCGTCGGGGTTTTATCAAACACCTTTTTTGCGCCCCAGTGAAACCATGAATCCAAACCAGACCCAAACCTCCCAGGATGACGAAGGCAGAAAACTCGAGCAACAAGCTTACAAATGCCTGGAGAGAAAAGACCATAAGCAAGCGGAGTCGCTGTTCTTAAAAGCCCTGGACGCCATGGAGAAATCCGGGGACCAGGTCGGACAGGCCTATATTCTTGGCAACCTCGGCAACCTTTGTTACCAGACCAAGCGATTGGAAGAGGCGGAAGAATTTTATCAAAGGTCGTATCCCTTCATGGAAAAACTCAACGACATGCGAGGGATTGAAAGCACCTTGGGAAACCTGGGGCACATTCGATTGACCCTGGGGGAACTGGACGACGCCCGCGATAAATACGAGCAGGCGCTGAAGATCATGGAAAAGGTCAATAACCAACCCGGTCAGGCGCTTTACCACGACCATTTGGCCAACTTGTTTATGAGACAGCAGGAATTCAAAAAAGCTGAATCTCATTACCTGAAAATTCAGGCTTTGCTGGCCGGAACCCAGGAAGAAACCAAAAAGAAAGAAGTGGCCGATAAGCTGGCCGCCATCCATCGGTTGCCCAGTTATCTGGCAGATAAAGAGGAAGAGCTGAAGGCGGAAATTGACAAGCTGGAGAGGCAGGGCGATAAGGACCCGTTGCTCAAAAAATACCAGGAACTGGAAGAGGTGTATTACCAGGGCGGACGGATGAACAAGGTGGCGGAAGTCATCGAGAAATTCATTAGAATATTCGAGGATTCCGGAGACGAACATTCCGCCGCCATTTGCCACGCCAACCTGGGGGGCGCTCTCATGCGCGGAGGCATTGGAGACGATAAATCCAAGTTGAAACGCGCGGAGGAAAGCTTTGTAAAAGCCCTGGCTTTTATGGAAAAGCAAAAAGATTTGCGGCGGCAATCCTATCTGTTGGGTAGTTTGGGCAATCTGGCCATTAAAAAATCCGATCTCGACCAGGCCGAAGATTTTTTCAAACAATCGCTCAAACTCATCACCGAAATGAACGACCAGGCGGGGCAGGCGAGAAGCCGATTGAACCTGGGGAATGTTTACAGTCTCAAGAAAGATTGGGACGCCGCGGAAGGGGAATTCCACGAATCCCTGAAAATGATGGAAACCCTCAAGGATATGCCGGGAGTGGCGGAAGCCAGCGAGGCTTTGGGAGGGGTTTGCCTTAAAAAGGAAAACCTGGACCAGGCCGAAATATTTTACAAACGCTCCCAGGAAGTTTACGAGGAGTTGAAAGACTCGCAAAACGCAGGCGCCGTCCAGGAAAAGCTCATGTACATACTGAGTCATCCAAAATATTTAAAACAGCGGCAGGAGGAATTGCGGCAGGAAATCACCCGTCCCGAAACCGAAAATGACGAAATCGTGAAAACCGCGAAGCTGAGCGACCTGGCCAACCTCCACTTTTTAGCCCAGGAATACGACCAGTCCATCGACGTATTGAACCAGATCATTCCGCTTCAGGAAAAGGTCAACGACCGGTCGGGGTTGAGCGGGACTTACGGCAACATGGGAAGCATTTACCTGGAAAAGAAAGACTACGATCAGGCGGAAAAAAACTACGCCAAAGCGATCGAGATCAAGGAGCAAATTCAGGACAGGAAAGGTTTGGACGATTTAATCAACAGCCGCGTCAACGCGCTATTACTGATTGGCAAGATGGTCGAAGCCGAAGCCTTGGTAAAGAAATCCCTGAAGATGAATCAGGACGCCGGCAACAAACGCGGATTGGCGTCGGACTACCGCAACCTCGGCGATTTGTGTTTGCAAAAAACGGATTGGGCCGGCGCCGAAAAAAATTATTTAAAAGCATTGGACCTGAACACGCAAGCGGGAAACAAAGCGGAGATGGCCGAGGACAATCGAAACCAGTTCAACCTGTATCTGCAAAAAGAAGACTGGAGTCAGGCGGAAAAATTCGCCCTCAAAGCCCTGGAAATTGCGGAAGAAATAAAATCGCATCGCACGGCGATTCAAGACTGCAGAAATCTGGCCCTGATTTATACCGAGAAAAAGCAAAGGCAAAAAGTGGAAGAGTATTACCAGGTCGCCCTCGAAAAATCAAAAGCCCTCAACGACTCCGGCGAAATGCGCATCGATTACCGGTTCCTGGGGAATCTGGCTATGGACAGGGGATACCGCGAGCGGGCGCAGGAATACTTCGACAGCGCTTACAAAATATCGAAGGAAGGCGGAGACAAGTTGGAGCTGGCCCTGGATTATCGGAACCTCGGCAACCTGTGTTTTCGCAACGGCGACAAAATCAATGCGGAAAAGCATTATCAAGAGTCGTTGAGGTTATGCCAGGAGGTTGACAACAAGCCGGAAATGGCAAAAGACTATGCGTTCCTGGGCAATCTTAATTTTAAAAATGAAAACTACGAAGCGTCCGACGAATACTTCGAAAAGGCAAAACAAATTTTTTCGGACACAAATAGCCTTGTCAATCTGGTGCAGATGCATATGACCGTGGCCAGGTTGAACCTGATCCATTCCAGAAAAGAAACCTGTAAAATAGAATTGGAGAACGCCCGCAAGGTCGCCGAAAAACTGGGAAGCCCGGAAAACCTGATGGAATCCCTCCAGAAGCTGGAAAAAATGTTGGAAAGCATAGATAAGATTTAAACAGAGCGTCGTAAAGGTTTTTCTTATTACAAACCCAGAATTCGCCTGATAAAATCATTTTAGTTTTTTTTGTGTAGAGACGTCTTTCCAGATGTTGAAATTGAGGATTTTGGTCAGTTTCCGCAGGAGGGCGTTCGGTGGTAATGATTGATAAATAAAGACAGTGATATCTAAGTAAAAAAAAAGACCTTGAAAATCAATAAAAAATATGAAAAATCGCTGTTTAGGTCGTATTTTATTTAAAATGACTTACGGGGGGAACTGTCAAAAAGAATCCACAGATTTTCCCCAGGAAAGTAGAGGGAATATTTCCTTGACATTTTTTTTCGCTCAAATATAATCCGGTCATAAGGTAAAGGTCGGTAAAGGCATTCAACATAAGCTTTTTGCGCAATCCAGGCTATAAAAAGCTACAGGATACCTATGAAAATATCTTATAGTCCCCAGTTAATGGAAGAAGCGGTTTTTCGTCATCTGAACCATTTGGAGCGATCTGGAATGCGTTCTGATTACGATGAATTCCACTCCCTTGCCGATCCTATTTACGAGATCCCCGAAGACGACCGCGAAGAAGCCTTTGAAAAAGTCAACAAACTATTTTTTGTTGAAAAGCTTGGATTGGGAGATCGTATCATCCTTTCCCTTGAAGCCTGCGGTCTGATTCCCAAAAGAAGAAAAACAGCGCAAAAACCCCTCCTTCCTGAAGCCTCCGAAACTTCCGAGACGCCCGCCTCTCCAGAGACTCTGCAAGATGAAGCCGGCCAGGCCGAAAACGAAACTACCGCTGTCGCCGTTGCCCTGGAAGAAGGCGAAGGAGGCGATGATGGAAAAGACCTGGATAAAATAGAGTACGAACGCGCCCGCGATTTTCATGAAAGAATCGGCGAGGTTGTCGTAAAAAGAGCTATCAATAAAGTCGACGAAGGGTCCAACGTTCTCAACCGAATGTCAAACAGACTCCCCACCATTGAAATGAGACTGTTAGCGAGCCGTTTTGCCGATTCCGATGAAAGCAACGAATTGCAATCCTTCCTGATCCACGAATTCATGCACGCCAAAGACATGGTCGACCCTGAATTCGACTACGAGGACGCCTTCATTCCAGGCAATCCCTCCGTTAAGAACCTCATCACCGCAAGGTTTCGTTTGTTATGGAATGTGTTTGTCGATTCCCGTTTGGCAAAAAAGGGAATTCAATCCACCATGAACAAGGAAGCGCGGTTTCGGGAGTTCGACAATTATTATAAAAAAATTCCGGCCAAACAGCGGCGCGGAATATTTGAAGGATTGTGGATCACCGAGCATTTCACTCATGAAGAGTTGCTGTCCATGGCCACCGATCTGGACACCTTGATGAGTAAATACGTTGAATACGACGATAGCTTTTCCGAGCAGGATCAGGAATACATCCATCTTCCTGGCTCCCCTTGTCCCTTGTGTAAATTCCCCACTTATAACTGGGTGGACGATCCGGAAAGTATTTGCGACGAGATTGTGATCGAGGCGATTCAGATCGACTTTCCCGATTGGGAAAGCAGCGACGGCGCCTGCGATAGATGTGTCGAGGTTTACGAGTTGAGGGCCGGCGGCTCTTAACCGTTTTATATTGTTGTTTGAGTAGGAGGAGATAAAAAAACTTTAAAACGGAGAGATTAATTTAAGAAAGGAGGAGCCCTGTTCATTTGGGTTGCAAGGAAGTCGACCCTGTTTTTGAAGTATTTTTTTTAACTCTTTAGTTTCCTTTTATTATGTAAAAAGGGAGGGCAAGTTTTATGAGGTTAAATCGCAGAAAGTTTTTGCAAGTGAGCGCTGGCGTGGCTACGGCCATGGCGCTTTCGAGCAAGAAGGTCGGCGCGCAGTTGAAGCCGGTGGTCAAGGTAGGCAACCCGTTGGATTCCTATCCGGACCGT
>JAJDBD010000082.1 GCA_029261575.1 Nitrospinaceae bacterium | reverse complement strand
CAGGTCCCAAGGGTTGGTCTGTTCGCCCATTAAAGCGGTACGCGAGCTGGGTTTAAAACGTCGTGAGACAGTTTGGTCCCTATCCGTCGTGGGTGTGAGATATCTGAGGAGAGCTGCTCCTAGTACGAGAGGACCGGAGTGGACGAACCTCTAGTGTTCGGGTTGTGACGCCAATTGCATTGCCCGGTAGCTACGTTCGGAACGGATAACCGCTGAATGCATCTAAGCGGGAAGCCAACTCCAAAACAAGATATCTCTTCTTCCTTCGGGAAGACTAAAGACTCCTTATAGACTATGAGGTTGATAGGCTGGATGTGTAAGCGCAGTAATGTGTTTAGCTAACCAGTACTAATAAGTCGTGAGGCTTGACCTTTTATAATTTCCCGGCGGTCCGGGTTTACCCGGATCGCCAACTCGGTTACTTTCAAACGATATTCAATTGTTCAAAAAATAAAGGGTTCCTCTAAGAATTAATCATGGCCGTGAGCGGCCCTTATGAAATAAGGGTCCGCGAGTTGCCAAAAGCGGAAATATCCGATTTTAGAGGCCCCATCAAAAATTCTCGGTCTCGATAGCGAAAGGGCCACACCCGTTCCCATTCCGAACACGGAAGTTAAGCCTTTCAGCGCCGATGGTACTGCATGGGCAACTGTGTGGGAGAGTAGGACGACGCCGAGTTTAATATTCCACGCCGCCCCAGGAAACCGGGGCGGCGTTTTTTTTTCCGGCGAAGGCGCCGCCAGGCAAGCGCCTGGAGGCAATAGGCGCAACTTGTTTGGGTAACGCTACGAACTTGGGAGGGCTTGCAACTCAAACCCTGCCTCCACGGCGAGTGGCGGCGAAGGCGCCGCCAGGCAAGCGCCTGGAGGCAACAGGCGCAACTTGTTTGGGTAACGCTACGGGCTTGAACTCTCTTGTATAGCGAATAAAATAGCGCGGCGTTTTTTTTACCCCGCCCTTCCCCCTACCCGCGTTTGAAAAAATCCTTCCTACAGGATCAACTTGATAAATGAAGATAGCGTCCGCCAGGTGGATATCTTTTTTGATTTCTTACCCTGAACGACCCGGTCGTTTTTTCCGGAAATTACGACATAAGCGTTGCCGGTTTTAAGGGTAAGAATGTTTGCCAAAATGAACCTGCCTTTTTGAATCCAGTTTCTATCCTGTCAATCCCGTCTAACAACTCTTTTCCGACCGCAACCAAAACCCCGCGCCATTGCCAGTCTCGGTCCAAAATTTCCCGCTTTCTCAAGCTTTTTCGTTGACAATATCACTGGTATTAGAGTAGTATCCCCCCTCTGATT
The DNA here is from genome assembly GCA_029261575.1 of Nitrospinaceae bacterium. Lineage (GTDB taxonomy): Bacteria > Nitrospinota > Nitrospinia > Nitrospinales > JACRGP01 > JAJDBB01. Next base: position 47,398 of record JAJDBD010000082.1, on the reverse strand, counting down.
GGCCGGGACCTGTGGCTGGGATTTGTGGCGGGAAACTGTCTTCCATAATCCCTTTTTTTTCGGATTTAATACGTCCGCCTCGCCGTTTTCGCCAATCAGATTCAGGGCCACCCATCGATCCGGAAATCAAATGCTGGAACAATATACAGGCGCCTTTTTGATGCTCATCATTGCCATCGGTATCGCCGTCGGCATGGTGGTCGCCACTTCCATTCTCGGACCCAAACATAGATTCGCGGACAAGGCAGAACCTTTTGAGTGCGGAGAGAGTCAAATCGTCTCCCCTCACCAGCGGTTTTCGGTGAAGTTTTATCTCGTCGCCGTTCTGTTTATTTTGTTCGATATCGAAGCGGTTTTTCTTTTTCCCTGGGCTGTCTTGTATAAACGGCTGGGCGTTTTTGGGTTTGTCGAGATGTTTCTTTTTCTGATAATTTTAGGAGTCGGCCTACTGTACGTTTGGCGGCGCGGCGGCCTGGACTGGGAGTGACCACATTCTCCAATGACGGATAAAACAGACCTCATCGACGCAGTCAAAGGAAAATTTGCGGACCAGATTCTGGACCAGCATAATTTTCGCGGCGACCAAACCGTCACCGTTAAAAAAGACGCCCTGATTCCCCTGTGCTTGTTTTTGCGCGACGACCCGGCGTTGGCTTTCGACTTTCTGATGGACCTCACCGCGGTGGATTATTACAAAAAGAATCCCGTCCGATATGAAGTCGTTTATCATTTTTACTCCACCAAATACAACACGCGCTTTCGCGTTAAAATTCCCGTTTCCGAGGACGATTGTATTCTGGAAACCGTCTGCGAACTGTGGAAAACCGCCAACTGGTTTGAACGCGAAATCTGGGACATGTACGGTATCCGTTTCAAGGGCCATCCCAATTTGAAAAGAATTCTCATGTACGAAGGTTTTAAAGGCCATCCTCTGCGCAAGGATTATCCCATCAACAAACGCCAACCCCTGATAGGGCCGTTGAACTGATATGACTGATATAATTGTCGATCTGATCATCACCCTGGTTAAAATCGGTTTTATCCTGGCCGTCACTGTTGGGTTTTTCGCCCCGATCCTGACCTGGGTGGAGCGCAAGCAGAGCGCCATCATGCAGGACCGGATCGGCGCCAACCGCGCGGACATTATGGGGTTTCGCGCGCTGGGCCTGTTTCATATTCTGGCCGACGCATTGAAAATGTTCACCAAGGAAGATTTCATTCCCGACGGCGCCGACAAGGTCATGCACACGTTGAGTCCGATCATCGCCCTGGTCCCCGCCATCATCACCTTTGCCGTGGTGCCTTTCGGCGGCCAGTACACTCTCTTCGGAAAAGAAGTCAGCCTGGTGATATCGGACCTGGACGTCGGTCTGCTGTTTGTGTTTGCCATCGCCTCGCTGGCTACCTACGGTTACGTGATCGCCGGCTGGAGCTCCAACAACAACTGGTCCATGCTGGGGTCGATGCGCACCGCCTCGCAGATGATTTCCTACGAAGTCGCCATGGGCCTGACCATCATCGGTGTGTTGATGGTTTATGGAACCATGCGGCTGACCGAAATTGGCGCCATCCAGGAAAACTTTTTTCGCTGGGGAATCTTTTTACAGCCCGTCGGTTTTTTCATGTTTTTCACCGCGTCCATCGCCGAAAATAAACGAATACCTTTTGACAACCCGGAAGCCGAGTCGGAATTGGTCGCCGGGTATTTTACCGAATACAGCGGACTCAAGTTCGGCATGTTCTTCATGGCCGAATTCATCGAGATGGTCACCATCGCCGCCCTGATCACCTTGCTATTCTTCGGGGCCTGGCATGTGCCCTTTTTGGGTACCGCGACCCTCATCTCGCTGTTCGATTTTCTGGGCGCCACCGGGTCCAACATTGTCGCAATGTTGTTTCATGTCGGCGTGTTTTTCGCCAAGGTGACGTTTTTCATCTGGGTACAAATGACCATCCGCTGGACCCTTCCCCGGTTTCGCTACGACCAGATCATGAACCTGGGTTGGAAAATTTTATTACCCCTTTCCCTGGCCAACATTGTTGTGACGGGGATTATTATACTGGCGCTCGCCTGACCGGTATATCGGAGCAGGAACCATGGCTTACTACGTCGATCGAAACGTCAAAATGACCTGGTGGGAAAAGAGTTACCTCCCGGAAATCATCCGCGGGATGTACATCACCTCCAGGCATTTCTTTTTGAACCTGTTTGGATTCATCCCGTTTCTTTTGGGACAGAAAAAGGAACGCCCAATATTCACCGTGTATTATCCCGAGCAAACCGTCAAATATCCCCTGGCCTATCGAGGCCGCCCGGTGTTGGCCGTCAATGAAAAGGGGAACTACAACTGCGTCGCCTGCGGATTGTGCGAGGCGGCTTGCCCGGCGTACTGTATCGATATCATTCCCGGCTCCAACCCCGGCAAGCAAAACGAGCTGGAACGCTGGCCCGAGGAATTCACCATCGACATGTCGATCTGCATCTTCTGCGGCTTTTGCGAAGAAGCCTGTCCGGAGGAAGCGATCTTCATGAGCGATATGTGCGAGTTCAACATGCTGGATCGCAAGCAAATGAAATACAACAAGGAACAATTGGCCGTGTCTACCGAGGATCTGAAGGACCGGATCGAATTTACGAGGCAAATGTCTGGAAAATGGAATTATTCTTCTTCATCCCGATAGCCCTTCTGAGCGTCCTTTTGGCGTTCGGCGTGGTGTTCAACAAAAGTCCCATCGGTTCCGCCGTGAGCCTGATCGGGATGATGTTGTGCCTGGCCGGAGTGTTCGTCATTCAGTCCGCCCATTTTCTGGCCATTCTTCAGGTTTTGATATACGCCGGCGCTATCATGGTCCTGTTCATGTTCGTGATCATGTTGCTCAATCTTAAAACCGCCGAGGACACGGTCTGGAAGGCGCGGGAGCACAATACCCTGTTGTCCGTTTTAACCGGATTTTTAGTCTTGGGACTGGTTTACAAATTGGTGGAGATCGCGACGGACGCCAATTTTGGGCCGGGCATGCCGGTGGCGGAAAATTTCGGAACGACTGAAATGGTGGGCGCCAAACTGTTCACCGATTATGTATTGCCGTTTGAAGTGGCCTCGATCCTGCTCCTGGTAGCGATGATCGGGGCGCTCGTTTTGGCCAAAACTAAAACAGACTGAACCATGGTTGAACTTGAATATTACCTGATCCTGAGCGGGATTCTTTTCAGCATAGGCGTGTTGGGAGTGCTGGTGCGCCGAAACGCCATCGTGGTGTTCATGTGCGTTGAAATCATGTTGAACGCCGTGAACATTTCCCTGATCGCTTTTGATCGCTACAACAACCAGCACGACGGTCAGATATTCAGTTTCATGGTCATGTGCGTCGCCGCCGCCGAAGTTTCCGTCGGCCTCGCCATTGTGATCTCCATGTACCGAAACAAGCCGACCATCAATCTGGACGAATTCAATTTAATGAAGTGGTGAGGAAAGATTAAGATATGCTCCAATTAGCCTGGCTGATTCCGCTGATCCCCATCCTGGGATCCATTGTATGCGGCGTATACGGCCTCAAACTCGGAAAAGACAAGGTTGCAAAAATCGCCTGCGGCGGACCGATTCTTTCGTTCCTCATTACCCTACTGGTGTTGCTCGGCTTTTTGCTCCTGCCGGAAGGCGTCCATGTCTGGGAACAGATCCTGTTCAACTGGATACCCGTCTCCGATTTTGTCGTGCAATGGGGTTATCAGATCGATCCATTATCGCTGGTGATGATGCTGGTCGTTTCCGGCGTGGGATCCGTCATCCACGTTTACGCCGTGGGCTATATGTACGAGGAGTACAGTTTTTACCGCTTCTTTTGCTATTTCAATCTGTTCCTCGGCGCCATGCTCATCCTGGTCATGGGCAACAACTTCCTGCTGATGTTTATCGGCTGGGAAGGCGTGGGCTGTTGCTCCTACTTCCTGATCGGGTACTACTTCGATAAAAAATCCGCCTGCGACGCCGGGACCAAAGCCTTCGTGGTCAACCGGATCGGGGATTTTGCGTTCATTCTCGGCGTGCTGTTTATCTTCAATCAGTTCGGTTCCATCGACTACACCACAGTATTTTCTGCAGCGCCCACCACGCTGATTTATGGAAGCGAAACGGCGACCATGATTTGTATTCTCCTTTTCATCGGCGCCACCGGAAAATCCGCGCAAATCCCGTTATACACCTGGTTGCCGGACGCCATGGAAGGTCCCACGCCGGTATCCGCCTTGATCCACGCCGCGACAATGGTCACCGCGGGCGTGTACATGGTGGCCCGTTGCAACGTTCTCTTCGCGTTGTCGCCCCTGTCCATGAATATTGTCGCCTTCGTCGGCGGAGGCACGGCGGTATTCGCCGCCACCATCGGCATGGCGCAAAACGACATCAAACGCGTACTCGCTTATTCCACGGTCAGCCAGATCGGCTACATGTTTTTGGCCTGCGGCGTCGGCGCCTACACGGCGGCGATTTTCCATCTCATCACCCACGCATTTTTCAAGGCGTGTCTGTTCCTTGGCTCTGGAAGCGTTATCCACGGCATGCACCACGAACAGGACATGAGAAAATACGGCGGATTGAAGGATCATTTCCCCATCACCCACATAACTTTTCTTGTGTCGACCCTGGCCATTGCCGGCATATTTCCGCTTTCCGGGTTTTTCAGCAAGGATGAAATCCTGTTTCATTCCCTGATGGACGGCAATATCATTTTATGGGGAATGGGCGTTACCGGAGCGTTTCTGACGGCGTTTTACATGTTCCGTCTGGTGTTCATGACGTTCTACGGCGAAGCCCGTTACGACTTGACCTTTCATCCCCATGAACCGTCAAAAATCATGACCACGCCGCTGGTGATACTGGCGTTCCTCGCCTTTTTTGGCGGCTTGCTGGGAATTCCGCTTTTCCACGGCTGGCACGTATTGCATGAGTGGCTGGAACCGGTCTTCCATGTCAACCCGCAGGCGATCATCGACTACTCGACGCAACATATGATCGCGGAAGGGCATCACGTGCCCCTGTTCGAGAGTTTGACTCACGAGCCGTCGCATAACGTCGGGCTGGAGGTTTCCTTGATGGCGGTTTCTCTGTTGATCGCAATCGGGGGCATCACCGCCGCTTACTTTTTCTATATCAAATTCCCCAACCTTCCAGACAAAGTCATGGAAGGACAATGGGGTTTCGAACTGGTTAAAAACAAATACGAAGTGGACGAGCGAATCGACGAATACATCGTCCAGCCCACGGTGGAAGGATCCTTTTATTTGTGGAAAGGCGACGCCAAGGTGGTCGATGGAGCGGTGAACGGAGCGGCCCAAACCATCGGCTGGTTCAGCAAGCTAGCCAGCCCCTATCAATCCGGATTCGTCCGCAACTACGCCCTGTTCATGGTGGTCGGCTTTCTCGCCATCCTGATCATGGTTTATTGAGCGCATCACAATGTTTCTGACTTTTGTTACATTTTTGCCTTTACTGGGCGCCTTCGCTCTGGCTTTTATTCCCAAGGAAAACGAGGGAACTATCAAGCAGGCGGCGTTGGGAATCGCGCTCGTCGATTTTGTTCTCTCTCTGGGATTGTGGATGGGGTTTGACAACACCACCCACGCCATGCAGTTTGAATTCAACGCTTCATGGATCGCGGCCTGGGGCGTCAATTATCATGTCGGCATCGACGGCATTTCCCTGCTGTTGTACGTGATGACCACCTTTCTAACGGCGTTTTCCATTCTGGTTTCCTGGAATGTTAAAAAGCACGTGAGAGAGTACATGATGGCCATGCTGGCCTTAGGGACCGGCATGTTGGGAGTCTTCATCGCGCTCGACCTGTTCCTGTTCTATGTATTCTGGGAATTCCAACTGGTGCCCATGTACATCATTATCGGAGTGTGGGGCGGCCCGCGCCGAATCTATGCCGCAGTCAAATTCTTCCTGTACACCGCCGTCGGCTCCCTGCTCATGCTGGTGGCCATCATCTGGATTTATTTTATCGTCAAAGACGCCACCGGCGTTTTCACCACGGACTTGATATACATCACCCAACACCTGGACGTAGACCTGGGGACGCAGAAATGGTTGTGGATGGCGTTTTTCCTGGCCTTCGCCATCAAGGTGCCCATGTTTCCTTTCCATACCTGGTTGCCGGACGCCCACGTGGAAGCGCCTACGGCGGGGAGCGTTATTCTGGCGGGCGTTTTGCTGAAGATGGGAACTTACGGCTTCCTGCGCTTCAACCTGCCCTTGCTCCCCCACGCCAGCAACGAATTCATACCCTTTATAGCCGTTCTCTCCATCATCGGAATCGTCTACGGCGCCCTGGTGGCCATGGTCCAGGAGGACTTGAAAAAGCTGGTCGCCTATTCCAGCGTCAGCCATCTGGGATTCGTCATGCTCGGGATCTTTGCGCTCAACGAATACGGACTGCAAGGCGCCCTGTTGCAAAACCTGAATCACGGTATCAGCACCGGCGCGCTCTTTTTTCTCGTCGGGGTGATTTACGACAGGCGACATACCCGGGAGATCAAGGAGTTTGGCGGGATCACGAATTACATGCCCAAATTCGCCGTTTGTTTCATGATCCTCACCCTGTCGTCCATCGGACTGCCGGGGATGAATGGCTTTGTCGGAGAGTTTTTGATCCTCCTGGGCATGTTCCAGGTCAATAAGATGTATGCCGCGGGAGCGGCTCTGGGCGTTATACTTGCCGCCTGCTACATGCTTTGGATGTTCCAAAGGGTCATGTTCATGCAATCCAACAACCCTGAAAACGAAAAACTGACGGACCTGGACTTACGAGAAAAAATATTGATCGCTCCGATGATTGTTCTGGTTTTCTGGATCGGCTTGTACCCGAAACCGTTTTTGAAAACCTTTGACGCGTCCGTGAGCCACCTGGTCTCCGTTGTCCATCCGGACAATTTTCGCCCTGGAAAAGCGGGCGGCCAGCACGCTTCGGTCAAGATTGACAAGGCGTTGAAAAAAATTGAAAAACAAACTCATAAGAAAAGTCATTAATAAACTGGAAACGTTATGGACATGATCCCCGCCCCTGAAATTGATCTGGTCAGCCTGGCGCCCGTACTGGTCCTCAGCGTCTTTGCCATGGGCGTCCTGATTCTGGATCTGTTCATCGGAAAAAACAAAACCATTTTGGCCTATATCAGCATTGCCGGCCTGGTCGTTTCCGCCCTGTGCTCTTTTGGACACGCCGATTTGCCCGTCTCCTCGTTCAATGGCGCCTATGTGGTCGATAATTTCTCGATCTTTTTCACTTTCATATTCGCGATCAGTTCCTCCCTGGCCATTCTGCTTTCAATAAACTACAACGAGCAGGAAGGAATCAAGATCGGGGAGTATTACGCCCTCATCCTGTTCTGCACCGTGGGGATGATTTTGCTGTGCTCTTCCACGGATATGATCATGATTTTTCTGGGGATAGAAATAGTTTCGATCTCGTTATACATTTTGGCGGGAATCAGAAGGACGGATCAACGTTCCAACGAAGCGGCGTTGAAATACTTTTTACTCGGCGCCTTCGCCACGGGATTTTTGTTGTACGGAATGGCAATGATATACGGAGCCACGGGAACCACCAAGCTTGCGGGAATTTCATCTACCATTGTCGCCGGCGGGGTGAAGAGCCAGGCGATCCTGCTTGGCGGGATCGTTCTATTGCTGATCGGATTCGGATTCAAAGTCGCTGCGGTTCCGTTCCACATGTGGGCGCCGGACGTTTATCAAGGCGCGCCAACGCCCATCACCGCCTTCATGGCGGTAGGACCGAAAGCCGCCGTTTTAGCCGCATTTTATCGGGTGTTTGCCGACGGGTTTCACGGCGTCGCCGCCTCCTGGGAAATGGCGTTGATGGTCGTCGCCGTGCTCAGCATGTTCATCGGCAATCTGGGCGCCATCATGCAAACCAATATCAAACGCCTGCTGGCCTATTCCAGCATTTCCCACGCGGGCTATCTTCTCATCGCCATCATTGCGAGGAACAGCCTCGGCGCCTCCAGCCTGCTTTTTTATATGCTGACCTATCTTTTCACGACGTTCGGCGTCTTTGGAATCGTTATCATCCTGGGTCGCAAAGGCAACGAGAATTTGGAAATGGAAAACTATTCCGGACTGGGGTACAAGCATCCCCTTCTGGCCCTGAGCATGGCGATCTTTCTATTATCGCTTGGAGGGTTGCCGCCGTTCGCCGGATTCGTGGGGAAATTCTACGTTTTTTCCGCCGCTCTCCAGGAGGGATATGTGACTCTGGTCGTCCTGGCCGTGCTCAACTCGGCGATCTCCTTTTACTACTACCTGAAGGTCATCGTTTATATGTACATGACGGATCAGAAAGTGGAATTTCAGCCCACACTCAGCCCTTACGCCCTGCTGGTGGTGGCCATCGCCGTATTGGGAACTATTCAGTTGGGGATTTTTCCGGGACCGGTCATCGCCCTCGCCCAGTAACACGCCCGTCTAAACCTTTTGTTCTCCCCGGACATCCAATATAATTAGAACGTCTTTTTGTTACCCGGCATTTTGGGAGTCACGCAATGAAAATGAATCATTTGACGGACGAAGAAGTAAAAGTCGTCATGGAAAAAGTCCGTCTGCTCGTCGAGAAAAACGATTATTCGCCGGAGACCATGGAGGAATTATTCAATCTGTCCAAAGTTGACGGGGAGAAATTTCTGGAATGCAAACAGGTTCCGCAACAGGCCAATAACGTGAATTTCGAAATCGACCCGGAAAAAGGTATCCGGTTTTTCGATCCCTTCAATTTTTTCACCGGAGGGATTTACAAGGACGTCGACGGCCTCACCCGCTGGACCATGGAAAACCTGCAAGAACCCTGGACCTGAAAAACAAACCCCAGCCAAATTCAGGGTCAAGACGCATTAATTCTATCCCTACTTCCACGCATGCAATCTATTCCGTAAAAAAAGTAGATCGCGTCGCAGGAAAAATGAAGCCGAGATTCCCCGTATGACAACTTGCGGTCATCGGTAATATAACAAAATAGGGCGGTCGGGAATCCAACTCTGATCTGCGCCGTTTACCCCTAAAAATTGACGCACGTTCCGATACGCGATACAATAAAATATGATAAGAACGTTTAAGCACCGGGGATTTAAAAAGCTTTATGAACGAGGCGATCAAAGCAAAGTCCGAGCAGACCAGCTTGAGTCGATCGAAGATATCCTTGCGTTTCTGGATATCGCGGAAAAACCGCAAGACCTCGATAAGCCGGGTTACAACCTTCACCCATTGAAAGGAAACTTCAAAGGTTTTTGGAGTGTGAAGGTATCCGGCAATTGGCGCATCATCTTCCGCTTTAAAGACGGAGAGGCATTAGACGTTAATTTAATTGATTACCATTAGGAGACGATGAAATGAGTATGAAAAACCCGCCGCATCCCGGTCGCTCAATCAAAAGCGCCTGTCTTGATCCTTTGGGGCTATCCGTGACGGAGGCAGCTACCCGGCTAGGCGTTGCCCGTCATACTCTGTCGCGCGTGATCCACGGCCATGCCGGTATTTCGCCGGAAATGGCTATTCGGCTGGAAAAGATGGGATGGAGCACGGCACGGGCATGGTTGGCCGCGCAAACCGTCTACGATCTCGCGCAAGCGCGGAAAGACGCGGCCGAAATTAAGGTCCGTCCTTTGCAAGCCATTGGGGCTTAGCGGGACAACGGTTAAGAAGTTGATCGGTCGTCGGGTAACAGCGATGGCGCTGTTTGCCGCTTCCCCTGCCCTCTTGAATGCTATTTTAGCCGACTTTCATCGCACTTTTTCAGACCCTAATTTTTTGGAAACCTATTTTTTCTAGTCGGCTTGACAGCGCACATTTAAGATTTTATTCATTCAATGGAAACTACCTTTTTTAATCTAGGAGAGAATATGGGTACGCAAAAACCATAATGGCTATTAACGAAGCAAAAGACGACATCGCAGAAGAAATTTTGCTTGAGAGCGGTGTCTTAAAAAAATGTATGTACCACGAAATCATTTTCCGAGGGAATGAAGAATCGTCTGCGGCATACAAGCTGGCCAATGGAAAATTCAGCAGAGATAATAATTTTCAGGAATTATTTAGCAACAGAAGACATATGACCGATACTATTCAAAATGTAAATGACAACTACCTCAGCGAAGAATGCCCCATATGCGTTAAAATTCGTGACCAATGAATATATTCTACATAATCCAAGTTAGCCTTCCCGTTTCACCAAGACACTCCCCCCTATATGCGACTACAATCCGGCCATTGTCGCCTCTCGTTTGATTCTTTTTTGCGGACGACTTTGGACTTTTACTTTCACGTCCACCTGTTGATCTAGTTTATTTAAAACGGATATCAACCGATCAACGGTAAAACGGTCCAAATTAACGTTTCGTATTTTGACAAATTCACTGTGATCCACGCCGGTTAGGCTTTCGGCTTTTCGCGTCGAGAGCTTACGGCGGTCCAGAATCCCAATGACTTTCGCCGCTAATATGGCTTTGAGTTGTTCTATATCCGCATTGGGTTCTCCAAAATCCCTAAAGACATTTCCGCTTCCATGAACCGCTTCAATTTTTTCTTTCTTACTCATTGTTATATGGTGACAAATTTCCCACCATCCGTCAAGTTTGTCTTACAAGCGAGACCCTTTTTGCATGGAGAGCTTTGCATAAGTCGATTTTTAACGAAACAAATGAAAAATATTGATCACCCTCACCTATGTCCTCTCCCGTCGAGGGAGAGGAATTATTAAAGATTTTTTTTCGGCGCCGCGCTTCAAACCAGCGCCAAACCTGGAGCAAACCTTCCCTTCTCCCCTCGCGGGAGAAGGCGAGGATGAGGGGGATTCATGAGGCCGCAGGCCTTCCTATTTTGTTTAACGAACCATTTGAAACGTAAATTTTTACTTACGCAAAGCTCTCTTTCCATGACAGAAGCAGGAGGTAGGAGGCGGGCGTTTACTGATTAAAAGGGCCGCAGACCAGCGCGCGCTGGACGCCGGGAGTTAGCGAATGAAGTCCGCCGATGAGTTTTTCCTGGCCGATCAGGACGTCGACGATTTGCCCAGAGTAGCGAATCGCGGTCTCCCGCATCATGCCCATCATCGGCCATCCCCATAAAGCCGAAACGGTGACGCCGTCCCGCACAAAATGCGGCTCCGTCAGAAAACTGCAACTGACAACGGCTTCCACGGGGCTTCGATTCGTGGCGCTGCCCCCCACCAGGTCGATAACCACGGACTGATCGGGAACAATCTCTTCCAAGTGTCGATTGCTAATCAAAAAATTTACGCCCCGTAGCTCCGGAGGTTGTTCCGCGCCGTTCACCACCAGGTCGACGTCCTTTAGCCAAGAATCAATGCAACCCTTGGAAGTATGCGAGCGACCCAGCACATGGATCGCTTTGATCCCCTGGCGATACAGTTCATGCAACGCCCCTTGCCCCACGTTTCCATAACCAAGAATAACCGCCTTTGCATTCGTAATATCCAGGGCGGGTTTGTTCGCTTTCAACAATTCCACGCCATACCGGGCGCCTGCCCGACCGGTTTCATGCAGGCACTGGATACGGCGCAATCCAAATTCCAGGGGTGGGTGGCTCGCGCGATAAGCCGTAATGGCCTGCTCGCCATACTGCCGTTCAAATTCATAAAGATCAAAAATGTGCGCGCCGTTGTTTTTCAGCTCAGCCAGAACGCCTTGCCGATCTTCAAAGCTTTGACTGTCATAAAAATATAAGGCCGTCGGTCCAACCGCATCCAGATCTTCAAAGGAAAGCGTTGGCTGGACGATCTGCAACGAGCGGGGGTTGCGATTACCGCAACGGCGGATAGCGCTGCGCAGTCGGTCGCTCCATCCAACGACCCTGACCTGCACGCCGCCCATGGTATTTTCTTCAAGAAATGGCTCTAAAGCCTTGGCCATAGCCAGGCGTCCAAGAATATCCCTCTCTAAATTGACCTTTGGCGATTCGCATATTTCTTCCATGGCAATGACATTGATGCGCCGATCCTGAAGCGCTTTCGCCCGATCCGGATAAGAATGAAAATGCGCCATGCAGAATAAGGCGCATCCTTCGCGCATCTCTTCAATAGAAGCGAGCGATGGTCCCTTAAACTTGATGATGAGCCCCTTATCCCGATAAATTTGCTCCGGCGTTTGCATGACGGCGTTATTTTGCTCGTACTCGCGATCGCTGAATCCAACGCCCTCTCCCGCCCCGTATTCAACGTAAACCTGAACGCCCGCTTGAGCGAGCTTGCCGACGTCCGTCGGCGTCAGAGCCACGCGTTTTTCCAACGCCCCAGGATTTTCTGGAGACTCTATTTCTTTTGCGAGCGCTATGGATGAAAATTTTTGTGAAGACAAAGTCATATAAGGCTCTTTTGAAGCGAGAGAGTCCTGCCGGACTCGCGCAATAAAAAAAGACCACCGGAAACCGGCGGCCTTTTCCCTATTCGGCGATTGTGTCTGCTAGCCGTCAGACTTTTTTCTTTTTCTTTGCTTCCTGTTGTTTCATGTCCTCGGCGTAATCGTAACTGCCTTTTCGCGGCAGGTTCCAGGTAATCCCCTTCCTAAACCACCACGCTTTTATTCAAATGAACAATTCCCCAGGACAGATGATCGTTCTTCCCCGCTTCCACCCAGTGTTTTAAGCCCTGGATCATTGTGTCGATATATTCTTTCCCACAAATTTCGACCATTTCATCATACCGTTTTTGGGTTTCCTCCATCACACGCTGGTAATGGGTCGTTAGGTGTTCGGAAAGATCGAGCACTGTGGCGTTTCTTACTCCGAGTTTTCTGGCCTGTTCCACATAAAAGCCAAAAGATCCCAGAGAATCCAGATGGATTCTATCCAACACGGGCTTCAAAATAGTTTTTGGGCAATCAAAGGTTTGCATCAGATCGGTAAAAATAAATTCACCGTTCTCTTTCAAAACCCGAACCACCTCTTCCACGACCAGTTCTCGGTTGGAACTATGGACGATGGCGTCTTGTGACCAAACGACGTCAAACGAGTTATCGGGAAATGGTATATCCTCAAAGTTGCCTTCGACAACTGTGACCAGGCCGTCCAGCCCGGCTTTTTTAGTCAGGCTCTCGTTTCTTTCGTTTTGAGTTTCGCTGAGATTCAGGCAGGTAACCTGGCAACCGTATTTTTTCGCTAGATACCGGGCGGCTCCTCCGTAACCAGAGCCGAGGTCCAATACCTTGGTATCGGCATTTAAGTTTAATTTTGAAGCCATCATGTGTACTATTCTTGGGCTGGCTTCCTTAATGGCTTCTTGGGGATGGTTGTAAATTCCGACGTGGATGTGATCGCCGCCCCAAATTTTAAAATAAAACTCGTCGGCGGGGGCGCTGTTGTAATAATCCTGGGCTTTATCAACAGCGGTTTTTTCAAAAGAAGTATTCATGAATGCCTCCTTATTTAATTAGATTAATTTTAGGAATAGCATTCAGACGCTATCATTCCTCCATTAATGGAAAATCAAAGAAACAAAAAAAACGCCCAAATAAACTATTTGGATTTATTAAAAAAGGGAAAACCCTTAGGAATTTCTTTGAAGGAGGCCATCATACATAAAAACCGCAGTAATTGCAAATTAGCGGAGGTGTTCCTTTTTTTTCGGCATTAGCTTGAAAAGCAACCGACAAGTTTTTAATACAATTCATCAGCTACCATCTCATTCTCTAACAGAGAGATCCCCGTGAAGCATGAAATAAAAACCCAACCGTTTCTGTTTTTTAAAAGAACACATCCTCAGGTGTTCATCGGTTCCGCAATAATCATGCTCGTATTCATCTTGGCGGCGACCTTGTTTACCCGTTCCTCTAAAAGTTTCTTTGACGCCGTTCAATCAGGCATTGTTAATAACTTCAGCTGGGTATTTACAGTTTCCACGATCCTGTTTCTTATTTTTGTTTTGTATCTACTCTTCAGTCGGTTTGGCGGCGTCCGTTTAGGACAACCCGATGAAAAACCTGAATTCGGCTATACCACATGGTTTGCCATGATGTTCAGCGCCGGCATGGGTATTGGTTTGGTGTTTTGGAGCATTGCCGAACCGATCAAACATTACGCAAATCCTCCCATGGCCAATTTGCAAGCGTTCGCGCCGGCCAACCAGGCGATTGGAATCACTTTCTTTCACTGGGGTCTGCACGCCTGGGCCATTTTTATGGTCGTGGGACTTTCTCTGGCTTATTTTTCTTTTCGAAAAGGCCTGCCTTTAACTATTCGATCCTGTTTCTATCCTCTCTTAGGGGAAAAAATATACGGACGATGGGGGCATTGCATCGATATTTTTGCCGTTGTAGGAACCATGTTTGGAGTGGCCACATCTCTCGGATTGGGAGCCATGCAAGTCAACTCTGGTCTGAACTTTCTGGGCGATTGTCCCGAAACTAAAACGACCCAAATTGTTCTGATCGCATTGATCACCGCATGCGCCACCATCTCTGTGGTTTTGGGTCTGGAGAAAGGGATCAGTCGGCTCAGCCACTTCAATATTTGGCTGAGCGTGATTTTGGTTTCCTTTATATTTTTTCTCGGCCCCACAGGGTTTATCTTACAAACCTTTGGCGAAGGCCTGAAAGATTACTTAAGCAATATTGTTTATTTTAGTTACTGGAGCGAATGGGTGGCCGCCCCGGATTGGCAGGCCACCTGGACAATTTTTTATTGGGGCTGGTGGATCGCCTGGGCGCCTTTCGTCGGGATGTTCATCGCGCGAATTTCCAGGGGAAGAACCGTCCGTGAATTTATTATTGGCGGCTTGTTCGCCCCCGTTTTGGCGACCTTTATCTGGTTGAGCGTTTTTGGCGGAACCGCACTCTATCTGGAAACGATTCAAGGCGCTCCCATTGCCGCCGCCGTTTCAGCCAACGTAAGCACAGCCCTTTTTAAAACCCTGGCCTACCTCCCCTTTGACCAGATTACCGCCGCCTTGTCGACATTGGTCATCGTCACATTTTTTGTGACCTCCTCCGATTCAGGAAGTCTGGTGATCGATATATTGACCGCCGGTGGAGATCAGGACCCGCCCAAAAACCAGAGAATTTTCTGGGCCGTAACCGAAGGGGTGATTGCATCTGTACTCGTATTGGCCGGGGGCTTAAAAGCATTGCAAACCGCCGCCATCGCTTCAGGGTTGCCCTTTGCTCTCATAATGATAGGAATGTGCTTTGCCTTGTTCAAGGAATTGAGAAAGGAGTTTTAACGATAAAAAAAGGCCGCCGGAAACCGGCGGCCTTTTTCCTATTCGGCAATTGTGTCTGCCAGCTATCAGACTTTTTTCTTTTTCTTTGCTTCCTGTTGTTTCATGTCCTCGGCGTAATCGTAACTGCCTTTTCGCGGCAGATTGGCCGTAAACCTGTCGGAGGTATCCTTCATGGCCTTGTCCTTGGCCTCGCCTTCGGCCTGAGCCTTTTCACGCGCCAGTTTTTCCTTTTCCTCGTCGCTCAAAGCCTTCTCTTCTTCCTGGGCCTTGTCCATTTCTGATTGGGCTGATTGGGCGCCCTCCCCGCCTTCGGCAATTTCACCTTCGGGAGTTCCACCTTCTGGAGTTTCAACCGCTTTTTCCAACTCTTCGGCTTCCTTCATGGAAGATTTAAAGTTTTTGATGCTGCGGCCAAAAGCGGAACCGATTTCCGGCAATTTTCCGGCCCCAAATATAATCATAATGATGACCAGAATGATCATCAACTCGGGAAAACCGATTCCCATCATAGCTCTAAATCCTCCAGTTAAAACTTGATAAAAGTTCCAACGGCCTGCGCCAACCAGGAACCTCGCGACATTGAATTACCGTCGTTTATTGATTGGGGCCAGTGTAACCGCTTTGGATCATGAAATTCAACTGAAAAGGCGGGGGATTAACCATTCCGCAACGCCTCAATCGTCGCGGCATAATCGTCGCTCTCAAATATGGCCGACCCGGCAACAATGACGTCGGCCCCGGCCTTTTTGATTTCCCCGACGTTGTCGACCTTGATTCCGCCGTCGACCTGCAGACCGATATCCTTCTCGCATTGCTCCAGGGTACTCTCCAGCAACCTGATTTTATCCAAAACGGCGGGAATGAATTTTTGCCCTCCGAATCCAGGGTTGACGGACATCAACAATACCAGATCAATCTCGCTTAGAATTTCGTCCAGCGTGAACAGCGACGTCCCCGGATTGAGCACGACGCCCGCTCCCATCTTCAGATCCTTGATAATCTGAATGGTGCGATGCAAATGCGGGCACGCCTCCATGTGCACCGTGATAATGTCCGCCCCCGCGTCGGCAAACTCCGGAATGTACCGGTCGGCATTTTCGATCATCAAATGCACGTCGAGAGTCAGTTTGGTGACTTTGCGGATGGACTCGACGACGGGAGGCCCGATGGTGATATTGGGGACAAAATGCCCGTCCATGACGTCGACATGAATCCAGTCGGCGCCCGCCTCCTCCACGGCTTTAACCTCTTCGCCGAGCCGACTAAAATCGGCGGCCAAAATGGATGGCGCTATCTTTACCATAGGGGCGTCCTTTTTCTCCCAACGCGCAATGGCGCCGGGCGAATAAAATAATAATTTCGGTTTTTATGGCCTCAAAAAATTAAACGAGAATAGCATACCCACCCAGGCTTGTCCTGAAAATTATAAACGGCGCTGGACGTTAAACTGCTAAAATCGGTTGCGACGCCATCGTATCAAAATCCCATTCATGAGCCGGTTTTGAAAACTGATTTAATAAACATTACTCTACGACTCCTGCTATTGACCTTGGCGCTGTTTTGCGGGGCCTGTCAGTCACAAGAATCGGATCCGCAAATCACCCGCCGCGCTCAACTCCAGATGGGAACGCTGGTGGAAATCTCTGTTCATCATCCCGACAAAGCATTGGCTCAGTCCGCCATCGGCCAGGCCTTCGACGAAATTTCCCGGATCGAAAACCTGATGAGCGGCCATAAACCCGACTCGGAAGTTTCCCGTCTGAACAAAAATGCGGGCGGTGAATTCATCGACGTCTCCCCGGATTTATTGAAAGTCATAAATGCGGGAATCCACTGGGGCGCTCACTCAAAAGGCGTATTGGACGTCGCGCTCGGACCGGTGGTTCAACTCTGGAATTTCGACGGGGCCGTAAGCGCCCCGCCGTCCACCGAAAAACTTGAGGAGGCGCTCACCCGAACGGGCTTTCAAAATATCGAAATCAATGAAGGCAAGATACGTTTGACCCAACCCGGCATGGCGCTGGAGTTGGGATCGATCGCTAAAGGTTACGCCGTCGACCAGGCGGTTAAGGTGTTGCGTGAACACGGCGTCCAGAACGGACTCGTCAACGCAGGCGGAGACCTCCGGGCATTTGGAACAAAAGACGGCAAACATCCGTGGGTTGTTGGGATACAGCATCCAAGAAAACCGCAGGAAATTTTGGCAACGCTTCCCATCCGCGACGGGGCAATTGCGACCTCGGGCGATTATCAACGTTACTTTATGAAGGACGGGGTTCGCTACCACCATATCCTCGACCCGGAAACGGGATTGCCCGCGCGCGGCGTCCGGTCCTTTAGCGTAACCGCTTCCTCTGCCATGGAGGCGGACGCCTTGGCCACGGCGGCATTTGTTATGGGAATCGAAAAGGGGATGGATTTTTTAAAATCAACGCCCGGCGTCGGCGCTCTGGCGGTGGACGACGCCGGAAAACAATACCGGCTCAACTTCCCCGAACCTTAGGGCCTGCGTCTCGAAGGCTCAAACCGCTTGAGCAAAAGGGAATTGCCGACCACGGAAACCGAGCTTAAAGACATCGCGGCGGCGGCGAACAAGGGCTTGAGCAAAATCCCAAAAGCGGGGTACAAAACTCCGGCGGCGATGGGGATTCCCAATGTGTTATAAAAAAACGCCCAAAAAAGGTTCTGGCGAATCTTGCGCATGGTCTGCCGGCTCAGTTCAATGGCGTCCGCCACGGAGTGCAAATCGTGGGTCATCAGAGTAATGTCCGAAGCCTCCATGGCGACGTCCGTTCCGGACCCAACGGCAATTCCAATCTGCGCCTGCGCCAGGGCCGGAGCGTCGTTGACGCCGTCGCCGACCATCGCGACAAAATGTCCCTGGTCCATCATTTTTTTTACCTCGCCGGCTTTATCGCCCGGCAAGACTTCGGCGAAAACTTTTTCGACCCCGATTTCATCCGCAATAGCGCGCGCGGTTTCCAAGCGGTCGCCGGTCATCATGACCACTTCCATGCCTGCTTGACGCAAACGTTGGACGGCTGAAACAGCCTCTGGACGCAAGGCGTCCGCGGCGGCCAGGGCGCCCGCGGGTTTTCCGTCCACCCACAGGCACATGGGCGTTTTCCCCTTACGCGACCATTCTTCCATTCGATATTGCAAAACCGAAACCTCGCCGGTGGGGTCCGGCGTCAAGCTCAAGTTTCCCAGAGCCAGATCCATTCCCTCCACGCGCCCCTTCACGCCAAATCCCGGCTGGTTTTGAAAATCGTCGACCGGAGCCAGCTCCAAACCCCGTTCCTCCGCCTCCCGGACGACGGCTTGCGCCAAAGGATGTTCCGATCCTTTTTCCAGGGAAGCGGCCAACCGCAAAACCGTATCGGCGGACAATGCCGTTTCTGGCGAGCAAAAAACATCCGTCACCTGGGGCTTGCCCTGGGTCAACGTGCCCGTCTTATCGAAAACCACGGTATCAATATTTTGCGCCTGTTCCAGAACGGCTCCGCCCTTGATGAGAATTCCCAACTGCGCTCCCCTCCCCGTCCCAACCATGATCGCCGTGGGAGTGGCCAGTCCCAGAGCGCAGGGACAGGCGATGATTAAAACGGAAATAAAGGCCATCAACGCAAATAAAAACGGGTTTTCTATACCGGCCAACGTCGCGCCCCAGCCCCACCAGATTAAAAATGTCAAAACCGCCACGCCCATGACGGCGGGGACGAATATCCCGGCCACCTTGTCCGCCAATCTTTGCACCGGGGCTTTGGAACCCTGGGCCTCCTGAACCAGTTGGATGATTTGGGACAATACGGATTCGCTCCCGAGACGTTCGGCGCGCATTTTAAAATATCCCGATTGGTTGATGCTCGCGCCGATCACTCTGTCTCCCGGTTTCTTTTCCACCGGAAGGCTTTCACCAGTCACCATGGACTCGTCCACAGAGCCGTTGCCGTTCAGGATCGTTCCGTCGACGGGAATTTTTTCTCCCGAACGAACGATCACGATGTCTCCTTTATGAACCTCGTCGACGGAGATTTTAATTTCAAGTCCGTCGCGTTCCACCTGCGCAGTTTTGGGTTTTAAATTGACCAGGCTTTTTATAGCGTCCGAAACTTTTTGTTTGGCTCCCGCTTCCAGCCAGCGCCCCATCAACACCAGCGCAATGATCATGACGGAGGTATCGAAATAGACGTCCGCCGCTTGCCCGGTCGCCGAGATTGCCCCTGGGAATAAGGCAACGAAAGCGCTGTAAAAATAAGCGGCGGAAGTCCCAACCGCCACCAGGGTATTCATGTCTGTATACCCGTGTCGAACGCCCGACCAGGCGCCCTGGTAAAATTGTCGCCCCGCCCAAAACTGCACGGGCGTGGCCAGTAGAAATAATAAAAGATGCGAAAATCCCCAAAACATCCCCCCGGCCATGATCAAGGCGCCGGCGCAGGCGGAAACGATGAATTTTAGTTTGAGGGCTTGCGATTCGCGGAGTTGGGATTCCCGCACTTCGTCTTCGCCCGCCTCTGCCATAATTCGCAGGGTGTAGCCGATATTTCGTAAGGCGCTCTCAAATTCCTCCGGCCCGGTTTGACCGGGAAAAAATTCTACCGAAACTTTTTCGGCGGACAAATTCACAACGGCATTTTTAACTCCGGCCAGACTCCCTAGCTTTTTTTCCACTCTGGAAACGCAGGAAGCGCAAGTCATCCCTTCCACCGAAAAAGTCTGCTTTTTCCCGGGCGCCTCGAATCCGAGGTTTTCGATAACTTTCACAAATTTATCCGGAGTCACGCTGTTGGGATCGTATTCCACCGTCGCCTGCCCCGCGCCGAAGTTGACCTCCGCCAGGCGAACGCCTTCCAATGATCCAAGTTTTTTTTCTATCCGCGACGCGCAACTGGCGCAGGACATTCCCTTGACGGGGAAAACGATTTTATCGGAGGGATTGTTGAAAAGCGTCTGTTCCATCTGGCCTCACCAGTATATTAAAGCGTTCATGGCGGATAAGCCCGTTACATGTTAGATTATATTTTATATCTTTGGGGTTTGCTTAATATTGAAGAAGAAAAGAACGCGGTAGGCCGTTAAGGACGCTCGCACGAAAGGGGAATAACCGGGGCAATTTGAGGGAGGACTATTTGCGGAAAAACAAACTCTTTAGAGTAAAAAATCCGTAAAGAAAAAATAGCGCGGCGATCAAACCGTTGGAAAAGGATTTCTCGGTCACCGCCAGGGTAAAAACATACAAGCTCACTCCGCTGAGACCCGCGCCGATTAAAAAATATCCCAGGTTTTGAAATAAAGGCGACCGGGATTCCTTATTCAAATTCGTGCGTTTTTGCTTCAACTGCCAACGCCAGCGGAGGACGTAATAGGTTTGGCGAAACCAAGCGAAGAGACCAGCGTCCTGAATCAGGCTGGAACTGCAATAGATGCAGGTTTTGTCAGAATTACGATTGGGAAAACCGCAATTCAGGCAAAGCTTGTAATCCTGCTTTTGATTGATCAGAATAGGTTCTTTTTGGGGTTTTTCCATGACCTTTTCCCGTTATATCATGGGAGTAAACTTATCCCTGCGGCGTCTGTTTGTGAGGAATTTCAATTGTATAATGATTGAACCTGGGAGTCAACGCGCAAAGAAAAAACCTAACTTTAAACCGCCGTTTAAATGGAAACGTCCATGAAAAAAATCTGTTTACTAATTTTGTTAATTTCAATTTCCACAGCCGGTCCAGTCTTTTCCGAAACCGCCCCTACTTCGGAGCAGATCAAAAATATGATCCTCATTCCCGGAGGAGTTTTCGAAATGGGAAGCCGCAGATCCCTGCACGAACTCAATCCCATGGACGTCTTGAATCCCGACCGCCACATGCTGGGACCGGAAGACCCCGCGCATAAGGTGGAGATCGACGCCTTTTATATGGATAAATACGAGACCACCAACGCAGAATATAAGGAATACCTGGAAGAGAAAAAGGTTGCGGCGCCCGAGTTCTGGGACCAGAAGGATTTCAACCAGCCCAACCAGCCGGTGGTCGGCGTGACCTGGAAGAACGCAACTAATTACTGCCTCTGGAAGGGAAAACGCCTGCCAACAGAAGCGGAATGGGAAAAGGCCTCGCGGGGCAAAAGGCAAATCGAGTATCCCTGGGGAAATGAAAAACCCGACAAGAGCCGGTTGAACTTTAACAATGAATCCGGAAAATCCATGCCGGTCGGTTCCTTTGAAAACGGAAAATCCGATTACGGCGTTTACGATCTCGCCGGCAACGTTTCTGAATGGGTTTACGACTGGCACATGCCAGAGTTCTACATGTTCTCACCCAAAAAGAACCCGCAGGGACCCAAAAAACGGCAATATAAAGTGGTCCGCGGCGGACATTGGAAAAGCGACGCCCAGGACGTGAGAATGACCTACCGCAACGCCTCCGTTCCAAAATTAAAAAGCGACTTCCTCGGCTTCCGTTGCGCCAGGAATGTGGAAAACTAAAAAATCAGGAGCATCCCTTAAAATTTATTAGCTAAGCCTTCCCCGAGCGCGCGTTGCGGATGCGGTCGAGGAGGAGGTCGGCGATTTCGGTTTTTTTAAGGAGGGGCAGGCATTCCGGTTCGCCATCCGGAGTCAGGATCGTTACCTGGTTGCTGTCCGACTGGAACCCGATTCCCGGGGCGCTTATGTCGTTGGCGACGATCATATCCAGGCGCTTTTCCCGCAATTTTTCTCTGGCGCTTTCAATCAGGTTTCCGGACTCGGCGGCGAACCCAACCACCATTTGCCGGGTCTTCAAGCGTCCGGCTTCAAGAAGAATATCTTTAGTCGGGTGAAGCTTTAAGTGAAGCGCTTCTTTATCCCGCTTTTTTATTTTTTCTTTGAGCACGGATTCCGGAGCAAAATCCCCCACCGCCGCAGTCATCACAAGAACGTCCGCGCGTGGAAAATATTCCAACACCAGCGCCTCCATTTCGGAAGCGGTTTGGCAGGACAAAACACGCATCCCCACAGGTTGTGGCAAATGGGTGGGGCCGCTGACAAGCGTGACGTCCGCTCCCCGGTCGCGGGCTTTTTCGGCGATGGCGTATCCCATTTTCCCGGAAGAGGGATTCGATATGTAACGCACCGGATCAATGGGTTCCCGCGTGGGTCCGGCGGTTACCAGGATATTGACGCTCTCTAAATCTGCTTTCTCAAGCAACAGTTTTTTTATTTCGTTCATCAGCGAACCGGGGTCCGCGAGTCTCCCCTGCCCGGTCGTCCCGCAGGCCAACTCGCCGGTTTCGGGTTCGGCAATTTTTACTCCGCGTGATATTAAAATTTCGATGTTGGCCCGAACTGCTGGATGCGAATACATTTTATCGTTCATGGCCGGAGCCACGAGCACGGGTCCGCTAAAAGAAATCGCCAGGGTGGACAGGGCGTCGTCGGCCAACCCGTGGGCCATTTTACCGATCATGTTCGCCGTCGCGGGCGCAACGACCATCAGGTCCGCCCCTTCCGCGGCGCGAATATGCTCCATGCTCGCGGCGGAATTTTGATCGAACACCTCGTCGTAAACCGATCTACCTGATAAAGTTTCAAATGTGAGCGGGCCGACAAACTGTTTGGCGTTTTGCGTCATGGAAACATAAACCTCGGCGCCTTCTTTCGTCAATAGACGGAGCAGTTCCACGGACTTGTAAGCGGATATCCCTCCGCAAACTCCCAAAACCACCTTTTTATTTTTCAAAGCCAACGGCATGTGGCGTTCCTCAAGCGATCATTGATTGAGAGACATTATAAACCAGGATTGAATTCTTCGTATCCAAATTCCCTCGGTTCGATTGACTTTGGCGCCAACATTTCCTAGTATCTTCGTTCTGAATGTAAGCAAACCCTTTTACCCTCCTATACTAACCATGGCCGAATTAAGAAAAGACCCTATCGTCGACCGGTGGGTGATCATCTCCGAGGAACGCGGAAAACGCCCGGTGGATTACTCGAACGTCCAACCGTCTTTGCGCGGCGAGTTCTGCCCGTTTTGCTTCGGCAACGAAAGTAAAACGCCGGGCGAAATATTAGCCTATCGCCCCGCCGGTTCCCCCGCGAACTCCAGCGGATGGAGTCTGAGAGTGGTCCCCAACAAATTTCCCGCCTTGTCCATCGACGGGGAGACCCACCGGGTCGGGGAAGGGATGTTCGATAAAATGGGCGGTCTGGGCGCCCACGAGGTCATCATCGAAAGTCCGCGCCACGACCTTTCCCTGGAGGAATTACCGGAGCAAAGTCTCGAAGACTGCTTTTGGGCCTTCTCGCAACGGCTGAACGACCTTAAAAAAGACGAGCGATTTCGCTACATCATGATTTTCAAAAACCATGGAGAACCCGCCGGGGCTACGTTGGAACATACTCACTCGCAACTGATTGCCCTGCCCATCGTTCCGGAAATGGTGCACGAAGAATTGGTCGCGGCCCGGCGCCATTACGAATATAAAGAACGTTGCATATTTTGCGACCTGCTGGCTCAGGAATTTGGGGATACCCGGCGCATCGTCGCGGAAAACGATGGGTTTGTCGCCGTCTGCCCTTACGCTCCCCGTTTCCCCTATGAAACCTGGATCCTTCCCAAATACCATTCCGCTCGTTTTGAAGCCAACGGCACCGACCATTTTCCATCGCTCGCCCGGCTGTTCAAGGACGTGTTGTCGCGCATCCGGAAATACCTCGACGCGCCGCCTTATAATTTTTACCTGCACACGTCGCCGTTGCAAACCGAGTGCGACGCTTATTATCACTGGCATATCGAGATCATTCCAAAAACCACAAAGCTTGCGGGATTCGAGCAGGGTTCGGGATGTTATATCAATCCCACTTCTCCCGAAATCGCCGCGGAGAACCTGAGAAACGTCGCCCTGTAATCATTAAATGGGAAAGCCTCTGAAAATCCTTCTGGTCTCCCCGGAAATCCAGCCGTTCGCCAAAACCGGCGGGCTGGCGGATATGTGCGCCTCTCTGGCGAAATCTCTCCACTCTCTGGGTCACGACGTCCGGCTCTTCATGCCCAAATACAAACAGGCGGATGAAAAAAAGTTTTCGCTTCAATCCTTGCCGGTAAAACTTTCGATTCCCGTAGGCGAGAAAAACATAGCGGGGGAAATATTTTCCGGGAAGCTTGAGGACGGCGCGCCGGTATATTTTTTGGGCAACGATTTTTATTTCAACCGGAACAGTTTATATGGCGACGAAGACGAAGTTTTCACCGACAACGCAGAGCGTTTCATCTTTTTTTGCCGGGCCGTATTGGAATTTTGCAAGTCCCTTGCCTTTCAACCCGACGTCGTTCACTGTAACGAATGGCAATGCGGGTTGATCCCGGTTTATCTCAAAACGCTGTATTCCCATGACGCGTTTTATAAAAGCGCCCGAACCGTATTTTCCATTCACAACCTGGGCTACCAGGGGAACTTTAAAGCCGAAACCCTGGATATCGCCCGCCTCCCGGAAGAAGTGTTTACTCCGGAGAAGGCGGAATATTACGGCGAGTTCAGTTTTTTAAAGGCCGCGCTGGTTTATTCGGATAGCCTGACCACGGTAAGCCCCAGTTACAGCAAGGAAATCCTGACAAAAGAATACGGGTTTGGCATGGAAGGCGTTTTGAAAAAGCGGGAAAACGATTTACATGGAATTTTAAATGGCGTGGATTACCTGGAATGGAGTCCCGAAAAAGATCCCCTGATAGCAAAAACCTACGAACCCTCCGATCTGGACGGCAAGGAGGCATGCAGAAGTGCTCTATTGAAACGTTTCTCTTCAACCTCCGGCAATAAACAACCCGTCCTTTGTATGGTCTCCCGCTTGTCCTATCAAAAGGGCGTGGACCTGGTAATCGAAGCGTTGCCATCCTTGCTTAAGACCGGACTGAAATTTGTCGTTTTGGGAATCGGAGAACATCGTTACGAAAACGAGTTGCAAAAGCTGAGCGTCCGCTATCCGGGAAATTGTCTGTGCTTGTTTAAATTCGACGAGCGCCTGGCGCATGAAATCATTGCGGGTAGCGATATGATTCTGATTCCTTCAAGATACGAACCCTGCGGTTTGACGCAAATTTACGGTATGAAATATGGGACCATCCCCATAGGCAGAGCCGTGGGCGGGCTTAAGGACAGCATTGAGGAATTCGACCTAAAAACAGGGCAAGGCACGGGGTTCAAGTTTGACGCATTCGATTTGGACGCGTTTCTTGCCGCAATAAAACGCGCCTTGTCCGCATTTAAAAATCAAAAATCATGGAACCGTTTGACGCTCAATGGAATGCAAAGGGATTTTAGCTGGAACCAATCCGCCCTGGCATACGTCCGGCTCTATGAAAATTTGTTGAATAAATAAATCCGCCGGTTCCTCTTTACAACGTTGTATACTGAGCCTGCCTCCCCCGGCCAGGGGGGTTAAGGCGCCTCTAACAAGCGCTCCTGACGACGGATTCTTCAAGGGCTCCGGGGGTTCTCTCATGCTGGACCAGAAACTCAGTCTGGAAATCCTGAAAGCAACCACCAGGATTGCCTCCTCCACTCCCCACCTGGGTCAAATTCTTTCCCAGATCATCGACGTCGTTAAAAATAAAATGGAGATCGACGCCTGTAGTATTTTTTTGATCGACGACGCCGAAAAAGTATCCCTTCAGGCCTCCAGCGGTTATGGAGACGCCGGGATGGCTAATTTATCTTTGAACATGGGACAGGGCGTCACCGGGTGGGTGGCGCGGCACAAACGCACTTTGGCCTTAAGGGAAGCCATGCAGGATCCGCGTTTTGTTTATATTCCAGAAACAGTGGAAGAACAATTCCAGTCCATGCTTTCGGTGCCCATCCTTCGCGAGGACCATTGCATTGGAGTGGTCAACGCCCATACCCGCGACAAACGGTATTTCAGTCCGATGGAAATTGTGGTTTTGGAAACCATCGCCGATCAGGTGGCGGGTTCCATTTCAAACGCCTTGATCTATTCCAAAAACCAAATGATGATCAAGGAATTATCGATCCTTTACGACGTCAGCCTGGCGGCGCAATCGACGCTAAACCCGGAACTGGGACTGTGGGTTATTTTAAGCGGGATCACTCGCGGAGAAGCCGGCGGATTCAATCGCGCAATATTGTTCGCCGTGGAAGGCGAAGAATTGATTGGAACCATGGGGCTGGGTCCGGACTCCCCGGAAGACGCTCAACGAATATGGACGGACCTGGGTGGCGAGGGCAAGGAATACCAAATCCCCCAGAGAGTCGTCTCCGAAGAGGAAAAAGACGAATACAGCAAATCCAATTTCAATAAATTCGCCAAGACCCTACGATACCCGCTTAAAAAAAACGACAACGTCCTGGCCGAAGCGGCGCTGAAAAGAAAAATTGTGCATGTGGAAAACGGCGAGGATCATTCTTTGATATCCGAGAAGTTTCGCCAAACGTTTGGGGTCGATTCTTTCGCGGCCGTCCCCCTAACCGCCCACGAAGAGGTTTTAGGAGTGATCTTGGTAGACAACCGGTACAACGCCAAGCCCATAACCGAAACCAGTTTGCATTTGCTCGCGCGATTCGCCGCCCATGCGGGTTGGGTATTGGAAAACTCCCGCCTGATAACCAAACTCGTCGCCACCAACCGCGAACTCTTATCCATGAAAGACCAATTGATAGAAAACGAAAAGCTTACGGTCCTGGGCCAACTTTCCGCGGAAGTGGCCCACGAAATTAAAAATCCACTGGTCTCCATCGGAGGTTTCGCCAGAAGACTGAGAGATAAAATTTTGCCGGCTCCCAATCCTTCCCTGAATCATCAAGATGAATCCGTATTCAATTACGCCAATATCATCCTCAAAGAAACGCAAAGACTGGAGCGGCTTCTGGAAGATATTTTGACTTACCCTAAAACCGGAGACCTGAATCTCGAAACCTGCAACCCGGGGGATTTGATCGCAGAATCGCTGGACACGTTTCAATCCGTCTTGCAGGGGCAGGATGTAACCATTGAAACCTGCATCCAGAAAGATCTTGATACGGTTTTAATCGATCCCATAAAAATCAAACAAGTGATCAACAACATTCTTTCCAACGCTCTGGAATCCATGCCCCACGAAGGTAAAATCAGGATTTCCGTTTACCGCGTGGACGAGGCTGAGGAGTCTCCCGCCCTCTCTATTCGAATCGAAGACTCGGGCGGGGGCATTCCCGACCACGCTCTGGACAATATCTTCAATCCCTTTTTCACCACCAAAAAAACCGGAACCGGATTGGGCCTTTCTATTTGCAGGAAAATCGTGGAAAACCACGGCGGGACTTTGCGCGTGGAAAATTTTAAGAACAAGGGCGTCGAGGTCTGCATTCTTTTACCATTGAAAAACAGCCGCGACTGTACTAAAAAAGAGTATCCATCCGACGGACGGCCCGAAAAGTTTGCCGGCGATGAAATCTGAGCCTTCAGATTTCTTAAAATCCTATGAACCTCCAAAAGAGGCGGGAGGCGGACATGACGGAAAAGAAAAAGAAAAAAATTCTTATCGCCGACGACGAAGACAACATCCGCTTTTTATATAAAGAGGAACTGGAAGACGAAGGTTACGAGGTCTTCCTCGCGGCGAACGCCGAAGAGGCCATCGCTAAAGCGCGGGAGGAGCATCCCGACCTCGTGACCCTGGACATTAAAATGCCGGGCATGGACGGTCTGGAACTTTTGGGGAAACTGAAAAAAGAAAACAACAACGTCCCGGTGATTCTGTGTTCCGCCTACGGCAGTTACAAACAGGATTTCCGGGTGTGGTCGTCCGACGCTTATGTGGTAAAGTCCGCGGACCTTAAAGAATTAAAGTCCACCATAAAAGAAATCCTGATATCTTCCGGAAAATAATATCCCGCCGGTTGAATCCCAAGGATCCTCAATCCCGTAATAAATAAATCATCCGCTCCAATGACGCCGAATCCTATAGAACCCAAGCTCATCGCCGTTGAAGGGGCCATTGGCGCCGGAAAAACCTCGCTCGCCCGCTTGTTGAGCGAACGTTACCAGGCCCAGTTGGAGCTTGAAAGGGACGAAGACAATCCCTTCATCGCCAAATTTTACGAAGACCCCA
This sequence comes from Nitrospinaceae bacterium, assembly GCA_029261575.1. Classification (GTDB taxonomy): domain Bacteria; phylum Nitrospinota; class Nitrospinia; order Nitrospinales; family JACRGP01; genus JAJDBB01. The sequence goes on along the minus strand of JAJDBD010000082.1, from coordinate 19,076 downwards.
AAGGCCTGGCCTTCCAAACCCAGATTTTTTTTTTATTGAGCCGCTACCAGCAATATCTCAACCTGGCGCAAAGGGGATTGTTCAATTCGGTGGTTATCGTCGATTATCTTTTTCAGCGCGACCAGATTTTCGCCGACCTCAACCTTTCGGGTCATGAAAAAGCCCTGTACGATCAAATTTATCATCTGGTCGTAAAGAAAATCCCCAAACCGGATCTGGTTATTTTCCTGCAAGCCGGGGCGGAAACGCTCATTGAAAGGGTCGAAAAACGCAACCGGGACTATGAAAACGACATTGACTTTGAATACGTCAAAAACGTCAATCAGGCCTTCAATAACTTTTTTTTCTATTACAAAGACACGCCTCTTCTGGTCGTCAACACCGACGAAATCGACTTTGTCGAAAAAAAAGTCGACCTGGAAGAGTTGATAAATAAAATCAACAGTCATAAAATAGGCAGAGAATATTACAACCCGCTTGGATCCTGACAGGACCGGGACGGAGCAATACAGATTCCCAGGCGACATTTTGACCGGAGACCTCCGCGGAGGCTTCGAGCCAGAGAAACCCTCGCTATCGGGAAAAAGCATGTCGACGAACTTGAGCCGACGCGCTGATCGTTTATTGCCGCAAGTACCCCCGCCCCCTGTCCGCCTCCAAGCCTATAAACTCAACGCCTGGACGCGCCATGATTAAAAAACAAATAACGATTCCATCCATTCTGGGAAAGAAAAATTCCGGAAATAAAATCGCCGCCCTGACGGCGTACGATTTTTGTTTTGCCCAAATTCTGGAAGAGACCGACGTCGATATCGTTCTGGTTGGCGATTCCCTCGGCATGGTGACTCTGGGCTATGAAAGCACCCTGCCCGTCACCATGGACGAAATGATCCACCATATCCGAGCGGTGAAGAGAGGGCTTCATCACCCCCTGCTGGTCGGCGACATGCCGTTTATGTCCTACCAGGTCTCGAACGAATCCGCCGTGAAGAACGCCGGACGAATCATTCAGGAAGGCGGCGCCGGAGCCGTCAAGCTGGAAGGGGCAGGACCCATGACCGAAAGGGTACGAGCGGTCGCGCAAGCCGGGATTTCAGTCATGGGCCATTTGGGTCTGACCCCTCAATCCATTCATCAGTTCGGCGGTTACAAGGTGCAGGGGAAAAATTATCTGGACGCGCGGCAAATTAAAAAGGACGCTTTCGATTTACAAAAAGCCGGCGCATTTGCCCTGGTCCTGGAAGCCATTCCTCAAGAACTTGCGCGGGAAATCACAAAAGAATTGCAGATACCCACGATTGGGATCGGAGCGGGACCGCATTGCGACGGGCAGATACTGGTGCTCAACGACATGCTGGGACTCAACCGGGAATTCACCCCGAAATTTGTCAAACGATTCGCCGAACTGGGGGATATGGCAAAATCCGCGGTGAATCAGTACATTCAGGAAGTGCGCGAGGGAAGTTTTCCCGACCAGGATCACTCCTATGACATGCCGCAAAAACCGCTTCGGCAAGCGGGAAATGAAAAACCCGGCTCCTGAAATGAAAATCATCCAAAGCGTTTCCGAAATGAAAGAATGGTCGCGATCCTTTTCGGGAAGCGTCGGCCTGGTTCCCACGATGGGTTATTTGCATCGGGCGCATTTGGAGCTGATTCAAAAATCTCTGGACGCCTGCGACGCGACCGTAGCCAGTTTGTTCGTCAACCCCGCACAGTTCAGCCCCGGCGAAGATTTTGAAAATTATCCCAGGGACCGGGAGGGAGATCGGGCCAAGCTGGATAAGATGGGCGTCGACGTTCTTTTCATGCCCGATGCGGAAGCCATGTATCCCGCAGGATTTAAAACCTGCGTCGATGTTCGGGACGTCACCCGGAGGCTGTGCGGGGCGACCCGACCGGACTACTTCCGGGGAATGGCCACGATCGTCCTCAAGCTGTTCAATATCGTCCGTCCCGACAAAGCTTTTTTCGGCGAAAAGGACTGGCAACAATTGCAAGTGATCAAGACCCTGGTTCGCGACTTGAACCTCGACGTCGCCGTCGAGTCGTTGCCAATCGTCCGGGACGCCGACGGGTTGGCGCTGAGTTCCCGGAATGAATATTTAAATGCCGCCGAGCGGCGCTCCGCCCTGGCCCTGAACCGGGGATTGCAGGCGGCCCGCGAACTGGCGGATTCCGGAACGGCTTCCGCCCACTCAATCCGCGACTGTATTCGGGAAATTATCGAGCGGGAACCGTCCGCCGAGGTCGAGTTTATTTCCATTTGCGATCCGGAAAGTTTTGAGGAACTGGACGAGGTGGGCGACGGCGCCCTGGTCGCCCTGGCAGTCAGGATGGGAAAAGCAAGATTGATCGACAACTGTTTACTTGAGAAGGCGCAATGCAAATCACCGTACTAAAATCAAAACTCCACAGGGGCTGCGTTACCCTGGCGGACCTGAATTACGAGGGCAGTCTCGCGATCGACGAGGATTTGATGGACGCTGTGGGGATCCATCGTCACGAGCAAATCCACGTGTTTAACATCAACAACGGCGAGCGCTTTGTCACCTACGCCATTCCCGCCGAAAGAGGCAGCAAAACCATGATGGTGAACGGAGCCGCCGCCCGGCTGGCACAGATTAATGATCGCATCATTATTGTCGCTTATGGTATGATTGACGAAAAGGAGAAAGCCGGTTTTCAACCGCGCGTGGTTTTGCTTGGCGAACAAAACCAGATTCTGAAAGGGCCGGAGTCCCGATAGGTTTCGACTCCTTCCCGTTGGATTCAGCCCCGACGTCTCCGATTTGATAATTTCGCTATAATTCCCAACAACATCCTTTAAAAGGTTATTTTTATAATGATGGATTTAGTCATCACCGTCGGCCTCGTGTTTATGGTTTGGATGTGCTTTGACTGCATCCAGCGCCGGGAACATTTTGTCTGGATTGTCATCATGATCGTGTTGTTTCCCGTCGGAGCCGTGGCTTATTATTTTCTGGTCAAGGTCAAGGAAGGCAAGTCCGCCGCGCCCATGGGCAAACCCACCTTGTTCTCCTCCGCCCCTTCCAAAGAGGTGGAAACAGAAGACACTTTGCAATTAAAAGATTTGATCAAACAATTTGGCAAACCCTACCACTATGAAAAACTCGGTCAACTCTACCTGGATCAAAAGCAATACGCGCTGGCCGAACCTATGTTTACCGAAGCCTTGGAAAAAGACGCCGAGATGGACGAAGCCCGTTATGGCTTGGGGAAAAGCCTGCATGGGATGGGACGCTACGAAGAAGCGGCGGAAGTTCTGGAAGAGCTTGTCAAAATCGACAAAAAATACGATTATGGAAACGCCATTTTTGGGCTGGCGGAATGCTACCGGCTGGCCGGCCAGGAAGACAAGGCTCTGGAAGCCTACGAACAGGTGATCAACTCGTTCCACTTCTTTAAGGCTTATTACCATTACGCCCGATTGCTGGACAACCGAGGCAAAAAAGACGAAGCCATCGATCGTATGAAAAGCCTGATCGGTTCCTCCAAAAGCCTGCCCGAATACAAGCTGGAAAAAGAGCGGCACTGGATCGAGGAAGCCTACAAGTTTCTCAGGAAAAACGGGGTGGAGCTGGCCTGAGTCTCCTACCCAAAAGTCCGCAGGCCCTTCCCCGAACTATCCTCCAGGGGGAATTTATCCATGACGGTACTGGCAAACAATCTAAAAACCATCCGCAAATTTTATAATTGTACGCAGGCGGCCCTGTCCGAGGTATTGGACATTGGTTTTCGGACCTATGTCCGATATGAATCAGGCGAACGCGACGCTCCCATCTCCCTCCTGATTCAAATGGCCCGCCTGGGAAACCTTTCCCTCGACCGCTTGCTGACTACCAAAATCGGACCGGACGATCTGCAAAATCCGGACGCAGAGACTCCCCCGGAGCGCCCGGTAAAACTGGACGTCATTGGAGGAGGCGTCGAGGAGGGACGACTGGTTTTTAAAGGCGTGAAGCAGGATTTTTTATTCTGCGCCCGGCCTGCGGAAAAAACCCTGCTCGCCCAGTTCAGGCAATTAAACCGCTCCGCGAAAGAAAATTTTTTGCAGGATATGGAGCGGGCGTTGAAAAAAGCCGGAGCGCAAAAAAATTTCTTCCCCTCCGTAAAAACCCCAAAAAAAGTTTGGAAAGAAAAAAATGCGGCCCATTTAAAACGCATGGTCAAGAGCGTAAAAAACCTCACCGCTCGGGATTGACCGCCACTCGCCGTGGCCAACCGGGGAAGTCCCCGGTGACAATATTGATTTGCACTCCACCGTAGTTCGTAGCATTCACCGTATAAGATACGCCCTATCGGATCCAGCGTTACGCTGGTTATTTTCGCAAAAACCGTCTCAACAAATCGTCCATATCGATCAGCAGTGAAATGGGACGACCGTGCGGGCAGGTGAAGGGCATTTCGCAGCGCTCCAGATCGTATAATAATTTATCGATCTGATCCCGGTCCAGGCTCTGGTTGATCTTGATGGCGTTTCGACAAGCCATCATGATAACGATCCTCTCGTACCGTTCTTTAAGAACCGCCTCCCCCCCGCCTTTAGGAAGGGCCTCCACAATCTCGCGAATGACTTTTTCGTGATCGTGAGTTTTAATCGCCGCCGGGACCGATCTTAAAATAAACCCATTGCGCCCAAAACTTTCCAAATCCAACCCCAGACCGTTCAGCATTTCAAGATGTTCGCTTATCAATTGCGCCTCGTCCGGAGAAAACTCCATGGCCAGGGGAAACAACAATTGTTGAATCTCCACTTTTTTGTTTTTGGCCTGATCGCGAAAGCGCTCGTACAACACCCGCTCATGCGCGACATGCTGGTCCACCACGACAATCCCCTTTTGCCCCTGAAGAAGAATGAACGAATTGTCCAATTGGCCAAGCGGCTCGAACTCGGAATAAATCAGGTTGGAAACCGGAATGAATTTCTGATCGAAAACCGGAAGCCGGAGCTTGGTCTGTGCGGGAGAACCTTCATCAGTCTCGCTGGCGGAGCAGGGTTGATAAAATTTCCCCAACGCGTCTGAAAGCCTGGCCTGTTGATCGGGCGAATAGGAAGCGGTCAACTTTCCTTGCGCGCCGTACTCCGAAATGGTTCCCGCTGGCGCGCTTCCGGATACCGGGTTCGCTTCTCTGGAGGTTGGAATTGAGAATGGAGCAACCGGCTCGGCGGCAAAATCCGATTGCCCCGTCCCGCCGTTGGCGTCCTTTAAATTCCGGCTCAGGGCGTTGCGTACGCTGTGCGCGACAAATCGATGCACTTCCTGCGGGTAGGCAAAACGAACTTCCGCCTTGGCCGGGTGCACGTTGACGTCCAGCAATCGTGGATTCATCGTCAGGAAAAGAAACATGACCGGATGCTGGCGTCCCGGCAATAAATGGCTGTAGCCGTGTTGCGTAGCGTGTGAAATTACCTTGTCCCGAATGAAACGCTGATTGATGAAAAAATATTGCGCGGAGCGATTGGACCGGGTGTACACCGGATTGGATATATAGCCGTCGATGCGGTATTGATCCGCGGTTTCCTCCACCAGCGCCAGCTCCCGCGTCAGATCCGACCCAAACAACTCCGCGATGCGGTACAACAACTGGTCGGTGGGCAGGGTATCGATCGCCTTGCGTCCGTTGTTCACCAGCGTCATATGGATTTCCGGATGCGCCAGCGCCTGTTGAGTGACCACCTGGGTGATGTGCGAGGTTTCCGTGGCGTCGGCTTTTAAAAACTTTTTTCGCGCCGGGGTGTTGAAAAAAATCTGCCCCACCTCCAGCGTGGTTCCCCGAAGGCAAGCCACTTCGCGAACCGACTGCTGAACGCCCCCCTCAATGATAATCTCCGTTCCCGGAACGCCTTCCTCGTCGTTCGTCTTCAGGCGCAGTTTGGAAACCGAGGCGATGCTGGGAAGGGCTTCGCCCCGGAACCCCAAGGTGGAAATTTCCGCCAAATCCTCGGCTTTCTGTATTTTACTGGTGGCATGCCTTTCGAGAGCGAGACCCGCCTCTTCCGGGGACATGCCGTGTCCGTTGTCGCTGATGCGGATCAATTTTTTTCCCGCCGACTCTATTTCAATTTTGATGCGGGTCGCCCCGGCGTCGATGGAGTTTTCCAACAACTCCTTTACGGCGGACGCGGGCCGTTCCACCACTTCCCCGGCGGCGATCTGGTTTGCGGTTTCCGCGGAGAGGGTCCGAATACGAGACGGTTTTTTGGATGCGGACGAACGGGACATAAAAAACTTAGGGCTGGTTTAAGGGGAGACCTTTAATTAACCGACGGGCCAGTTGATCGATTTTAATGACAACCCCATTGGGATTGCAAGATTATATGCCGAAAATGGTATGATGAAACCAACATTTCCAACCTTCTGATTGCCGTGAGCCCCTACTTTCGCAAAAACCTGGAAATTCTGAAATCGCATCCCGTCCATTGGAATCTATTGGATGAAAGTTTGCCCCCGTCCATCGCCGCCGAAACCTCCAGATCGGGACTGGTAACGGCGCGTTACCGAGACGCCCTGCTCCAAAGTTCCTACGATCCTCAAAAGGAGAGCGACGCCTTCGCGGAGGAATTACGGGAAGGAGATATGATTTGCTTGTACGGTTTTGGGTTGGGTTACCACGCGCAATCGATCTTGAAAAAAATCGGTCCCACCGGATCCCTTCTCGTCCTGGAACTGAACCTGGACATACTCTCCGCCGCCCTGCATTTGCGAGACCTGGACGACGTACTTTCCAACGATCGGTTTCGGCTGGTTTTTGGCGACGATGAAACTGAAGTGGCGGCGGAATTATCGCGAGAGATCGAAACTTTAACCCGACGGGCGGGTAACAAAAATATTTCCATTAAATTTCACTCCGCCTCGTATCAATGGATTCCGGAACGTTTTGAGCGCCTGACCAACGCTTTGGAAACCCTGTTGATGGAGCGGCGTTTCCCCGCCGTCCTGGGTGGAATGGAAAAGGAGAACTTTGCGTTGAACCGGGAGATTATCCAGCAGAGTCCGGGCATTCGTAGTCTGGCGGATAAGTATAAAAACCGGACGGCGATTTTATGCAGCGCGGGTCCTTCCCTGGACGACGCCCTCCCCTATCTGAAGCAAATCTCCCGAGAGACAATTTTGACTTGCGTGGACACCGCCTACCCGGTTTTGTGCAAGGAGGGAATCCTGCCGCAATTCGTATTTTCCCTCGACCCCCAGGAAGCCAGCTTTTTTCATTTTATTGATAACCTGGAGAATCCCGTCAAACTCATTTATACCGCCACCGCCAACGCTCAGTTGCTTCGCGCTTTCCGCGGCGAAAAATTCGTCGCCATGAAAGAAGGCGGTTCCCACCCCGACGAAGAATTAATAAAAGAAAAAGGCGGCGTCAAATCCGGAGGTTCGGTCTCCTGCCTGGGACTCGACTGTTTGATTCAAATGGGATGCAACCCTATCCTGCTCGCGGGACAGGATTGCGCGTTTTCCGGCAACATGCTTTACTCGCGGGGAGTGATTGCGAACGATTCCCTGCTGGACCGGACGGGTCCACAGTCTACATTCTCCCAACTGCAACAAGAGTGCGCCCAGCAAAAAAAACTTTTATCCGCAGATTGCGGCGACGGCAAAAAATCCTTAACTAATCAAATGATGCACAGTTACCAAAAAAACCTGGACGAAATCGCGCAGTTCAATCCCGGCGTCTCCATTTACACCCTTCGCTCCCACGGCGCGGCGCTGGACCATGTTCGGCCTCTTGGCGGCATAAGCGAACTGGCGCGTTTGTCCCGTTAACCAGCGTGCCGCTGGATCCAGTGAACGCTCTCATGGTCATGATTAATTTTTAGAGGCCCCTTTTTATGTTCAACGATTCCACATTGAATCGACTGCTTCCCCACTTGCTGGTCCTGATATTTTTGCTTGTGACCGCCGGGGACGCCATTCAACAAATTTCCAGGCCCTCTTTCCTGAAGGGAGACGACCATTCAAATCACGATCACAGCGACCCTGAAAAAAGAAAGCGCATGGGTTTCTTCCATTTTAACGAGGGGAACAAGAACTTCAGGAGTGGAGACCTTGAGGCGGCGGCGCAGAAATATCAAAAAGCGCTCCGGCACGACGACTCTATTCTGGAAGCCTATGTCAACCTGAGCACGGTTTATTTGCGGATAAAGCGCTTTGATAAAGCTCGGTCGGTCTTAAACAATCTGGAGGGAAAAGCGCCGTCGCACCCTTTGCTGCATTACAATCTGGCTTGTTATTATTCGTTGACGGGGGAGACGAATTCCAGTTTCGAAGCCTTGGAACGGGCGGTGAAGGAGGGGTTTAAAAACTTTGAGCAAATTAAAACCGATCCGGACCTGGCCCGCCTCAGACAGGAACCGGATTTTGAGGAATTGTTTAAGAACCTGATTTTGGCAAATCCACCAAGGCCAGATTCCCGGACGAGTTGACGAACAATCCTTTTTCTCCGCACAAAATTGAATAAAATCGGTCGCCCACCATTTCTTTTCGCCAGTTTTGGTAAACGGGGAGGTCGTCCAAATTTTCTCCCAACTCAAACCCTCTGACGAATTGATGAATCATTTTTCGGTCCGCCAGCACATTAGCCTCGATTTTCATTTCTTCCCCCCGGATTTGAACATAAGAGGCCAGGAGATTTTCCACGCCCGGACGGGTGTTGTAAATATCCGAATCGGGCAGAATCGGCAATTCCTCTTCCGGAAGGTTCATGCCTTTTTGAATCAGGGAAAAAATCGCTTCCGCGCTTTGTTTGATTTCCTTCGGATGGAACCCGCGGATCGCGCTAAGCGCGCTGGGATTGTCCGGCTGGGAACGCGCAATTTCCAACAGGGGTTCGTCGCGAATGATGAATTTCGCAAGGCAATTTCTTTGCATGGCCTCGGTTTCGCGCCACGCGGCAAGCTCGCGAAGGACGGCCAGGATTCTGGGTTTTAAACCTCGAATGTTTTTGATTTTTCTGTATTGCAGGTAAGGATCGGGAAGTTGGAAGCGTTTCTTATCCGAGGAATCTTTCAGTTCCGCCTCCAGCCATTCCAGGCGATTCATATTCCCTAGTTTTTTGACCAGCTTTTCATAAACCGGGACCAGGTAACGGACGTCGTCCAGGGCGTAATCTATCTGTTTTTGGCTCAAGGGCCGCCGACACCAATCGGAATACGTTTCGGTTTTATGCATGCGCTTGCCGGTCACTTTATGAACCAGTTTGGCAAAGGAAATCTGCGCGCCCCAGCCCACCATGGCCGCCGCCGCTTGAGTGTCAAAAACCGGTTGAACCCCTTCCGGGCACAACCGGTTTAAAATTTCCAGATCCTGGCGGGCAGCATGAAAGATTTTCAGGATTTTGGGATCCCTGATCAAGCGGAGAAGCGCTTCCAGGTTGTCAATTTTTATCGGGTCAATCGCCCCGCAGACCCCGTTGGCGGATACCTGGATCAACCCCAATATGTGAAAATAGGTTTTTTCCCGAACAAACTCGGTGTCCAGAACCAACCAGGGCGATCCCTCCAGCTTGGCGACAAATTCTTCCAGTTCTAATTGGGTGGTTATATACATTCAGATCCTAGTGGTTGATAGATTAAACTGCTCGCCGCAGGGGCGGTAGGCGCGACTTATACGGCGAATGCCACAAGTCACAGTGAGTTTGCAAATCAATATTGCCACCGGGGGCTACCCCGGCTGGCTCCAGCGCCTCGTCGGCTGCTCGCCGCAGGGGCGGTAGGCGCGACTTATACGGAGAATGCCACAAGTCACGGTGAGCTTGCAAATCCAAACCACTGGCTCCGGGGGTTGCCCGGCCTCCTGGGGCTACCCCGGCGGCTGGCGTTCGTCCATTTTGGAAGAGCCGGAAGATTTCCCTAAACCTTTTTCCGGTTCAAGACCGTAATCCTCCATGTCCATAGGATGGGTCTCTCCCTGCTCGTACTTTCTCCAAAAACGATTGCTTAACTTTTTAGAGGAAATGATTTTTTTCAAATTACCTTTTGGGTCGAGAATCCTAACGCTGTAAAACATAAACTTTCTCCCGGCTAAAGTGGTGGCGCGCCAAAATCAAGGACTACCATGTTTACAATCGGAAAAAACTTCCCGCAAATTCCCCCATAACTTTTTGAAATTAAACTCTTTAAGTCTAAAAAATATTTTCAGTTTTAAAAGGTATTATTAGATTGATCGATTGTCAAGCAATAAGTTCAAATAAATCAACAATTTGAAGTGAATTTCGTCAACCCCCGGAGAACCCCCGCAAAACTTTTATTCAAAGCCTGAACCCGGAAATGTTGTTCTGGCTTTGGCTCCGCCTAAAATTATACAACAAAGTTTTCTCATATTAATTTCAATAATTTAATCGCCATGTAACAATAAATCCCTTGATTTTAGCGGCCTAACGGCTACTTGAAAAAATTTGACTTTTTCCTGGAATTCTCCTAATGTAAAGCGATAGGGTAGAGATTATTGATATTGCCGAGAGGCAAACATCGTCAATCGAGGCCCACTTGAAGATTCTGGCGCTTGACTCATCCACACCCCAGGGAAGCGTAGCCCTCCTGGAAAATGATCGCATTCTTTCCCAGTTATCGTTACAGACGGATACTTATTCCAGACCCTTGATGGGGCTTCTGGATGAACTATTGGCGGGCGCCCGGACCAGGCTCGACGCTCTCGACGGGTTTGCCTTGACCTCGGGTCCCGGGTCCTTCACCGGCCTTCGGGTTGGGATGAGCCTCATGAAGGGATTGATCCTGGCTACGGAAAAACCCTTTGTGGGAGTGGGAACTCTCGAAGCGATTGCGGCTTGCACGCAAACCGGGGATCGACCTGTTTGTTCCGTCCTGGACGCCAGAAAAAAGGAAGTTTATTGCGCTCGTTTTAAATGGGAAAACGGTTTTTTATCCCGAATATCAGAGGACAGCGCCCTTTCCCCGGAAGCGCTTTGTCGACAAATCGCAGAGTCCACTTTGTTTGTGGGAAGCGGACTGAATACATACGGCGATTTTTTTTCCGCAACGTTAAAAGAAAAATACAGCCCCGCGCCGCTTAAAGTCAATATGACGGTGGCCGCAGGTTGCGGGTGGCTCGCCCATTCAAAATTTGAGCAAAAAAAATGTTTCGATCTGGACTCCCTGATCATCAATTATGTTCGAAAGTCCGAGGCGGAAACCAAATTTGCAAGCGCCATCAATTAGGAGGCAGTAGACATGGAAATTGATCCGGAACTTCTTCAAAAACTAAACAGCGAAAACCCGGAGTTTCAAGAATTGCATAACCAACACCTCTCCCTGAAATCGCGGGTCGAGGATTTAAACAAAATGTCGTTTTTAAGCCCAGAACAGGAATTGGAAAAGAAAAAGATACAGAAACAAAAGCTAAAAGGAAAAGACAGGATGGCTCAAATCATCAACGAACATGAAAAAACCTTGCATTAAAACCTAACGGGTCTCCTGTCCGGTTCAGATATTGTTCGGCGAGGCGGCGTGGCCAGAGCCGGGGCAATATTGATTTGCAAACCCAATGTAGCTTGTAGCGCTCACCGTATAAGCTAAGCCCACTAGGTCCAGCGGTACGCTGGTAAAAAGCGTTCAACTTTAAAGTTGGGCGCTTTTTTTGTTTGAAAACCAACGTCCCTCAAAAGTTTTAACCGGCATTCCAAGTCCGCGATTTATTTACCTTCAACCCGCCAGGCATTTTCGGTATATTGGGTGGCTGGGATGCAGGTCGAACTTTTTTCATCCCCAGGACTCTTCCATTCAACTGGATTCGTATGACGTCGCGCTCGGCAAAATCAAAGGCCGCTCTCTTTTTTTCGGCTTTTTGGATCCTCCAGGCCTCACCCGCTTTAGCCCATAGCCTGAACGGCAACGTCCGGGTGGAAGGGGGCAAGGTTTTAAAAAACCTGATCGTATATTTAATCCCCAAACGCCCCGGTCAAATCAAGGCTTCCAACAAAACCCACGACGTGAGTCAAAAGGGACGAAAGTTCAATCCCGATCTTATCGTGGCCTACCAGGGCGACAACGTCCGGTTTTTGAACGATGAAAGCCGCGAAATAGATCACAATGTGTACTCGCTGAGCAAAGCTTCCACCTTTGATCTGGGTTTGGGCGAGAAAGGCTCCGTTTTAAAAAAAAGTTTCACGCGCCCAGGCCGGGTAAATTTTTATTGCTCCGTCCATAAAAGAATGGAAGGGAAACTGGTCGTGCTTCCCTCTCCCTACTTCGCTATTTTGGAAAAACCGGGGGCGTTTACTCTCGAGGGCATTCCAAAAGGCGAATGGGAATTGACCGCCCTGGTGTTCCATCGCCGTTACAAACCCCGTCCCGTCATTATCAAAAACGGGGACAACGGGGAAATCATCCTGGAAATCGTGAAGAAATAGTCCCATGAAAAAATTAATTATTATCGGCTTGTTAATCGTTAGCGCCGCCTGCGCCTCCGCTCCGGAAACCGCGCCGGGGAAAGCGTCCATTTATGGAACGCTCAAGGCGCAAAGCCATAAGGATTTCATTAAAAAATCCCAGAACTACGACAACGGTAATGGAGGTTACGGCGGCGGTTCCATTTTCAGCGGCGCCATTCAGTACACGAAAAACATGATCAACTACAATAAACTTTCGGAATTGTACGCCTGCCTGATCGACCCGGAACATAAGGAGGAAACCCTCCATATCCTGGAAGTCGGACCCGAAGGCTTCTCTCCCGGCTCCCTGGCCCTCGCGCCCGGCGACTCTATTTTGATCCGCAACAACACTTCTCAAACGCGTCACTTTTTTATCAGCGACGAGGGAGAAGGGTTTCAGGCGTTCCCCCCCATGGGCGCCGGCGAGGAAGGACGGTTGACCGTTAAGCTCGAAGGCCTTTTGGAACTCGGCTCCGACGAAGACGATTCGCCGACCGCCTCGCTGTTTTCAAAAAAGGGTCTCATCGGAAAGCGTCTTTCCAGCGGAGAATCCTACGCCTTTGAAAACGTCGATCCCGGCTCTTATCAAGTCGTTTTCTGGCACTGGCGATTAGGATCGATCATCCACGAAGTGACCGCGGCGCCGGGCGAAAGCGTCAAGCTGGATGAAACGCTTTCCGTCGACCGCATCATCCATAATTAAAGGCGCCCCTAAAATTTCACGGCTGTGAGCGGCCCTTTAAATAAGAGGCCGCGAGTTGCCAAAGCGAAAACATTCAATAATCTGAAATCCCCTTGAAAACATGAACCTGGGCGCAAAAATATTCCTCGCCTTTTTTATCTTCACCGCCGGTCTGCTGGGTTCCGCCCTCTATTTCACCAACCAGCAATCCGAATCCCACGAAATCCAGCGCATCACAAAAGACCTGGGCGTCGCCCAAATTCGATTTCAGGCCACGCTGGAAAGCCAGCAAAAGAGGGTCATGCATCTCGTCCACGCCATCTCCCTGGACCAAAAATTTCGCTCCTTCCTCCAGCAAATTAAAGACAACTTTTATTCCTTCTCCGAGGAACTCGCCCAGGATTCCGGAGGGGAAATCGTTTTCATGGTGGATGAAACCTCCAAACTAAGAGGCGTTTATCCGTCTGACGAGAAAACCCACCAATGGTTTGAGAAAAATAAAAACTCCTTCTCGCTGACCCGCGCGCTCGACCAAGGAGTCGAATACTCCCACATCCTTCCCCTGCAAGACGAACTGTTCAGCATAGTTTACATCCCGCTCAAGGAATCCCTGTCCGACGATTACGGCGTCGGCGTTTTGGGGGTGTTGACGCGAATCGACGACAATTGGCTGAACGCAACCATCGGTCTTATGATGAAAACCACGAGGATCCACGCCGCCTTGTTCAGCGGAAATAATCAGGTGGCGGGAAACGTGCCGGAAGGACTATCAAAAATTGCGCTGGAGAACATGGGCACGACCCAGGGAGAGACCCGGGTCTTTCTTTTTTCCGAAGAGCGTCATCTGGCGCGCCAGGGGATGTTTGAAGAAGGAAATTTAAGCGCGCGTTATCTTTTGACTTCCAATCTGGACGCGGCGCTCGAGCCTTTCATGGCCTTGCAAAAGAAAATCCTCGCCATGGGACTTCTCGTTCTCGCCATCGGCCTGGTCTTTGCCGTGATCTTTGCCAATCGCATTGTCCGTCCGCTTCGCGACCTGGTCGCCGGAACGCGCGAGGTTCTGCTGGGAAATTACGATTTTCGTATCGCTTGCAAATCCAGGGACGAGGTGGGGAAGCTCTCCAACGCTTTCAATCAGATGATGGAGGGCCTGCGCGAAAAAGAACATATCCGGGAATCATTCGGAAAGTACCTGAACCCAAAAATCGTTTCCGAAATCATCGAAAATCCCGACAAATTGAAACTCGGCGGAACACGGCAGGTTCAAACCGTCCTGTTCTCCGACATAGCAAACTTCACGAGCTTCAGCGAAACCATGAGTCCGGACGAGTTGGTTCAACTGCTCAACAAATACCTGGGCGCGATGACGGAAGAGCTGACCAGCCGGGAGGGAATTCTGGACAAGTATATCGGCGACGCCGTCATGGCGTTCTGGGGACCGCCATTCACCAAGGGAAACCACGCTATCCTGGCCTGCCAGACGGCCCTGCAAATGCAAAAGCGGCTGGAGCTTTTGCGAGCCCAATGGGTCGAGGAAGGCTTGCCCGAAGTCCACGCTCGCATTGGCCTGGCGACGGGGGAAATGATCGTGGGAAACATAGGCTCTGAAACTGCGCGCGACTACACCTGCCTGGGCGACCGGGTGAATTACGGCTCGCGTCTCGAAGGTCTCAATAAATTTTACGGCACCAAAATTCTGATCGACGAAAACACCTTATCCCTGGCAAAGGATCAAATCGTCGCGCGGGAACTGGACTGGGTCCAGGTGAAAGGCAGGAAAGAAGGCTCCCCTATTTACGAACTGATGGGATTGAAAGACGACTTAACGGAAGAAACGAAAAAGGCGGAAGACCAGGAAACGTTGATTAAAAAATATTCCTTAGCCTTGTCAAAATATAGGGAAGGAGACTTTGAAGAAGCCCGCCGCAAATTCACCGGGATTTTAAACGATCATCCTAACGACCCACCCAGCGAAGTCATGCGCCAACGCTGTTTGGAATACATCGAAAATCCCCCCGCCCACTGGACCGGCATCCACGAGATGAAGGATAAATGATTTTTAAAGAACCTCTAAAAGAAACCGTTTAAAATCCCCGCACAATCGAGACCACTGTCTGGCAAATACCATCACTGGTCACATTGGGCGAACATATTCCCAACCTACTCCAGAGCATTGACTACATGAAACCTCATCATTCCGTCCGGATGCTTTACAATCAGGACATTCCTCCCAATCATTGGGGCGTATGGCACTCCTTTGCACCCCACTACATCTTTTCCCTTGGAACTGTTGGTTGCACCGCTGATCCATTGCGGACGGCCAACTAAAGTTCTTACATTTTGTACAAACTGCTATTGGTCGAGGTAATTTTTCAGGCATTCTTTGGCTCCTAAAAAACCGCATAAATCCCACGCCCAACCGGGGCCGCTGTCAGGCAAATACCACCACTGTACAATAAGGCCATAATTCACTTATCTTATATAATCATGAATCCACTTTAGTTCCCGCCTTATCCCACAAAACAAAAAAGAATATAGTCGATGCAAAAATAAATATCCAAAAACTCCAATGATCCTCAATCAACCATGCAACCGTGAAACACGTAGCGATTAAGGTTACGCCAGGCCCTGCTGATTGAACGCCACCTTGGGATTCAATTTCAACTAAACTTTGGTTTGGCATTACCAACTTAAAAGAACCTATCCAAAAAATAAAAGAAATTAGACCCCCAACTATCTTCCCCATCATGAAATACCCATCGTTAGGAAATTCAATAATAAAAATAATGGGGCCAATAATAAGGATCAGCAAAAAGATTAATACTAATCTATTAAACCGATTAAACAACATCCCTCTCGGCGCCTCATCTTGTATTTTTTCCCGGTTATCGTCTAACGTTTTAAAAATGCAATTTATGTTTTCAGGTGAATAATTTGAATCTATAATATTTTGCTCTAATAAAATATTCCTTAGGTCCAAAAAAGTAATAAATTCCACCCAGTTTTTATTATCATGGGAAATCAAAACATCTTCTTTTAACGTATCCTCTGAAATCATACCCACAAAAATTTCCATAGTAACCCAGATCACCTTTTCTTCACTGGGTTCCATTAAATATATTTTTTCCATTTCTTTGGTTCCTCTTAAGGCTAGACTTTTTTTTAGAACCCGTCCTACTGGCGATTTAATTTGATGTAGACTCCATTTTAACCCACAGGCTTTTTGTTTTCCATTTTAGCTTGATTCATTCCTTCGGCCAAGGGCGCGCGCGTTCGCGGAAATATCGCTTTCCATAAAAATTCCAAAAGAAAATTCGCGCTGGTCACGTCCCTGGCGGGAACGTAATCGCCAATGACGCCGACCAGCCGCTGGGCCATGTCCGGATTTTTCGCCAGAACCCCCACCACCCAATTGCACAGCGCTGGTTTGTAAATTAGAAATTGCAGGGCTTTACTGAGCGCAAACTTGTCGCGGAACTCATTCTCTCTTTGCCGTTCGTATTCCCGGTTGTGAACCAGGTTAAATGCGCCCTCCCCTTGCAACGCTTCGGCTATGACGCCCGAAGCAAGTTGCGCGCTTCGCAAGGCCAGATAGATTCCCTCGCCGGTGAACGGATCGAGAAACCCCATCACGTCCCCGACCATGACCAGTCCGTCGCAGGGAACGGGCTTTGCCGCAAACGCCAGCGACTCAATAGCGCGCGGGTCTTCGGCCAACGTCGCGCCGTCGAGCGCTTCCCGGCGAAGGGAGTTTTTCAAAACGGCGTCCAAATAAAATTCGCGCGTGTTCCGGCCCTTTACCAGATCGCCGTCCACCACTAATACCACGTTCGCCCGATTGCCGTCGACCCTAGACATGCCCGTGTAACCCGGTCGGCTGATATGCATGTGGCAATAATCCATCGGGCGCCTAATTCCCTCCCAATGCGCGGCGAGGGCGATTTTTTTTCCGCGCCCGTTCTGAATTTTTAAATTCAGTTGGCGCAGGGAAATCCCGTTCCTCCCCCCCGCATCTATTACCGCGCGCGCCTTATATTCAAAATTTTCAAACGGGGATTTTTTTCCACCCAGCCCTTTCACTCCAACGATTCGGTCGCCGTCGAATAAAAATTTTTGCACCCGATGATTTTCTAAAAATTTGATCCCCGAGGCGCGAACTTTTTCGGCCAACAAATTGTCCAGCGCCACACGCGGGATCGACAGGCTGGTCATGACCGAGCCGGTTTGCGGGTGGTCGGGGTAATCGATAAAAATTTGATTTTTTTCGTAGGCGGAAACGGCGACGCCTTTCAGGCGCGTGGGATTTAATTTTTCGAGATCGGCCAACACGCCCAGGTCTTCAAGGATTGCGTCGGCGGCGGGGCTGATGAACTCACCGCAAACTTTATCGCGAGGAAATTTGGCCTGGTCCAGAAGCGCCACGTTCAAGCCCCGGCGGTGGAGAAACAACGCCGCGGACGCCCCGGCGGGTCCGGCCCCAATTATGATGGCGTCGTAAAGCGCCGCGCTCATTTTTTCTCCCCCACCAGCGCGATCCGATAAGGAAAGTGCCGATGAATTTGAAACCGCTCCGCGCCCGCATCGCGCGCCATCGCCTCCATCTCGGAGGGAGTGAACGCGTTCATAACGGATACCGGGGCGTCGTACCGCGTCAGGCGATTTTTAGTGAGCAGGCGCGTCAGCAAAAAAATGGACGCGTGAGCCACGCGACTGCGATGCAGATCGTTCACCACAAACCCCCTGCGGCCAATAAGACGAGCGGCGCGAATGATCTCCACCGCCGCCTCGCGCGTGAAATGGTGCAGGGAAAGGGAATTGACTGCCAGATCGAAACTGTTTTCCCGATACGGCAACCGGTGAATATCGCATTGAACCAGAGATATTTCCGGGAACCGCGCGCGTTCTTCCTCGGCGAAACGCAACATCTTCATGTTGAGGTCGATGGCGGCGATCTTTACCGGAATGTTTAATTTTCTTGCCAGCCCCGCCACGGCGGCGGGCTGGTCGGCGGAACCGGTTGCCAGGTCCAGGATGGTGAAGGGACGATCTTCGGAATGCGCGCGCAGGAAGGGTTCAACATGTTTGAGGAGAACGCGGTAGCCGCTTAGATACTGGTTCACCCGGCGCACGTCGGACAAGCTGTCCCGCACTTCCTCGTACGAGGCTTGATCCTCGTCCAACAATTCGGAGCGGAAATTTCGCGGCGGGGCGGAAAAAAACATGGTTCGTTCCAGTCGGGAACTCGTTATTCAGTCCTTAAAGAAAAACCAGTTTTCCCCAACCGTAATTTTTCTTTTAAACATCTGGACGGCCCGGTCTTTAAACAAGCTTCGCGAGGCGGGAATCACGATCAGGAACCCTAATAAATCCGTGAACAAACCGGGGGTGATAAAAGCGACGCCGGCGAGGTTCATCAATCCTCCATCGAGATTTTCGTCGGAAGGCATTTCCCGGTTCTTGAGCCTGGCTTGCAGGGACGTCAGATGTTCTTCCCCCCAACTGCGCACCACAAAAATTCCGGTGAGAAACGTAAACATGATGAACGAAAGAGAATTCAATCCGCCGATCTTTGCGTTCAGAAAGCGCAGGGACAATATTTCCAAAAGAACCCCCGCCAAAACAAATAAAACAAACTTTACATTCAAGGCAACCTCCTATTTGAATGCCACATAATATCCCATGCCGCAAGCGGTAACAACCGGCGAAATCTTACCGGAACGCCGCAGTCACACCCGCCTTTCACGGAAGAGCTTTGCATAATCCTCATTAAAAAAATTTGAAGGTCTCCGGCCTTATCAACCCCCCTCATCCTCGCCTTCTCCCGCCAGGGGAGAAGGGAGGATTTGCTCCAGGTTTGGCGCGGGTTTGAGGCACGGCGCCAAACACAAAACCTTAAATAATTCCTCTCCCTCGACGGGAGAGGGCTGGGTGAGGGTGAATAATAACCCTTCCTCTTTTCATAATTTACTAACGCAAAGATATC
>JAJDBD010000081.1 GCA_029261575.1 Nitrospinaceae bacterium | reverse complement strand
GCCTGCTGGCGAAGAAGAACCTGCAGCTGAAGAAGAACCTGCCGGTGAAGAAGAGCCTGCAGCTGAAGAAGAACCTGCAGCCGAAGAAGAGTCCGCTGGTGATGAAGAAGCCGTAGCTGAAGAAGAAGCCGCTGGCGAAGACGAACCTGCAGCCGAAGAAGAACCTGCAGCCGAAGAAGAACCTGTAGCTGAAGAAGAAGCCGCAGCCGAAGAAGAGCCCGCTGGTGAAGAAGAAGCCGCAGCCGAAGAAGAACCCGCCGGTGAAGAAGAAGCCGAAGCTGAAGAAGAACCCGCTGGTGAAGAAGAACCTGCTGGCGAAGAAGAGCCCGCTGGTGAAGAAGAAGCCGCAGCCGAAGAAGAACCCGCCGGTGAAGAAGAACCCGCTGGTGAAGAAGAACCTGCTGGCGAAGAAGAGCCTGCTGGCGAAGAAGAGCCTGCAGCCGAAGAAGAACCTGCTGGCGAAGAAGAAGCCGCTGGTGAAGAAGAACCTGCAGCCGAAGAAGAACCCGCTGGTGATGAAGAACCCGCAGCCGAAGAAGAACCTGCAGCCGAAGAAGAGCCTGCTGGCGAAGAAGAACCTGCAGCTGAAGAAGAACCTGCCGGTGAAGAAGAGCCTGCAGCTGAAGAAGAACCTGCAGCCGAAGAAGAGTCCGCTGGTGATGAAGAAGCCGTAGCTGAAGAAGAAGCCGCTGGTGAAGACGAGCCTGTAGCTGGTGATGAACAAGCTACCGGCGAAGAACAAGCCGCAGGCGATGAAAAGGGAGGCGCCGGAGATAAAGGAACCCCGCCAGCAAAGGATAAAGCTTCGCCCGCAGGCCAATCAAAAGGGAAAGAAGAACAAGCTCCAGCAAAAGGAGATAAACCGCCGCCTACTCAGCCTGAATCAACCCCTACCCCCGGAACGGAGCCGGAAGCCGGACAGCCGCCCGCCCAACCTACGGGAGAAGACGGCGCCGTTCCGCCAGAAGCCGGCGAGCCTGTTCCTCCGGTGGCAGCCGATCCGACAACTCCGGCCGCCTCCGGTACATTGACGGGACAAATCCCTCCGGCGCCTGGTTCCGATCCTCTGTCCGAAGCCGCCTCCGGCGCAATTAGTAATGAGACCGGCAAGGCTTCCAGTTTTCTCGACGATTTGAATAAAGATGTTCAAAAGGAAACCCAACCCGTCGACGACGTCACGGACGCAGCAAAATCGGCAGATGAAATTTTAAAGGACCCGACCCAGACGGGAAGCGACGCGGTGGATGAGGAGTCCCGTTCATTTTTGGACGACCTCCTAAAAAAGAAAGACGACGCCATTGAGGGTCCTGACGGAGGAACTCCACCCCCGGAATAATAATCCGGCGGGGAAAACGGATGCTTTTACGTTAAATCATTGAAGTATAAAGCTGATATTTGACCGCAACCTGGCTGAATTCTCCTCAAAATGTATAATATTTTATCCAATTTCTCATTTTTGTCAGTCCCCGCCAAACCCAAAAAATAAAAAACCCCTTGAAATTCAGTGGGTTGTGTTAATGCCCGCCTAAAATCGCCTTTGGCACGGTCTTTGAAGGGTATTAGTTATCATTCGGAGAATAAATCATGAACGCACACACACACTACCCATTGGAAAATCAGGGTGATCAGTTTGAGAAACCCTTAAGTATTGCGGCCCTCAATAAAGGTTTCCAGTTCGCCGCCAATCACTTCTTTATGAAGGCCGCGATTCAGGAAGCCAAATGGGCCGAGGCCCAGGGCAATGTTCCCATCGGCGCCGTGCTGGTTCAAAACGGGCGCGTTATCGGCAAGGGCCGTTGCAAAAGAGAAAGTTCGGACGGTGGATTCACTCCCGCCCAGATTCAATGCCTGGACAACGCCGGCGAGTTGAAAACCGCCCGGGGAACCGTCCTCTTCACCACGCTTGCGCCTGGTCCCGAAGCCATCAGATCCATCCTTTCCCTGGGAATCAAGAAGGTGGTGGTTGGAGAATCGGAGACCTTTAAAGCGAAAACCCACTGGTTGACCAGCCGCGGCGTCGATTTTATCGACCTGAACATGAATGAATGTAAAAACCTGATGAAAGATTTTATCGCGAATTATCCCAACCTATGGAATCAGGTGAACCAATGTCTTTAACCTGTCCGTCCTTTGAAAGCCTGCCTCTCGTCCGACTTTTGTTTGCGGGACGGCGGAAAATTACTCTTCAGAAGCAAACGTTTTATCTTATCGGCTACGAACCCTCCCCGGCGTCGGCCTGATTGTTTTTTTTCAAAAATTGACTCCTCCCTGAAAACCTTCCATACTACCAGCGACGATTCAGTGAAGCTCCGTTTGAGCCGATTGGACTCAAGCGCGTTTCCTAAAAACCCGCAAGCGTAAGACGCCCGCAACCTGATTACGGACCATCCAATCCGATGAAATTAAAAAGCGGAACTCCAATTCCGAGCCAATCCAGAGCGCGCGGAGCGATCCTGGTGGGCGTTCAATTGCCCGGCGCCAAGGGTTATCCTATGGACTTGTCGCTCGAAGAGCTGGACGGACTGGCCACCACCGGGAATTATTCGCCCGTCGCGACCGTCACGCAAAAGCTCGACACGATCTATCCGAAAACTTTTTTGGGAAAAGGCAAAATCGAGGAATTGAGGGAAGCCGTGGATCTGCATCAGCCGGACGCGGTGATCTTCGACGAAAATCTTTCGCCCGGCCAGAACCGCAACCTGGAAAAAATTTTCGGTTGCCGGGTGTTCGATCGTTCCTGGCTGATCCTGGAAATTTTCAACGACCACGCCCGCACCCGCGAGGCCAAAACCCAGGTGGAACTGGCGCGATTGAAATACGCCCTGCCCCGGCTCACGGGCATGTGGGGCCACTTGTCCCGGCAACGCGGCGGCATCGGCATGCGAGACGTCGGCGAAACCCAGATACAATTGGACCGCCGCCTCATCCGCAACGAAATTTACAAACTGGAAAAAAAATTAAAACTGCTCGATAAGGAAAAAATCACCCAACGCAAAGGCCGGTCCCGCCTGTACCAGGTCGCCCTCGTCGGGTACACCAACGTCGGCAAGTCGTCGTTGATGAACCTGTTGACCGAGGCGGAAACGCTGGTGGAAAACAAACTGTTTGCCACCCTGGACCCCACCACGCGCCGCGTCAAAAAGAATTTTCCGTTTCCGATCCTTTTATCGGACACCGTGGGACTCATCAACAAACTGCCGCATGATCTGGTGGCGTCTTTCAAAAGCACTCTGGACGAGGCGCGGGAAGCCGACCTCCTAATCAAGGTCAACGACCTGAGCCACCCCAACCTGAAAAACCAGATGGTCGCCACCGACAAATTATTGAGCGAGTTGGGAGTGGCGGACTCCGATTCCATCGCCGTGTTCAATAAAATCGACGCGATAGAAGATTCCAGCATTCTTGAGGACATGCAACGACAACATCCCGACGCGGTTTTTTTATCTTGTAAAGAAGGGGAAGGGATCGACGATTTACGCGCCGCCGTGGTCCGGAGCTACGAAAAGAGCCTGACCGCCTTGCGGGTCGAGTTGAACCACGCGCAGTCCGGGCTTTTGCACGCCATCCAAAAACACGCCATGGTGGTGAACTCGGATTATCACGCCGACGGAGTCACCCTGGACCTCAAGGTGGATCCGAGAGAGAGAAAAAAACTGGACCGGGTTTTAAACGCCAGCGTGACGCTGGCCGGCGAGGCGCCGGGGCCAGTTAAAAACAGAAACCACCGATGAACACAGATGGACACGGATCAACTGTTATCTGTTGTTGGTTAGCAATTCAACGGCTCCCCCTTGCAAAGGGGGTTGGGGGGGATTCCGGACCAAGAGTGAATACCGATGTGTCACCCTGAGCTTGTCGAAGGGCGAAAGCAAACATGCAGTAAGCTACATTTTGCGTGTACAAAAATCGTAAACGCAAATCGTTACTAACGTAATTATAACGTGCGATTTAGTTCGGGATTTTTTCGCTCGATAACCCACCCCAAAAACCGGTTTACACAGGCGGGATCAATGTCGGCTTTCGGCCAAAAG
>JAJDBD010000080.1 GCA_029261575.1 Nitrospinaceae bacterium | reverse complement strand
TTGCAGGACGCGGCGCTCGCCGATTCGGTCGCTGAAATGTTTCGCGACAAAAAAATCTACATCGCCGACGGGCATCACCGTTACGAAACCGCGCTGGCGTATCACAAGGAGTACGGCGACCGGGTCCCGGACTCGGCCCATGTCATGATGTTTCTGACCAATCTCGATTCGCCCAACCTCACGGTCTACGCCATTCACCGGCAGGTGAAGAGCCTGAAACCTTTCAAGCTCGAAGAATTTATTTCCCGCGCCAAGGATTTTTTCGATCTGGAATTATTGGAGACGGGCGCCGCGCCGGAAAGCGTTAAAGCGAAGCTGGCCGAGGCGGGCGGGGAGGGAATCGCTTTTTGCG
Source organism: Nitrospinaceae bacterium (assembly GCA_029261575.1). Taxonomy (GTDB): domain Bacteria; phylum Nitrospinota; class Nitrospinia; order Nitrospinales; family JACRGP01; genus JAJDBB01. The sequence continues at coordinate 6,550 of JAJDBD010000080.1, read as the reverse complement.
CCTACCTGAGGAAGGACGCGCTTTTTCTCCTGCGGCCAAAAGACCCCGACCGCGCGCTGGAATATTTCGATCCGGGCGAGTCGCCGGAATTGAAGGTTCTGGACGCGGCGCAGTTGCACACCCTGGCGATCCGGGAAATTTTGGGAGTGGACGCCAAAAAGCCGGAGCATCAGGCGAGTCTTTCCTACACCATCCATATCGACGAGGCCATGGAGAACGTCGACGCAGGCAAGTTTGACGTCGCGTTTTTCATGAATCCCACGCCCGCGTCGCAGGTGCGGGACCTGGCGGAACGCGGCGTTCGCCTGCCGCAGAAGTCGACCTACTTTTATCCCAAACTGTTGTCCGGGCTGGTGATCAACCGTTTCGAGCCATGAAAGTCGTCACCGCTGAGTTCATAACAAGCTCGGTAACGCCGAAGAATTACCCCCGCGAGGGACGCCCGGAGTTCGCCTTTGCGGGCCGCTCGAACGTCGGCAAAAGTTCCCTGCTCAATTCCCTGTTGAACCGCAAGAAACTGGTGAAGACCAGCTCCACGCCGGGAAAGACGCAGATGATCAATTTTTTTAATATCAACCACGAGTTGATTTTTGCGGACTTGCCGGGTTACGGGTTTGCCAAGGCGCCGAAGGAGACGCGCCGGCGCTGGGAAAAAATGATCGAGACGTATTTGCTGAAACGCGAGGAGTTGGTGGCGGTGGTGTTCATTATCGACGTCCGCCGAAAACCCACGGAGCTTGACTTGCAACTGCGCCAATGGCTGGAGGAGCAAAACGTCGATTATATTCTGGTGGCCACCAAATCCGACAAGGTGACGCAGGCGGAACGGAGCCAACAGATCAAACGCATCCGGGCGGAATTTTGCGCCGGGGAGCGGACGGACCTGATCGTTTATTCCAGCAAGAACAACGAGGGGCGCAAGGAACTTTGGAAGGAACTGTTAAACCGCGCCCAGCGAGGCGCCGGGGCCAGTTAAAAAAAAACCGCCGATGAACGCGGAAAGAATGTAAATAATTCCTCTCCCCTGGCGGGAGAGGGCTGGGTGAGGGGGGCTTCGACAGGCTCAGCCTGACAATTCGCTCCCATTTCAAAAACCCGGACCCAGCGTGACGCTGGACCCGGTAGTTGGCGTTTAAGAAATTTTCCTCAACTCGAATCCCAACCTATCGATCATTCATGATTGCATTCAAGATGCAAGCGCACCCTTGCTTGTAGACTTTCCGTATAAGTCACACCTACTGGCCCCGGCGCCTCGCCGGCCGGGCCACGCCCGGTGGCCAGCGTGCCGCTGGACTCAGTGTTTTTACATGGACGCTATCTGTGTTTATCTGTGTCCATCGGTGGTTTCTTGTTTTAATTGCCTCCAGGCGCTTGCCTGGTTAGCCCCAGACGGCGTCGGGCATTACCAGGCGTTCCACCGTTTTGCCCTGGCCGATGTGCTGGTCCAGAATTTCGTCCACGTCCGCAGGCGTCACCTTGTTGTACCAGACGCCGTCGGGATAAACGATCACCATCGGTCCCATGGAACAGGGTCCCAGACAGGACGAGGTCGAGAGAATGGCTTTTTCAAACAGGCCCTTTTGCTCGATTCCCATGCCGAGTTTTTCCAAAACGGCGTTGGCGCCGGTTTCGCCGCATGATCCGCGGGGGTGGCCCGGCGGGCGTTGGTTGGTGCAAACGAGTATATGATAAGCGGGTTTAGGCATTTCTACTCCTTCAAATTTTCGTTTTCGAGTGAATCGTGAAAAGTTTAAATTAGATTCCGTAAAAAAGAAATGGATTTATTTTTCGGACCTGAATTTGGAAAGAAAAACCAATATAATGCCATGACATGAGCATGGCCGCGCGTGCGTTGCGGGTCCCGTTTTACCATCCACCGTCCGTAAATATATTTTGAATTCCTCGACGTTAAATCCTAGGCGGTTCACTCGCGAGCAAGCCGAAGAGTGGATGCAAAAAATCTCCGGTCGCGCGGCGAAAATCTCCGGCGTCGAAGCGCTGGCGGGCGACGCTTCCACGCGCAGGTATTATCGCCTGCAACTGGAATCGGCTCCCGAACAAAACTCATTCGCCTCCGCCGTAGTCATGGAGCTTGCCGAACCCGGCGCGCGGGAGGGGGAGGACTTTTCAGCCACCCTGCGTTTTCTGGAGAGTTCCGGCCTCCCCGTTCCGAAACTGTACGGCGCGGACGAGGCGAACGGTCTTCTGTTTCTGGAAGACCTGGGCGACGCGACTCTGGAGTCCGCGATCGAGGGCGCGTCCGAAAAAGAAATTCGCGACCTGTACCGCCGGGCGGTTAGATTGATATTCGATATGCAAACGCGCGCGGCGGAAAAACTGACCGCGCCGAATGAAATGAACGAAATGAACGAGATGAACGAAAAAGTTCCGGCGCGGAGCCTGCGGTTCGACGTTGAAAAACTCATGTGGGAGTTCGATTTCATGCTGGAGCATTTCGTTGGAGGGTTGCGCGAAAAGAAGTTGCCCGACGAAGAACGCGAGAATATCCGCGCGCTGTTCATGCCCTTGTGCCAAACGCTGGCCGCGCAAAAGCCCGTGTTCGCGCATCGCGATTATCACAGCCGCAACCTGATGGTTTGCGCGGACCGCCTGGTCATGCTGGATTTTCAGGACGCGCGCATGGGTCCATGCCAATACGATCTGGTCTCTCTGCTGAAGGATTCCTATGTGGATTTGGGCGATTCGTTGCGCGCGGAGTTGACGGAATTTTACCTGGAGTTGAAAGAAAAACGGGACGGGCGGCCCGCGGACCGTCGGTTGTTTTACGAGGTATTCGACCTCATGTCGATCCAGCGCAATTTAAAGGCCGTCGGCACGTTTGCTTTTCAAAGCGCGAAAAAAAACAACGCGCGTTATTTGCAATACCTTCCGCTCACTTTGGAGTACGTCCGCAAAACGCTTTCCGCCCGTCCGCAACTGAACGAACTCGGCGCCGCGCTGGGCCGTTGGATTCCCGAACTCGCCCAATCTGAACCCGAGGTTCCCCCGGCGCCATGACCATCCTGCACCGTTACATTCTGGTACGATTCGTCCAGACCTATCTGCTCACGATCATGGGCTTTATCGGAATCTATCTGATCATCGACTTTTTTGAGCGGGCGGACGAGTTTCTGGCGAAGAACGCGCCCATGCAGGACTGGCTCGGTTATTACATGTACAAAATTCCGCTGATTTTTTCCTATATGGGACCGCAAGCGGTTTTGTTGGCCACCGTTATCACCCTGACCACGCTGGCGAAAAACAACGAGTTCATCGCCATGAAAGCTTGCGGAATCGGGGTCACGGGCGCCACGTTACCCATCCTGGGTTGCTCTTTCGTGATCGCTCTGTTTCTGCTGGGCAGTAACGAGTTTGTGATGCCGCAAAGCAGTCAGAAGATGAATTATATTTTCAAGATCAAGGTGCGCGGCGGCCAGCCCAAATACAATATCAAGCGCGACAAAATCTGGTTCCGTTCCGACGACGGCTCCATCTGGAACGTTCAGTATTACGACGCGGAAAAAGCCATGATGAAGGACGTCAGCATTTATCATTACCGCGCCCGGCGAATGATCGACAAACGAGTGGACGCGGCGGCGGTTTTCTGGAACGGAAGAGACTGGGAATTTCTCGACGGCTATGTGCGCGAATTTTCGGCCCGGGGCCTGGAGTCCACGCGCCATTTCGACAGGGAAATATTTCCCGTCGCCGAAACGCCGAAGGATTTTAAAGAAGTCCGCAAACTGCCGGAAGAGATGAGCCTGCGCGATTTGTACCGGGAAATCCAGGAAAAGGAGCGCGAAGGCGAAGACCCGATTAAAAAATGGGTCGACTTCTATCAAAAATTGTCCTATCCCTTCGTGAGCGTGGTCTTGACGCTGATCGGCATTCCCCTGTCCCTGAGGTCGAGCCGACGCGGGGGCCTCCTGTTTTGCGTGAGCCTCAGCCTGGCGTTCGGGCTGGCCTTTTCGTTCATCTACGCGCTGGGGGTTTCGTTGGGCAACGGCGGAACATTCAGTCCCTGGCTGGCCGGATGGGGTCCGACGCTGATTTTTGGCTGTATCGGATTGTATCTCCTGCTGACCATGGACAGCGAAAAAATTCTTCCCATTTAACCAGGCAAGCGCCTGGAGGCCGGAGGTTTGCGATTGTAAATTTTTTCTTTCCAGTCGAATACCGCCCGACCGAATTGCCTCTATTGACAAGCAGGATCAGTAGCGAACGAGATTTCGAGGTGGATAAAAAAACATGCAAAAAATCGCTTCCATAGATATCGGGACCAACACGGTCCGGCTTCTCATCCTGGAAAAGGGAGACGGGGGCGAGATCAAGGTCGTCGCCTCGGACCAAATCATCGTCCGCCTGGGCGAGGGGATGGACGCCGGAAGCGGACTCCTGCCGCATCGCATGGATATCGCCGTGCAGGCCCTCGTCCGGTTCAAGCGCACTTGCGAGGATTACGGCGCCGCCTCCGTCCTCGCCACGGCCACCAGCGCCGTGCGCGAAGCTCCAAACCGCGAGGAGTTTCTAAAGCGGGTCTTCGACGTTACGGGGATACGGGTTCGGGTGATCCCCTGGAAGGAGGAGGCGCGAACCACCCTGCGCGGAGTGTTCTGGAAACTGCCCGTCGACGACCGGCCCGCGTTGTCTTTCGATATCGGCGGCGGAAGCACGGAATTTATTTTGTCGCGCGGCGACCGGATGATCGATTGCGTGGGAACTTCGCTGGGCACGGTCCGGCTGACGGAAAAATTCATCTCCCGAGCGCCGACGGATCCTAAAGAGCACGAAAAGCTCGCCGGTCATTTAAAAGAAGAATTGAAAAACGTCAAAGAGAAATTATCGTCTCCGGCGCCGGAACGGATCATTGGAACGGCGGGAACGGCGACCACGCTGGCGGCGCTGGATATGAACCTTTTCCCTTACGATCCGGAAAAAGTTCACGGTCATCTGCTGTCCCGGCAACGGATCGAATCTCTTTTTCGCGACCTGCGAAGCAAAACGCTGGAAGAAAGACGCGCGCTAAAACCCATCGAACCGGGACGCGAGGATCTGCTCATAGCCGGAACGGCCATCGTTCTGGAAACGCTTTCCGCCTTTGGGGCGCAGGAGATGACGGTGAGCGACTACGGCCTGCGCGAGGGGATTCTATTAGCGGCTCTGGACGGGTAATTCATTGACAAGACTTGCGCTATAAGTTATTGTTTCCTCTTTCCAAAAACCCAAAAAAAAGATCATGTCGACTAAAAAATCTGCGGTGAAAAAATCCGCTAAAAACTCTAAAAAAGCCTCGCCAAACGGAAAACCCATGAAGGGACGGGATATCCTCGTCCGGGCGCTGGAGAACGCAGGCGTCGAGGTCATTTTCGGTTATCCGGGCGGCACTTCGATGGAAATCCATCAGGGTCTGACCCTGAGCAAAAAGATCCGCATGGTGCTTCCGCGCCATGAGCAGGGGGGAGCCTTTGCGGCGGGAGGCTACGCGCGCTCCACGGGCAAAGCGGGCGTTTGCCTTGCGACTTCGGGACCCGGCGCGCTCAATCTGCTCACCGGTATCATGGACGCCAAAATGGATTCCATTCCAATGCTCGCCATCACCGGGCAGGTGCCGTCGCCCGTGCTGGGAAGCGACGCGTTTCAGGAAACGGACATCATGGGTTCCTCGTTTCCGCTGGTCAAACACAGCTACCAGGTGCGAAACGTCAACGATATTCCCCAGGTCGTCCATGAGGCGATGCACATCGCCCAGACGGGGCGGCAGGGTCCGGTGCTGATCGATATCCCGAAAAATATTCAGCAACAGGAGACGATTCCGAATTTCGACGTTCAGTTCGACGTCATAGGATACAAACCGAATTTAAATCCCGCGCCCCAGCAAATCAAAAAAGCGGTGAACGCCATCGCGGAATCGAAGCGTCCTTTGATTTATGCCGGCGGCGGAATCGTTTCTTCGGGCGCTTCCAAGGAACTGCGCGAATTCGTTAAGAAAACCGGGATCCCCATCACCAACACGGTCATGGGTCTGGGAACGTTTCCCACCGACGACCCGCTGTCCCTGCAAATGCTGGGGATGCACGGCGCGGTGTACGCCAACATCGCCATCAACCACGCCGACCTGGTCATCGCCCTCGGAGTGCGCTTCGACGACCGGGTCACCGGCAAGCTGGCGGAATTCTGCAAGAACGCGCAGTTCATCCAGGTTGATATCGATCCCGCGGAAATCAACAAGAACATCACCATCGACGTTCCCATCCAGGGGGACCTGAAAAAGGCCCTGCAGATGATCAACGCGGAGGTGAAGCCCAAGAAGGACCTTAAACCCTGGTTGAAGCAAATCCGGGGATGGAAAAAGGAGTTTCCTTTTCATTACAACTTGCATAAAAACGATATCGTTCCGCAACACGTCATCGTGGAGGCGCGCAAGCTGGCCGACAAGGACGCGATTCTTTCCGTCGGCGTGGGCCAGCATCAAATGTGGTCGGCGCAGTATTGGACCTTTCGCGAGCCGCTGGCCTGGCTCTGTTCTTCCGGGCTGGGCGCGATGGGCTTT
>JAJDBD010000079.1 GCA_029261575.1 Nitrospinaceae bacterium | reverse complement strand
GCCTCGGGCGACGACCTGCATATGTTCGCGGACGGGGAACTGGACTTCGTGGTCGCCCGGCACAATATCGAGCATTACGTCGACGTCGTCAAAACCCTCCTTGAATGGAAGCGCGTATTGAAATCGGGAGGAACACTGGCGCTGGTCGTCCCCGACGATACCAACCTGGACACCATCAAACTGGACCCCACGCATAAACACGCCTTCACGCCGGAGAGTTTTAAACGCTACATCGATTTGATCGGGGGGTTGGAAATTATTCGGTTGGAACCAGTGATCGAAAACTGGTCGTTTATTTGCGTCTGCAAAAAGGAATAGAACGTATTGGAAAACAGGGCCATCCAAAAATAACGGTCTGATAAATGATGCATTGGAGCAAACAGTATTTGATTGACGGAATAACTAATTAATGACATGGTATTACAAAAAATAGTCATAAGATTTTGATTTTATTGATTGCAAGTATAATCCAGGTCATTTTTTCAAGTTGTTGACAATTTGAATCATAATGGATGACCCAAGATTCTCGGCTTTGAATACCTTTATATCAGAGTTGTTTTCGGCGTACTTATCGCGTTTTTTAGGAGATTTTTCATGCCGCAATACGAATATTGCAAAGATTTAACCATAGAATTGTTTAAAAAAATAATGGGGGAAAGAAAAGCGCGCAAAAATCTTTTTAAAAACTCGCAAAATCAAACCTTAGGACGTGAAATTCAAGCTTATGAAAACAAGGCAAAGGGCCAGAAAGCTTTTCTTGCAGAGAGAATTATCAAACTGGGCGATATCATGAAAGCCATCGACACGATGACCGATACTCTGACTCAACTATCGGACGCCGTCCCTTTCGATCAGGCCCGACCTTCGGCGGAATGGAATAATCTCCAACAAGACCTTTATAAAATGGTTGAGTTAAAGACCATCGCCGACAAGAAAAAAAAAGACCTGGAATACCTTGTCGAATTTATTCAACCAAATAACCGTATAGCGCGCTTTCAGAGATTCAATCAAGCCATTAACCCAGGCAGGCGCCTGTTGAGAGTAGGCGGAAATGACAGCCTGGAAATTGTCGGCCGGATGCATTTGGGCGCAGTGGATATGAGAGAAGCATTTGATAAATGGCGTGAATATAAAAATTCGATTAAAAGCGACGCGAAAGTGGAGCTTTTTCCCGTCTGGCTTGAAAATTTGAAAAACTGGACCACTGGTAAACCCAGTAAAGGCGTAAACTTTTTCAATGAGGATGAAAAAAGACGAACCGCCGTATTATTTGAAGAAGGCGGAATCATGAAAGAAATCGGACTGAGCAAATCAAATACCGTCGATTACCTGGACTTGGATACCGGAGGGAAGAAATGGGCTTTCGTGATCGCCCCGGACGAGGTTGTCTATTGCTACAAACACATGGGCGGAAAACAGCATCATTCCGCGGCTTTGAGAGGCGGGGCGGCCTTATGCGCCGGCAAGGTTGTGGCGGAAAAGGGAGTTTAAAAAAAAATAAGCAACGAAACCGGCCACTACCAATGCAACGTCCCCTTTTTTATTCAAGGCCTAAGGGTTTTCAAAAAAGAAGGAGCCTTGAACAAAGGCACGGAAATAATCATAACTCCAGGGAGGTTTCAGGTCGCGTTCCCGACCTTTGATAACTTAGTCCGGCTTTACGAACATATTCAAAAAACCGTAGCAAACGGTACGGCTATGAGCGGCGAAGAGGATATCGAGGGTATTAAAAAACTTTTTCACTCACATGGAGGTCAAGTCTCCCTGGCTACCAACAAGGATACGGTTACATTATACGATATGTTCAAAGCAAAGTTTCGCGACGAAGACTCCAAGAAATATTATGCGGAAAGAAACGAATATGCGGAATATTTTGGCAAGACGCTTTACGGAGACCTGCAATAATAATACGGACGCTATTTCCCCGTCAATTGGGTCAGCTCGTTTAACCGGTCGGCGGCGGATTTGTAGATTTTTTCCGACCGGCGCAACCGGGAGTACCCAAGTTCGAATTCTTGAACGTCGTTGGCGGGAATGGCGGCGCTCCAGGCCTGCAAGGCGCCTTTCAGCTCTTTTAACGCAATCGAATACATTTCCCAAATATCCCGGACGGGACGAGTGGCAGGTTCAATGGATTCCATCAGAGAAACGCCCTCCTCCACCTGCGGCAACCAATCTTTCTTAACCTCGTCGGTGTGGCTTTTCCAGGAACCCTGAAGGGTTTTTCGCGGATTCGGGTCAGCCCGTTCCACTTCCAAAATTTTTCCCGCCAACGCTTTTACCAGGTCGTTAACTTTTTTCCGATTTGGGTGATTGACGAAGCTTTTTAAATCAGCGCGCAATTTGTCTCTCTCCGACTTTTCGGCGCTGGAATTCTTTTTCCGCAAATTCTCCGGGACCTCGTCGCCGCGGATGCTGGAACCTGAGCCGGATTCCTGCAACTCAAAATTTTGCTCCACATTCATGAACTCGAATAATCCTTCCTCCCCGGCGGAAGGAACGGAAGGGTTGACAGGTTTTGGGGGCGGAGATTTTGGAAGGGATTTGGCTACAATCACCGGGGCGGTTTTCTTTTCAGGAAGGGGCGCCCTGGCTTTCGGAGGCGGGGGTTTGGAAATTTCCTGCGGCTTTCGCGCCTGCCTTTGAGGAGTCGTTTCTGTCGACGTCTGAACGGACTCCCCTCCCCCGCAGGACGCGATAAAAATCAACAACAGGGAAATTTGCGCCAATCTTTGATATGATGTCATGAGTTAAATCAATTCTATCGGAGGGGTTGAATGAAACCAAACAGCGTTGCCGGAATTACCAAGCTGATTTTTCTTTTCTTTATCGCCGCAGTCGCACTGGGATTCTTCGCCAGCATCGGCATTTGGGCGGCTGTCTCCTTTCTAAAATTGTTTGGGATCGAAACGCTTTAAGATCGCCTTCTCCCCCTGGAGTTTTTCTGTATGGATCGAAACGATAAAAAATTATCGACGGATAAAGAACACCCCTTCTTTAACCTTTGGGTCCATACGGGAATGGTCCTCAAAATTCTTGCCGCCGTCGCGATGATCGTTTTTGCGAGCCGCTTTCCTTGATCCTCCCGAATTAAATCCCCCTCGTACTCAGCCCGCCTTCAATGGCGCTTCAGGAGTTCGTGGGTTTGGTTGATTATTTCTGCCGCCGTCTCTCTATCCTTTTCATAAATGAATTTTTTTTCGCTGGCGTCCGCGGTGATTTTTGTGATTTTTGAAGCGACCTGAAATATCTCAATTTCAATTTCCAAAATTTCCGTTTCCGCGTTTATTCTTCGTCCATCCACCAGTTCCATTTGATCGACGATTTCGATCTTCATTTGCTTCAAGGTATTCAGAACGGCGCGGTCCACGCGCTTCATGGGAAACCGCAGGTCCTGATACGCCTTGTTCAAAAGCGTGAACTCCACTTGCTCGTCCGCCGCCCACGCGTTGGAAATTACCGTCAGAAAAATTATGACTAAAACAGGCTTCATTAAATTCATTGCGTCGCCTCTTTGAACCGTTCCATCTATTTAAATTGGATGGTGCGTCTAAAATATAACAAAATTCCGCCCTGGACCGCAGATTAAAACCGCTTCAGTTCCTTCGCCAATAACGGTATATTAATTATAACCTTGAATTTTGTAGGAGACGCATCAAGATGAAGATTTTCTTTGCGCTTGCCGTCTGTCTGGCCGGGTTGACGGGATTCTCCCCGCCCCTACTCGCCCAGGACGCCACTCCCTTTGACGATAACGCCGTGAAAACGGAGGTGATCCAGGAGCAGATCAACGAGATTGGCCGGGAGCTCACCGATATTGTCCTGGAAAATATTCAGAATTATCTGGACGATGAATTGGAGCGTTTGAAAAAACACAATCCAAAAGTCCAGGAGGCCCTCGAAAAACAGGCGGCCGATTACGACCGACAACTGGACAGCAAACCCAACGACGCCCAAACGCATTTTAATCTCGGGGAATTACGCGACGAGATGGACGACGGCGCCAACGCCATCGTTCACATGCAAAAGGCGGAAGAACTTTACAAAAACGAAAAAAATATTCAAGGACTGGCCAAGGCCCGAAGGAGCCTGCGCGCCTATTACAAAAAATACGATTTCAAACCGGAAGATTTCAACTTGAAGGCCGAGTGAATCCCGGTTTTGGATTTTGCGAATTTTTGCAAAAAAAAAGCCCGCCAATCCACGGCGGGCTTTTATAAAGCGCTGAATATTTTTAACGGCGGGAACTAGATTCCCAGGCTTTCCACCGTATCCTCCAAAGACATCGCAACGCAGGTATAGATCGGGGTATCGTTCTCGGTGAACCGACTGCCCTCGGTCTCGCGCAGGTCCATGACCAGATCCAGAAAATCTCCCGGATAATCCGATTCGAAGGCCACAACGAACTCGTGGTCGTCGATGCCGAATGAATACGTCGTGTTCAATTTTACCGAAGGATATTTGTTGCCGACGAAGATATGCTCGTCCATGATTCCCTGCCGGGCAAATTGGGTCAAAAGGTACCATTCCCGTTTTTTAGTGAAGGGATAGATAAAAAGATACTTGGCCTTGCCGGGGATGATATGCGTCCGGTCTTCTTCGTGCTCCGGATTGAACATGTCCATATACATGGACCGCTTGGTCATGGAGAAATAATTGTCCGCGGGGTTTAAGTAAGCCCCCAACCCGGTTTTGTAGAGCCGGGTGGTCATCTTTTGAAATCCCTCCAACTCGTGCGAGATCCGCCAAAGCATGATATCCACATCGGAGCGAAGCCCCACGCAGGAGTAACTCACCAGGATCATGTCGTTCTTACTATCGTATTCTTCCAGAACCTCGAGAAATTCCCGTTTGCCTTTTTCCCGTTCTTCTTTCGGCAATCGACGGAAGGCAGGGTCCAGTTTGTAAAAAGCAAAATTAACGTATTGCCGTTTAACTGCCTTGCCTTCTTCCTGCGCCTTTTGGGCGGTCGCTTCCTGCGCGCGCCGGTTGGCGATCGCGTCGCCTTCTCTCTCTTGCCGGGCGCGGGAGACGAACTCGTCGTCGACCAATTCAACGCCTTTTTCGCGCGCGAATTGCTCGATTCCACGCACCACGCTTTTACGAACGAAAAACGGCACGTTTTTCATGCGTTCAATCGCCGCATCGGACCAGTTCAGGCTGGTCTCGGGCATCAATTCTTCCAGTTCTTTATCGTCAATAGCCATAGTTTTCCCACTAATAAAGTTGGTATTTTAAGGATGCCTGATTATACAGGAGTCGGTTTAAAGTTCAACCGGTTTCCGGCCCGCTCCGGGTTTGTGGTAAAATTAATTTACAAGGCAAGGCTTCGCCTCTTCAACGCGGGAGGACCGTATGAAATCCCAGGACAGCCTGGCGCTCGAAGATCAATTTGGAGCTAAAAATTATAAACCTCTGGACGTGGTTCTGACCCGCGGAGAGGGTATCTGGGTTTGGGACGTCGAGGGCAGGCGTTATATGGATTGTCTGTCCGCTTACTCCGCAGTCAATCAGGGCCATTGCCATCCGAAAATCCTAAAAACCCTGATCGAGCAAAGCCAAAAACTGACGCTGGTATCCCGCGCCTTTTGCCACGACCAACTCGGCCTTTTCTACAAGGAAATCTGCGAGATCACCCGGTCCCACACCGCCCTGCCCATGAACAGCGGAGCCGAGGCCGTCGAAACGGCGATCAAGGCGGTGCGCAAATGGGGTTACTGCGTTAAAAAAGTTCCGCCTGGCCAGGCCGAGATCATCGTTTGCTCCAATAATTTTCACGGCCGGACCCTCACCATTATCAGTTTCAGTTCCGAGCCGCAATACCGCGAAGGATACGAACCCCATACTCCGGGATTCAAAATGATTCCCTTCGGCGACGCCGAGGCCTTGCGCGCCGCCATCACGCCGAACACGGTCGCTTTTCTCGTCGAACCCATCCAGGGCGAAGGCGGCGTCATCATTCCTCCCGCCGGCTATTTTAAAACCGCGCGCGAGTTGTGCAACAAGCACAACGTCATGTTGGTTCTGGATGAAATCCAGACCGGCCTGGGCCGGACCGGAAAAATATTGGCCGAGGAGCACGAAGGAATCGAAGCCGATTTGACGCTGGTCGGCAAGGCCCTGTCCGGCGGGTTTTATCCCGTCTCGGCGGTACTGTCCAACAGAGAAGTTCTGGGCGTGTTCAAACCCGGCGACCACGGGAGCACCTTCGGCGGCAACCCGCTGGCCTGCGCCGTGGCGCGCACGGCGTTGAAAGTTTTGGTCGAGGAAGGCATGATCGAAAACTCCGCCGTCATGGGCGCGCGACTGCTGGACGGTTTGAAGCAAATCAAATCCCCGCATATCAAAGAAGTGCGCGGGCGAGGATTGATGATTGGTATTGAATTGCATCCGGAAGCGGGCGGCGCGCGCCGGTTTTGCGAGGCTCTGCGCGAAAAGGATCTGCTCTGTAAGGAAACGCACAAGCACGTCCTACGCATCGCCCCGCCCCTTGTGATCAAAGCGCACGAAATCGACTGGGCGTTGGAACGGCTTGAATCCGCGCTGACGCAAAATTAAAGCTCCCCCTCCCCTCAAAAAAGGTCAGTCCTCGCGCTATCAGCCAAATTTTCTCAACTCTTGGACGAACCATGTTGATATCCATTATTTAAAACGGCTTTTAATTTCGGGTTTGCGGTTTATAATATTCACTGCTGATTGTTTTCCCCATTCATCCTGTTCCGAATAAAATAATTTCATGATAGAGCTTGCCCAAATAATGAAGCGAACTTTTTGGAGCATATTGTTTTTCTTTTGCGCTCTGCCTTTCGGGCTGACGACCGGGGAAGAGGCTCTTGCCTTGACGGCAAAGGCTCAGGAAATTTTTGAGGGGAACAATCACGCCGTTTATCAAATTCGGGTCATTGATATCAATTCCCATGCAAAATCCACGATTGGTTCCGGATTCAGAATTTCCGAAGACGGTCTTTTCGCCACCAATTACCATGTGATTTCGGACGTGGTGGACAAGCCGGACCAATACCAAATCGAATATCACCGAGAAGGCCGCAAGGAGGGAACTCTCGCCATTGAAGCCATCGACGTCGCGCACGACCTGGCTGTTTTGCAGGGGAAACCGGACAAAAATCCCCTTTCCCTGGGTTCGTCCGAATTGGGGCGGGGGAGCCGGATTTTTCCCATGGGGAATCCCCTGGATCTGGGGATGACGATTATTGAGGGAACCTACAACGGCCTGGTGGGCGAAACTCCCTACAAACAAATTTTGCTTTCAGCCTCGGTGAACCCCGGCATGAGCGGAGGTCCCGCATTCGATTCCAAAGGAAAGGTTGCCGGGGTGAATGTCGCCATCCAGGGCAACGATTTGAGTTATCTCGTTCCGGTGGAATATCTTATCGAGCTTGAAAAAACCTGGAGGGAAAAAGGCCGGCCGCAGGACTGGACTGAAACCATTCAAAACCAGGTTCTCAAACGCTTTGACCATGTGATCTCAACGGCGTTGAAATCAGAATGGACTTTCGAAAATTTCGGATCCCTCAAGGTTCCGCAAAATTTAATCGGCCAGGTCATTAAATGTTGGGGCAAGAGTCAGTTGGAGGATCCGGAAAAAAACCAATACTTTTTTTACGGCTATAAGTGGTGTGAAAGCGAAAAGGATATCTACCTCTCTTCCGACCTGTCCACCGGAACCATAGGCTATGCGTTTTTCTGGCTGGAAAGCGAAAGCCTGAGTCCTCTGGAATTTCATAAAAAGTTTTCCCAGGAATATTCCAAGGGACATTTTTACGCCGAAGCCACGGAAGACGAGGTCACGGAGTTTAATTGTCAGAGCCATTTTGTGAAGCTCGCCGCCCACGACTGGAAAGGGGCCTACTGCGTCCGCGGATATAAAAAATATCCCAAGCTTCACGACGTTTTTCTCAGTTTCGCCGTTTTGGGGGATTCCCCGCGCAAATACATTATTCAAATCGGCTTGTCCGGTTTGAACGAGCCTTTGGCCCGGAAATTTCTTGAAAAATTTTTAGGAGAAATTCAATGGGCCGGGTGATCGTCGAGGCGCTTCCCCAGACCGGGCACTTTGTCGAGTCCCGTCACGTCTTCGATAAAACCGCAACCATAGGCCGCTCCTATTCCAACGATATCATTCTGGACGACCCCTTTGTGTCCCCGCAGCACCTGGCGATTTCCAATCAGAACGGTCAAATTCTTTTAAAGGATTTGGCCAGCGAAAACGGCGTCTTCATCAACGACGAAAAAATCCCGGCGAACAAAACCGTCAAGGCGAAGTCGGGCGATATCGTCTGCGTCGGTCGTACGCGCCTAAAATTATTGTCTCCGGACCACCCGGTAGAGCCCACCCAGCGGTTGGACAAAATGTTGGCCTTCCGCGATTTTGTCGATCGCCCCTGGGTTCCTCTCGTATTTTCTCTGGTCGTAATTGGGCTTGGCGTCTGGTTTGGCTATATGGAAAATCCCGGCGACAAATTCTGGAAGAAGCAGTTTTACTCAACGGGCATAACCTACGCGGCGGCCATATTAAGTTATGCCGGCCTGCTGAGTCTGTACACCTTCTTTGTATACAAAAAGTCCTACTTTGTGCGCAATCTGGTGGTCTCCAATATAGGCCTTTTCCTGAACTTTATTCATAACGCCTCGGCTCCCTTTTTGTTTTTCTGGATATTGAACGAAAGTCTCGTAAATTTTCTGGATCATGCCGTCAGTTTCATCATCCTGTTTCTGATATTTTGGACCGGCGTGCGCCTGACTAAAGATACTATGAGCTGGAAAGAGGTTGCCCGCCTGGCCTGGGTTCCCTTATTCCTGATCATGCTCGCCATGTTGGGGTCCGAATTCAGTAGTTTAGATTTTCAAAATGCCCCCGTCTACCAAACCAAACTCGCTCCGGGTATGGGACCACTGACCGAACCCTTGACGCTGGATGAATTTTTGACCGAAAGCGCCCGCAGATTTCCCCCGCCGCCTGAAAACTAGCGGTTAACATTTAGGAAAAACGCACATGCCCAAGATACTGCTCATCCAGGGAAGCCTGTCGCCGACTTCAAAAACCGCGCTGGTAGTTGAGGAAACGGCGGCGGCGCTTAAAGAAAAAAACGTCGATTGCGAGATCGTGGATTTGCGCGAATTGAAAATGGAATTCTGCGACGGCAGGCCGTTGAAGGAATACAACCAGGACGTCCAGGACGCGTATAGAAAAATGGAAGAAGCCGACGCCTACGTTTTCGGGATGCCGGTTTACTGCTACTCTGTCTCTGGCGCGCTGAAAAATTTCATCGATATCGTCTCCGGCGCCATGGAAACCAAACCCAAGTATGCCGGTATACTTTGCAATATGGGCGGAGTTTCCTCCTTCATGGCATGCGGCGATCTGATAAAAATCCTGTCTTTCGAATCGCACGTGCTCAGCGTGCAACCCATTCCCCACTCCAACGCCAACGACTTTGCGGACGGCAAGCTCACGAGCGACAAGGTCCGCGCCAAAATTCGCCAGATGGTCGATTCGCTTTTAAGGGTTTTACCCTGAATCAATCCAAGCCGCTCCAGAATTGACAACTGTTAATTAACGCTTTACAATTATTGGCGATGATAGAAAGCTTTAAGGATAAGAGACTGAAGCGGCTCTATGAAAAAGGCGACCGGATAAAAATTCCAGTCGACTTGATTGAACGTGTCGAGTTTATAATCCACCTTTTAGACGTGGCCATCGCCTTGGACGACGTCAACGTTCATAGTTTGCGCCTGCACCCTCTAAAGGGCGAGAGGAAAGGCTATTGGAGCGTAGTGGTTCGAGCCAATTGGCGAATTATTTTTCGCTTTGAAAAAGGAAAGTTTTACGACGTGGAAATGCTTGACTACCATTAGGAGAAAAAATAAATGGCAATGAAAAACCCGCCGCATCCCGGACGATCTATCCGCGTATCCTGTTTGGAGCCGTTTGATTTAACGGTTGCGGAAGGCGCAAAAGCGCTGGGAGTGACCCGGCAGACTCTCTACAAACTGCTCAACGGCCAAAGCAGGGTTTCCGCTGAAATGGCCATTCGCCTGGCCAAGGCTTTTGGCGGAACACCTCATACCTGGTACGGCATGCAAACGGCCTATGATTTGGCGACGGCAAATAAAAAAGCTCATAAAATAAAGGTCGTCCCTTATCTGCCCAAAAAAACCAAACCCTCGTTGAGACAAGCGAATGTTTAACGCCTGAACTCTAGACGTTAAACTTAAGCGAGCTTTTTACCTCGGACCGAGGCCGGAGTGTTTGAATATCTGACTCATGGCGCCGAGGAAATTGGCGTTTTCTTTCGTGGATTTTTCGGCGACGTCCTTATCCCGGTCGAAGATGTTCAGCTTGATCATCGGCGGTTTTTCCAGCAGGTTCGTCAAAGCCTCGGCGGAGGTCGCGGGCGGGTGGCAGGTCTGGTTCTGGCAAACCCAGGCGGCAGGTTCGCCTTGTGGCGCGGATTTTCCCTCGGCCAGAGGTAGAAGTTTTTTCGCCGCTTCGCCGTCCGCGTGGATCAATAATTTTTCTGGACGCAAATCCTGTTGCGCCGCTTGAATCATCTTTTCAAATTCAGGGTGATCCTTGGGTCCGGCGATCACAATTTCCGCCGGCGGTTTGGTTAAATAATCCAACGCGCACAAGAATCCGTTGTGCGAGGCGGGCCGACCCTCCATGTTTCCCCGAAACGCGGCGACGGCGGCTTCGGCTTTTTCCAGATAACTTTTCTCTCCAGTCAAACGCCCCAGCGTCGTCAATGCCTGCGCGGCGATGGCGTTGGCGGAAGGCACGGCTTCGTCGTTGGAAATTTTCGGGCGATGGATCAATTTTTCGTATTGCCTGCCCGTCATGAAAAATCCCCCGCCGTCCTCGTCCCAAAAATCAGCGATCAGACGGTCCGCGACGTCCCGCGCCCGCTCAATCCAAACCAGGTCAAACGACGCTTCGTATAGATTCAAAAAGGCTTCCATCGTCCAGGCATAGTCTTCAAGAAACGCTGGAATTTTCGCTTGCCCGTCTTTGTAAACCCGCAACAGTCCCGACTCCGTCCACATATTTTTCCACACAAACTCCCCGGCCTTTTGAGCCGTCTCCAACAAGGCCCGATCTCTTAAGACCGAATACCCTTTGGCGAAGGCGGCAGTCATCATTCCATTCCAACCGGCTAGGATCTTGGTATCCGTTTCGGGTCGACGGCGTTTTCCGCGGGCTTCAAAAAGCGCTTTGCGTCCTGTGTTGACGATGTGATTGATTTCGAAAATGGGAATGTTCTCGGATTTGGCAATGGTTTCCAGATCCTCATTTATATGAAGGATATTTTTACGGTCGAAGTTGCCGGGAGCGGACATGCCATAATGCCGGGCGATCACCTTGGCGTTTCTGGGTCCCAACAGGTCCAGGACTTCCTTCAACTCCCAGAGAAAGAACCGCCCCTCCCCGCCTTCGGTATCCGCGTCCTGACTGGAATAAAACCCGCCCTCAGGGGAAGTCATCTCTCGCAGGACATATTCAAAAATCCGTTTTGCGACGTCGCTGTGAAAATCCTGTTTGGTGGCCTGAAAGGCTTCCAGATACAGCCGGGCCAGTAGCGCGTTGTCGTAAAGCATCTTTTCAAAATGCGGAACCTTCCAGAGGCGGTCGGTGGAGTAACGGTGAAATCCGCCGCCCAACTGATCGAACATGCCGCCTTCGGCCATCTTGGTCAGACTGCGATCGGCCATTAAAAGCGACTCCTGGGAACCGCCTCGCAACCAATGGAGCAACAACAGGGAGTAGATCATGGGTTCGGGAAATTTTGTGGCTGCGCCAAAACCGCCATACTCCTCGTCGTATTTTTCGGTCATGATATGGACGGAGTCGTCCATGAGTTCTTTTGCGGAACCGGAGTTTGAGGCGGTTGAAGAGCCGCCGTCGCCCAGACGTTGCAGGACTTGCCCCACTC
The DNA here is from genome assembly GCA_029261575.1 of Nitrospinaceae bacterium. GTDB lineage: Bacteria > Nitrospinota > Nitrospinia > Nitrospinales > JACRGP01 > JAJDBB01. Next base: position 17,618 of record JAJDBD010000079.1, on the reverse strand, counting down.
TGGACTTCAGTTTCTCTTTATCCTGGAGATACAGATCGCGGGCCTGTTGCAGGATTTGCGGAAAACCCGGTCGATTGAATTTAGGCGTGGGGGGGAAATAGGTCCCGCCAAAGTAAGGTTCCTGAGCGGGCGTCAGAAACAGGCTCATCGGCCAACCCCCGTGTCCGATCATGGAAACCAGAGCCTTCATGTAAATGGTATCGACGTCCGGGCGCTCTTCCCGGTCCACTTTGATATTGACGAACCACTGGTTCATCAATTGGGCGATGGCCGGGTCTTCAAAAGATTCGTGGGCCATGACGTGGCACCAGTGGCAGGAGGAATAGCCGATGCTTAAAAAAATGGGTCTGTTTTCGTCTTTGGCTTTTTGCAGGGCTTCCTCTCCCCACGGATACCACTCGACGGGGTTGTCCGCGTGTTGCAAAAGGTAGGGACTGGTTTCCCCGGCCAGGCTGTTTTTGGTTTTTGGCGAATTCACCGCTTCGGCTCCTGATTTTTTATGCATCTAGCATACTCATCCCGTACGCAAACGGAAATAAAAAACGGGTCCGATGGACAATCCATCGAACCCGCTGTTAAAACCTGATAGAAACTAAAATTCTAATTTATTTGGCAACCAAACCTTCGCGGTACTGATGGTAAAAGTCCCGCATGCTTTCATATTCGTCCACGGCGCTTTCTTCAAGCTCCTCCTTATCGTCCAGCAGGAAAGAGGCGTCGTTTAATTTTTGATAGGTGTTGATCCCCGTCCCCACCGCAAACCCGGGGGCCAGAAAAATCGTGGGACTCAAAAACGAATCCACCACCCCACCCGCGAGGTCCCGCATATGGGAGGGGCCTATCAAGGGCAAAACCAGATAGGGACCGGTCGGCACTCCATGAAATCCCAAAGCCTGTCCAAAATCTTCATTGACCGATTCAATTTCATAATGTTTAGCGACGTCGAAGAGGCCCGCCAAACCGACAGTGGAGTTGATCACCAGACGGCCTAATACCCTGGCGGATTTATCCAGGTCGCCCTGCGCCAGACTGCTCACGAAACGCACCGGAGACAAAGCGTTCCTGAACACATTGCGAGCCGAAATCCGGATTTTTTCATGAACCACCTTTTTATAGACTTTGGCAACAGGATCGATGAAATTATCGTATATACCATCGTTCACGCGATTCATGAACCGGTTGTAACCCACAAAGGGATCTTTCAATTCTGGCAATGGTTTTTCTGCAAAAGGATCTTCCAAATCCTCGAAGGCGTCTTCGTTTTTCTGCGGCTGGGCGGATTCACTCCCCTCAAAAGCCGGCATTTTTTTCTCAAGGGTAAAATTAAACTGGTTTGAAGAACCTTGCGAACTGGTAGACTCCGGCTCTTCGCCTGCCGGAAGATGGAAACCTTGTCCGCGAAACGCCAGCAGAACATTTCCTGTATGCTGAGAGGAAACCAATTTGGAATCCTGCGGGCCGGTATAAGTTTTAGCAATAAGAGGAGCCGGTAAAAGAATCATGGAAAACATGATCAGGACGATTACCCAATTCGGATGACAACCAGAGGGTGGGGTTTTCACTTAATGAGCCTCCATGGATTTATGAGGGGGTGGGAACTATCCAAAAACCATAATAATCCGCGATATATTAACAAATTTCAAAAATTTTTGCACCACATAATAAGTCTATTAATTGCAAAACGTTACAGAAAACAGGGGGGATTTCAGGCCAGTTGAATTCACTCCGACACGGCTATTCTGGATTGGGGTCCGGCATGGCGTTCCGCAATCTGTCCAGGGAGTTTTCCTGAATTTTCATTTTATTTCTCCGGGCGCGGGCCACCGCTTTCCACGCCCGTTGGTATTCCCTGGAGTGGTAAAGGGCATCCACCAGGTTTCCATAAGCGGCTTCATTGAACTTGTTCAAAGCGACCGCCTCCTCCAACTTCAAAACCGCTTCGGAATATTTTCCCAGTTGGTTCAGGGACGCTCCCCAATAAGCCAGAGCGTTGCTGTTCAAGGGATCGATTTTGACCGCCGCCGCGTATTTCGGAAGAGCCTCTTCATATCGTTCCAACATCGTCAGGGTCAGGCCCCAGTAGACGAGGTTTTGTTCCCTGCCGGATTCCAGTTCGGAGGATTTCAAAAAATAATCCAGCGCCTCGATTTTTTGTCCCCGTTTGACCGCAACAATTCCCAGCCAGGTGTAGGCCTCGGCGCTGTCTGGAAAATTTTGTAAAATCTTTTTGGCCTCGGCCTCGGCTTCGTCGTATTTGCCCAAAGCGCTCAACTCGGCAAGGCGTCTCAGTTTTTTATCGGAGGCTATTTTTTTACTCAGAACCTTCTCGGCTTTTTTCTTTTCCTCCATATGCCTCTGCCGCATTTCGGCCTTTTTGACGTGCGAGAACTGAATTTGATCCATTACGGATAGAGCGGCAAATCCGATAAAAATAAGGAAGCAACAGCAAACCCAGATGGTTTTAATTTTACGAGACATGATTGAGTTTTTTTCGTTTGTTGTTGGAAAGCGAGTTTGAGAGTATACAGTCCGCCCGCTATCGGTTCAAAGGTTCTTTAGGATTTTTTGCCCAGGCAAGCGCCTGGAGGCAGTTAACGCAACCAGGGTCATAATTAATTCTTAGAGACTCCCTAAAGATTTTTGCGCCTGAGATATCATTTTATCGTCCACGCTGTCTTTTCGTTTCGCCAGCTCAAGAAAGCGCTTCAGGCGCTTTTTGGCCTCGCCAGGCCGTGTGTTGCGAAGATGCAATCCGTAATAATAATGCGTCGCGGCGTAATCCGGGTCCGCAATCAAGGCGCGATTGAAATACGCCGTCGCCTGACCGGCGTTCTTCTGAAAGGAATGCGCCAGTCCCAGATACAACCAGACTTCCCGGTCCCCGGCATACCACTCCAGAACAGGCTCAAGGATTTTGATCGCCTTGCCGGCCCGCCCGGCGCCGATCCAAAGCTTGGCCAGGTTGAGGTGGCCGAAAATATAATACGGATTGATCTCGATGGTTTTTTGATAGACGGTTTCGGCGCGGTCTGGCAAATCCAGCGAAGATAAAAGATTTCCCAGATTGGTCAGGGTCAAAATATGACGAGGATCCAGCCGGAGAATTTCCTCGTAATTCTTTAACGCCAGATTCGCCTCGCCTTTTTTGAAATGCTCCAGGGCGCGGTCCAGTAGCCCCTCGATTCGGGCCGCCCGTTTGATTTCGCCGATCTGGCTTTCCGAGCGCGGTATGTTCCGCAGGCTCTCCCGTGCGGCTTCCCGTTCCGTCCCTTCGAGATCCGAAAAATCCATCAAGGCGGGATCGGACTTTACATAAGGGTCCATCTGGCGGACCAGAATATCGCGCTCGTCCTTGTAAATATACTCAGGCGCGTTAAATTCCAACAGAGAATTATCGTCGGTATGGATCGGCGCTTCGCCCGCGAACTTTTCCAGAGCGCGACGGTCCATGACCATCAGACTCAGTAAATCGCGAGCGGATTTTATACCGATACCCGCCAGGTCTCTTCCCGTCTTCCGGCCTTCAATCGTCGCCTGCAAGGTTTTATTGGACAAGGAATAGTTTTCGCCGGAACCGATCAACAAATAGTCGTCCCCCACGATGGATTCCCACATGGTGACGGCGGGGAAAACCGACAAAAAGGTTTTTATGATCGACTTGAAATCCTCCGGCGACATGTTGGTATGAACCCAGATACAAATCACGCCTTTGGGATTCAATTTGCTTTTTACGATCTCGAAAAAATCGCGGGTGAACAGCGCGCCCACTCCGGATATCCAGGGATTGGACGGTTCGGAAACGATCACGTCGTAAGTCTTGTCCGTCAACGCCAGAAAATTGCGCCCGTCCTCCAGGCGAACGCGAACTCTGGGATCGTCGAGGGAATGATGATTGAAAGGCGAAAAAAACCGCGAGCCTTCGATCACGGCGGGCGAGATTTCCACCAGATCGACGTCCTTTACCGGAAAGCGCTCGACCGCGCCCAGAGTCACCCCGCTCCCCTGCCCGACCACGGCGACGGTTTCCGGTTTGGGATGGAGTAGAAGCGGCAAGTATCCGGACAACAATTGCGTCCGCATATCCAGAGCCAGAGAGGCGTCCGTCTTGCCGTTGACCCGTAAAAAAATATTTCCGGAATTGGCCAGCTCTGTCGTGACGGTGGTGTGAATTCCCTCTTTGTAATACAGGATTTTGTTTTTCTGTTGGACCGCCTCTTCCAACTCTTCAATCCGGTAAGGCATGAAGGAGCCGCTGGAAATGATCGCCTTGTCCCATTGCGGAATCGCGTTTCCAAGAAAAACGGCCAGAAACAGCAACCCGGGCAACGCGTAATACTTTACCGCGTCGGGAACGCTTTTGGAAAAACCGAGTAGAACAATTCCCAAAGCCACATTCAAAAGAACGGCGCATAAAATGGCGTTCTGCACTCCCACCAGTGGAATGAAAATAAAACCGCCCAGAAAAGAACCCAGAATGGCGCCGACGGTATTGGAGGCATACACCCGCCCGACCTGGCCGCCCAGGTTCTCCAGTTTGCGCGCGACGATTTTGATCGCCAGAGGAAACTGCGCGCCCATCAAAAAAGTGGGGAGCGCCAAAAACATCAGGATGGCGAGAAAATTGGATCCCTGCGCCACGGAAAACTCCTGCCCCCAGTTTTGATACACCCACCGGTTGAAAAACGGTATCTTTTCAAAAAAAGGCAATCCCGCCAGGGCAAAAAAACCGATCCCCATCTGCGTCAGCCCAAACGTTCTTACCGGGTCCCCAAACCAACGGCCACAGCGGGCAAGAAACGAAGCGCCCAGCGCCAGGCCCAGAATAAACGTAGCGAGTATCAAACTAAACGCGTACACCGAGGAACCCAACAGAAGCGAAAAAATTCGGGTCCAGGCCAGTTGATAAACCATGGCGGTGGCTCCTGACAGGCCAAAACAGATCAAGGTCAGGGCAACGAGATTGGGAGAAGAACTGAAATCCTCCGTCGGTTGATCCCGGCCAACGTCTCCGGACGGTTTGACAAGCGGCGCCGGTTTGTTGAGAAAGATAAAAATCGCGAGAGCGATGAACAGATTGGTTCCCGCCGCTAAATACAAGGCTCCATGGACGCCGAAACTGCGCATCAAAAAATAGGCGGCGGCCAGAGCGCCCGTCATAGCGCCGAACGTATTGACGGCGTATAAACCGCCCACGTCTTTTCCAATGAACCTTTCGTCGCGGGCCAGAAATTTGCCAAGCGTCGGCAGGGTGGCGCCCATCAAGGTCGTGGGGAGGATTAAAATCGCGGCGCAAACGGCAAAGCGCAACAAGCTGGCCTCCAGATACCTTTCGGAAAAGTTTTGGTAGATCCACTTGAACAGCGGAAATGCGCCGTCGATCAAAAAGGGAATCGCCAAACAATAAACGCCGATGGCGGCCTCCAGGACGGCGTAAACCATTAACGGGTTCTTCATCCGGTCGATCGTTTTTCCGCCCCAGTAACTCCCCAGGGCCAGTCCGCCCATGAACGCCGTGAGGACGGTGGCAATGGAAAAATGCGTGTTGCCCATGACGAGGGCGAGCAGACGGGTCCACACCACTTCGTAAACGATTCCGGCGGCGCCCGACAGAAAGAAAAAAACAAAAACCAGGGTTGTGAATCGAGAGGTATTCAATGGGAGGAACTGAAGGGATGGCAAGTCAAATCAACTGGCTTCCTGAAAATCCTTTTTTGAGACTCCGCAACGGAACCCCAGGACGCTGTCTTTTCTTCCGGGCGACGCGGCATAGCGCTTGGCGGCGCGAACGTCCGCGCTTCTCGAGTCCCAGGAACCTCCGCGAAAAACGCGGTTACTTTCATCCTCGGCGCCCGTGGGGTTCATCATAGGCGCGCCGTCATAATAAAACTGGTTGTACATATCGTTGACCCATTCGGAAACGTTTCCCGCCATGTCGTATACGCCGTAGACGCTGCGTCCCATGGGGAAACTTCCGACGGGCGCGAAATATTCAAACCCATCCGCCTTGCCGCCCAGGTTGAGGCGTTTGGAGGCCATTTCGTTTCCCCAGGGATAGATCAATCCATGGGTGCCGCGAGCGGCCTTCTCCCATTCCGCCTCGGTGAGCAAGCGCTTGCCGGCCCATTGGCAATAATTGGTTGCGTCGTACCAGGAAACTCCCACCACGGGGTATTGCGGAACTTTCATCAATTCATGGTCGCCCTCAAAAAAAGGAACCGACGGCTCAACGTAATCGGCGGCCCTTCTATACTTATTGTAAGACTCTACGTTAACCTCGTACTTGTCTATATAGAACGCGGCCAAAAATATTTCCTGTTGCGGTTTTTCATCGAATCCGCCTATGAGCGCCCCGCGGGTGAAGACGCCTTCGGGAATCAGAACCATTTCGCGTCCGTCCGCTCCTATCGCGGCTTCATAGATGCTGAAATCCCGGTTGTCTTCCAGGGTGATCTCATTATCCTTTTTGGCCATTTTTCTGACCTTGGCGTCGTAATCGATGGATTTTTTTATTTCCCAGACGATGACCAGGAAAAACGCGATGGCGATGGCAAAACACGAGATAATACCTATCATCAACTGCTTGTCAGTTTTCATAATTTACGGCGTGGTGTGATAAATTGTTTTTAAAATTAAAAAATCCAATTATAGTTAAACAGCCCGGCTAAGCAATCGAATTATTTGGAAACGACATTATGGACCTGTTGGAAATCAAAAACGCCGCCCTGTCCTGCCTGAAACCGGCGGAAACGGAAATTCTAAAATGGTTCCGGACGGACTTTTCCGTGGAAACGAAATCGGATCAAAGCCCCGTCACCATTGCGGACAAAAACGCCGAAGAAATTTTGCGAAAAAAACTTTCCGGAAAGTTTCCCGGTTTCGGAATCATCGGAGAGGAATTCGGCAATGAAAATTCCAGCGCGGAATGGGTCTGGACGATCGACCCTATCGATGGAACCCGATCTTTCATCCGCGGTCTGCCCTTATTTTCCACCCTGCTTGCCTTGCTCCACAATGGAGAACCAGTGATTGGAATCGTTTCCTTTCCGGCCCTGAAGGAGCGCGTCTGGGCGGTAAAAAACAAGGGCGCGTTTTGCGGATCCCAAAAGCTCCGCGTTTCCAGGAACGACAAACTCGACCGCGCGGTGATAGCGACGGGCGACCGTTATTGCTTTAAGATGCAGAATTGCCTGAAACTGTTCAATCAATTGAACCAGAAAGCGGCTCTGGTCCGAACATATCCAGACGCTTTCGGTCATTATATGGCCATACGCGGAGCCGTGGACGTCATGGTGGATCCCCTGGCTTATATTTGGGACTACGCCCCATGCAAAATTCTGGCGCTGGAGGCCGGGGGAGCTTTTGAAAATTTCTCGGGAGACAAAAGCAGTTTGACGGCAAGTACCGCGCTGACGGGGAATCCTCAGTTGGTAAAGCAGATACGCAAACTGTACAAAAAACTTAAAAATACCGGTTCCGCTTGAGCGCTGAGTTTGACCCTAAAGCAGTTGCCGACCAGCGAATCCAGAGTCGACGTCGTGCCAATAACGAATTTCCTTTTCGGGAAATTTCCAACAAAGAAAAACCTCCTTGCCGTCCCGCAGGTTGGGGAAATCCGCCAGACCGGCGTCCAGACCTTTAAGGATGACGCCTTTTTCTTCCAGCCTTCGGGTCAGCCGCGTCAGTTGGAACGCGTGATTCAGGTAATCGCCTCCCTGCACGCTACCGCCGTTAAACTTGGCGTTTTTTTGCGCCTGCTGAACGTCGGGAAAATCATGACTCAGGGAATGAGCAAGATCCTGAATTTTGGGGAAAATTTCGAGCAACTCCGGAACCAGTGCGTTGGCTTCATTGAGGGTAAATAACTTGTCAAATTGCATTTATGACTTCCTGGAAATTTGTTAAATAAAATTCGGGGTCGTGGCAAACTCATTATAAAAAAGAAGCGCCGATTTCCCAACAAAATAAGCTAACCAATTGAAAATATTTAATAAAAATGAGGGGAATGCAACGAAACCGAGCCTTTCCCTTGAATTCATTGAATAAATTGTGCAGGAACCTGGGAGTCTGGTTTATTACCGCTTAAAAAAAACCGGCAAATCATGTTTTTTTATTGACAAAACGTTCATAAGATTATAAGTTCTGGCAATCGAGGAATACCTTATAATTCCTGAGCGAATTTTTAATATATTGTAGCGTTTCAAAACGAGGAAGAGGTAAAAGTTTTTACCGCAAATTTTAAGGCATTTTGAGTTTAGAGCTTTAATTTGCAAACCTTAATTTTAACGGGGAGGCAGGAAATGAAAAAGTCTGTTTTTGTTTTTGCAATTTTAGCCGTATTGTCCTTCGGCTCTCAAGCCGTGGCAGATGAAATGGTCCCAGGTCAAAACACTTGGGTAGACTCTAGCGTAATGGGCGTTGGACAAACCATGATGCAGATGGGCGCCTCTGCTCGCGCACATACCAATAATGTTAACGCAAAATCTCGCCATACGCGCCGAATCAATCCGAGCACTGGCGTAGACGCTTACCAACAGTTCGGTTCTTCCCAGTCCGAGCAAAGCTGGAAAGCTCAGCGCACGGTTGAACAAGCTTCCGTACGCGGTCTGGTTGTAGGCGACTGTCAGGGCGACAATTCCGACGGAGCTTATCGAGGCCAGATGGGTCAGAGCCTTGCTGGCTACATGAAGCAACCGTTGGTCAGCAACGCCGATTGTGGCGCTTATCATCCTACCTACAAATAATCGAGGCGGTTGATATCCCCAGAGGGTTTCACCCTCGGGTTTAGATTAAGTTTTCAAAAAGGCCGGTAGGGATTTTTTCTACCGGCCTTTTTTCTTTCCTTCCTCCTCGGCCTGTCTCATGGTCAAAAGAAGAATTTCCCTCAGGCAATATCCCAATTTAAGCTTCACCGTTCCCAATCCGGTCAATTTAAAAAAACTTCCCAAGGGAAAAACGTTTCAAATAAATCATACCCGGTTTGTCCTGCAGTTTTTTTTCAACGGACGGGACGTCTATGGGATTATCTTTAAACGCGACCGGATGTACCCCATCAGAATGCGCTGGTGCTTTTTCCGTTCCTGCGAAGAAAGCCGGTTTGATAGTAAGGTAACCATCGCGGAAAAACTCCAGCCGCCCTTTGAAGGGAGCTTTTTCAGACTCGTTTTCCCCCGGCATGTCCGGTACGAATTTCAGGGTCTGGATTTTTCCGCCAAATAACGCGAGGTTTTATCTTCCCGCTTTAAAACCGGGTTGGATTTAGATATCATCCAAGTGTTGTATAACCCTGGTTTTTACGAGGCAACTTATGTCTGACGAAAGATTTACGGATAATGGAAACGAAACTGTTACCGACGCCCAAACCGGCTTGACCTGGTCTAAAACCGACTCGCGGCAAATGACCAAACGCTGGATGCATCTTGAAAAAGGTCAAAAATTTGTCGAGGAAAAAAATGCGGAAAAGTTTGGGGGCTACGACGACTGGCGCGTTCCCAACCTGGAAGATATGAAAACCATTTTCGACAAGAGTTTCAGCAATCGCGATTTCGGCAGGAACGAAATTTACATCCCCTCGGTTTTTGAAGAGGGCGGCGCCGATTGTTCCTGGACGGACACGGTGAACGGCGACCGGGCCATGATGTTCAGCCTGGTAAAAGGGCGCTCCAGTTGGATCAACAAACTCGGCGACGGACCGTTCGCGATTCGTCTGGTGAGGGGAACCCGGCAAAAGTAATTTCCTTCAAGTAATTCAATATTCTACTTTCAGGCAACTCGCTGGCCCTTATTTCATAAGGGGCCGCTCACAGCCAAAAGCGCTTTTTAGGAAGGCCCTTTTTCCGCCGTCCCGCAGGCAACGAGAAGTATTATCGACCGGTTTCAGGCCCTGGTCTGGGCAATGGTCCACACGCCGACGCCGATCAAAAACAAACCAAACGCCCATTTGAACCCGACGTTGGGAACGTGTTTCAAAATAAGCGGTCCCAGTTGCGCCCCGACCACCCCGCCCAGGCCTAAAAGGAGGCCGGTTTTGACGTCCAGATTGCCCTCGCGAAAATGGGCGATCAGGGATGAAATCGCGACGATCAGAATATAAATAAACGACGTGCCCACGGCGAGCCGGGCGTCTTTCCCCAGCATCAGTAAATAAGGGACGACCAGAAAACCCCCGCCCAGTCCGGTTCCGGAAGCCAGGATTCCGATCAACAATCCTACAAGAACCAAAGTAATCAAATTAATCTCCTCCTTCCACGTATTTTTTTTCAAGCGCGTCGACCACCGCCACGCCGATGGAATCTCCCCACACATTGAGCGTCGTCCGGCAACGGTCCAGAAACCAGTCGATGGACAGCAACATACCGATCCCCTCCAACGGCAAACCCACAGACTGCAAAACCACAATCATGGTCACCAACCCGGCTTCGGGAATCCCTGCGGCCCCGATGGCGGCGAGGGTGGCGGTCACAAAAATAATCGCCTGACCGGTGAACCCAAGCTCAATCCCGGCCACCTGGGCGATGAATATGGCGGCCACCGCTTCGTACAGCGCCGTGCCGTTCATGTTGACGGTGGCGCCGAGAGGCAAAACGAACAGGCAGGATTTTTTGGGAATGTTGTTGTTGAATTCCGCGCATTCAATGGTCACGGGCAAAGTGGCGGAACTGCTGGACGTCGAAAAAGCGGTCGTCAATGCGGGGGCGACGTTTTTCAGATATTCCAAGGGATTTCGCCGGGTAAAATAATACAGAATCGCCGGCAGGACGATGACGCCGTGAATCAGCAACGCCACAATAACCGCCGCCGCGTATTTTCCTATTTTATAAAGCTCCGCGAAAAACAAATCCCCGCCCCCTGCCGCTCCCAGTTTTGAGGCGATCAGGGCGAACACACCCAAGGGCGCAACGTACAAAACCAACTCGACGATTTTCATGATCGCCTCGTTCAACGTATCAAAAAGGTCGACCATTCGTTTGCCCTTTTCGCCCATCGTGGTGAGCACGCCGCCAAAGACCAGGGCAAATATGATGATGGGCAGGATATCCATTTTGGCCATGGATTGAATCAGGTTGGGCGAAACGAAACTTTTAAAAATATCGGTTATGCCCGCCTCCTTGCGGTGGCCCATCTGTTCCGAAAACTCTCCCGTCATCTCCAAACCCACGCCGGGTTGGATCCAATTGACCAGGGCCAGACCCACCACCACCGACAAACCGGTGGTGGCTCCAAAATACAACAGCGTGATCAATCCCGTTTGCCCCACCTTGCGAATATCGCCCAATCCGCAAATGCCGACGATCATCGACGAAAAGACCAATGGAACCACGAGCATTTTCAGGGCGTTCAAAAATATTTCCCCGATCCAGTCCACCGCCTCCATCTGCCGGCCAAACATCCAGCCGCAAAAACCGCCGAGAACGATTCCCGCCAACATAAGATATAAAAGTATATTCTTGTTTTTCATTTATCCGTTTGCTTCCGGCTCTTTGGAGCGCCAAAAATGCATGCGCCGTTTTCAACTATTTATTTTTGAAGATTTGCTATATTAATGGTTAGGAAAGACGATCAAAAAGGTCCACTTTAAAAATCCTTTCTGGAGGGTCTCATGTCTAAAACCGCAAAATTAATTTTCGAAGGCAAGACCTACGAACTCCCGGTCATCGAGGGGACCCGCGATGAAAAAGCCCTGGACGTCTCCAGCTTGCGTTCCGCAACCGGGTTGATCACATTTGATCCGGGATACGTTAGCACAGGAAGTTGTAAAAGCTCCATCACCTTTTTAGACGGCGAAAAAGGAATCCTGCTCTACCGGGGAATTCCCATCGAAACCCTGGCGGAAAAAAGCCATTTCATTGAAACCGCCTATCTGCTGATCTACGGTCACCTGCCCAACAGGAAAGAGATGGATTATTTTTCCTACCATGTCACCCGGCATTCCATGTTGCACGAGTCCATCAAGAATTTTTACGACGGCTTTCCCAGCAACCCGCATCCGATGGCGGTGTGCAGCGCCGTTGTGGGCGCGTTGGGCACGTTTTACCAGGACCAGTTGAACGTCCTGGACGAACGCGAAATAGAAATTTCCATCCATCGGCTGATGGCCAAACTTCCCACCATCGCGGCGTACAGTTATAAAAAATCCATCGGCCAGGCCCTGCCCTACCCGGACAATTCGTTGAGCTACACGGCCAACTTTCTCAAGATGATGTTCTCCAACCCGTGCGAGGAATACCAGGTCGATCCCACGGTGGCAAAAATTCTAAACATACTGTTGATCCTGCACGCGGACCACGAGCAAAACTGTTCCACGAGCGCGGTTCGTCTGGTGGGCAGTTCCCGGTGCAACCTGTACGCTTCCGTATCGGCGGGCATTTACGCCCTTTGGGGTCCGTTGCACGGAGGGGCCAACCAGGCGGTCATAGAAATGTTGCAAAAAATAATTGAAGACGGCGGCGGGGTCAAAAAATTCATCGATAAAGCGAAAGACCCGAACGACCCCTTCCGTCTGGTGGGGTTTGGCCATCGGGTTTACAAAAACTTCGATCCGCGTTCAAAGATCATTAAAAACATGGCGCATGAAATTTTGGGAGAACTGAACGTTAAAGAATCGCTAAGCAAGATTGTAAAAAGCAATATCGACGACGAGTTGGAAAAGCTGAACATTGAGGAATCTCTCTTTGACGTGGCTCTGGAACTGGAGGAAATAGCCCTCAAGGACGATTATTTTATAGAAAGAAAATTGTATCCCAACGTCGACTTTTATTCGGGAATCATTTATCAGGCCTTGGGCATTCCGGTCAACATGTTTCCCGTCATGTTCGCGATGGGGCGGCTTCCCGGCTGGATTGCGCAATGGAAAGAATCCCAGGCGGACGAGGACTTTAAAATCGGCAGGCCGCGCCAAATCTATACGGGAAACGCTTCGGCGGAGTATATCCCCATGGAGGAGAGGAAATAAACGAGCGGACGCTTAAAAGTCGGGTTCGATGGTGCAGGTGAAAGGAAAGTCCTCCATGGCCGCCGCAGTATGTACCTGCTGGACTTTAAACTCGGCCCGTTCCAATGGCAGGGCGTCCACCACGGCCTGGCCGGAGCTATGCACCTCGTACATCAATCTTTCCGCGGCGTTAAAGTCTTTGGCAAAGACTTTCAAAAGCATGCGCACCACAAATTCCATGGTGGTGACCTCGTCGTTCCAAAACACCACTTTATAAAGCGGCAGGTAATCTATTTTTGTTTGCCCGTCCTGGTCTTCTTCAATTCCCGGAGCGGGAAGGGTTTCCGTGCTCATAATTCTCAAATTTCATAAAAACGTTTAAAAAATTAATCCTGGTTGGATGAGGCCAATAATAACAATTTTATTATTTGCCAGTTGATTTATAATAAATTATAAAATATTTTTTTTCAAATTTTTTGAAATTAAGGAGACCTCTAATTAATTGGATATTTTCGCTTTTGGCAACTCGCTGGCCCCTATTTCATAAGGGCCGCTCACGGCCATGATCCATTTTTAGAGGCGCCCTTAATTGAGAATGTTTGCGGGATATCATCATGACCATCGGTCCCAAACCAATTCAGTCCGTAAAAATCCGTCTCCTGTTTTTTTTCCTGCTGGCGGCCGGTTTGTTTCCGCCTTCCCTCATCGGAGCCGACCCCGTCGCTAAAACCGGTCTGGCCCGGGGGGAATATTCCAATTTTCAACCCAACGGCGATATCCGCCGGTTCGACGGCGAATCTCTTTTTTATGATATTGGTTTCCTGTGGTTCAAAAAAGCGGCCACCTCCCAAATCCGTTTTTTCAAAAAAGAGGGCCGCTACCAGGCAGAATTAACCTTCGAAACCAAAGGCGTGGTCGGTTGGTTCACCTCCTACCGAAAACACATTTACAAATCCACCTTTGAAATTATCGACCAGGGTTCCCGCGTCCGCACCGCCAAATTCCAAAGAGAGGTCATCATCGGCGACGAGACCGAACAAACCGTCAACAACCTGGATTACCAACAGGGCATAAACCGCTGGGTCAAATATAAAAACCGCAGTTTGGCGCTCCAAAAAGAAGAACCCATCCCCAATGGAATCATTCAGGACGACATATTGGCCGCCTTTTACAATTTCAGAAACGGAGTGTACGGAACCGTAAAACCGGGAGCCGCGTTCACCATTCACACCATCCCGGAAAAAGGCTTCGACAAAATGTCCGTTAAAGTAATGACGGAAAAGGAAACGCGGCTGGAGGAAGATAGCGAAGAGTGGAGGCAACCCCAGGAGTTGTTGCTGGATATTAAAATCCCCAAGGAAATATTCAAAACCAAAACCGGAAACCTTTTCATCTGGGGTTCCAAACACCTGGTTCCCACGGAAACGACGGTGAAAGACTACGTTGCCCTGGGGGATCTGCAGGCGGTTTTCAACCGCCGGGAATTTACGCCCTCGACCAACCTCGCGGTTCAAACGCTCTCGTCACAATAGCCGACCCTGCCCAAGACCTCAGACGTCAAACGTGGGAACGGGCGGGTCTCTCCAAATATTCACTTCGTTGGTTTCGTCCAGAGTCACTTCTCCGAAGGTCACGGAATACGGCTCGACGCCTTCCAGGTCCAGATCGACCTTCAGCTTTTTAATATTCCATTGGCCCGTTTCGGGTCCCACCAGGGTCAAACTATGGGCGAAGCTGTTCACTTCAAACCCGCCCTCGAAGGTTTGGCCGGCCTGGGCGCTTCCCTTTAAATCCTCAAAGGGAACTTTATGGCTGTTGATATTGAAACAAACCGGCTCGTCGGTTCCGACGTCGCCCGTATCAATTGTAACTTTGAATCTGGTTAGTTTTGGCATGGGATATCTTCAGCTAAAGTAAGGGTTCAATCCCGACGCATGGTCGGTTTCGTCGTAAATGGCGCCAACAAAGGGCACGGCCTTACGAAAGGCGTTGTGGATGCCAATTTTAAGAGTCAGGTCCGCCGAGCTACAGCCCTGGCACCCGCCTCCCATTTGAATATTCACCGTGTTGCCCTGGATGCCGGTCAGCGTGATTTGCCCGCCGTGTCCCGCGACGCCGGGGTTGACTTCCAAATCGATCACTTTTTGAATGTCCGTGCGGATCTGCTCCTCGCCCGGCATGTCCCGAATGATCGATTCCTTTAAAGCAGGACCGCCCTCCTGAAGCGTTTCGCGGACCGTAATCCCAATTTCCTTGGCAAACTTTTCCCACTCAAAATTATTTTTGTCATAACGGGTGATCGTAAAGCTTTGCTCATGGACCAATAAAGTTTCCACTTCGTCGTGGGTAAATATAACCTCCGCCAAAGGCGACCCTTCGGCGCTCTCGAAATCCTTAAAAAACCAGGAATGCCCTGGGAATAAGGGTCGATTGATCCGAAAAACGCATTGATCCCCGGTGGGGCTGGGTTGGGCGCGTATCAATATTTCATCCGATTCCGGCAACTCCGCCGCGTCCGAAACGAGCGGGGCCTGAATCACTGTGCGCATCATGGGCGTCGGCGCCAGCTCTTCCATCGGCGGAGGCGATACCGGAGCCGGGGTCGGTTCTGGATTTGATTCAAAAGTCGGAGCGATCTCTTGCCTGGAATCCGCCACCACAGGCTTATCTGCAACCGTTTGGGCCGAAGGATCTGTCTCCCCACCGGGACCAAACATATTTTTTAGCTTATCAAGTATCGACGCCACTTATTATCTCCTGATTAAAGTCAGCCTGATTTGGTTTCACTCCATGCTGTTGTTTTATAGTAATCAGTCTCAAACCTTTTGAAAAGCCAACCGTCCCGCCCGACCGGTAAATATATATCAAGACTCCCAGCCAGTTTTAAAACCCTATTATCCTGTCCGTCAAAACAAAAATACAGTCTCAAAATAAAAAAACAATTATACAAATAAAATCAAATATTTAAATAAAATTATTTAATCTAACCCCTGAAGGCATCTGGTATCACCTCAACCTCCCAGGACTTCGGATTGCCAGGTTCGCCCAACACGGAAACTACATCAAACCTGCAATCTCTTTGCGTTATTTTGTGTTTGGCCAAGAAACTTTTTGCGAGCCGGACGAGCTTCTTTTGTTTGGCGACAGTCACTGCGGCGGCGGGCAATCCAAAATCAGTGGTCGTCCGGGATTTGACTTCCACAAATACGACCATGGCGTCGTGCTCCGCCACGATATCGATTTCCCCGAAAGAGGCGCGATAATTGGTCTCCAGAATCCGATAGCCCAGTTTCTTGAGCTTCTTGACCGCGGCTTTTTCGCCCTCCTTGCCGAATGCTTGTCTTTTTTCAGTCATGCCTTATCCCCTCATCTTCGCCTGTAGCTCCGTGAGCGCTCCCCCAGGGTAGAAGGGAGGCCTTCCCAAAATGTTGGTATGAATTTGAGGCGCGGCTCCAAATTGAAGAACCTTAAATAATTCCTCTCCCTCGACGGGAGAGGGCTGGGTGAGGGTGAAAATAAACTTCCCCTTTTTCCTACCGCAGTCAAATTGCGCCAAGGTCTGCTTCAAGATAACCCCATTGCCCATGGGCCTGTAGCTTGCTATTCTTCCCGGCATGATTCTGGGTTGGGAAGACATTGCCGGCGGCTCGATTATTCTCTCCATACTAATATGGCTGGGTCTGTCGTCCCTGTTTTACATCGTCTGTTATCTGGCCGTTTTGAATATCATCGACGACGTCACCAAAAACCATTGGGCCAAGGCCCCGCTGTGCGCCGTCGCGGCCTTGCCCTTTGGGTTTTTAATCGCCATTTTCAATTACTCCCCCTGGATCATTTGCCTGCTCATGGCCTTTTCCAACTTGCATAGGGTAAAAGGCCTGGCCGACCCGCAAAACAAAAAGTTTAAGGACATAAAATTAAACCTGCCGCTTTTCTATACCTCAAGCTACGCCTACATCATTCTACTCTGCGCCCTGGCCTATCTTTTTCAAATGCCCACGGAATTTGGCGGTCTAACCGAAACCGTGCCCTGGTGGAAAACTTTATTTCCCGAATTTTCTGAATTTCCCGAATAAAACGTTCAGCCGGGGCAACCACATTCCCGTTCTCTGGCGGTAACGGGCGTACTCTTCTCCAAAATGCTCCAGCAGGGCTTTCTCTTCATAATGAATGCGAAACTGGAATCCGAACCAGGCGGAAAACAAACCCAGCCCCGCCGCCCAAATATCCTGCGCCGTCAGGGCGTAAGCCAGGATCACCAGCATCATCGCCCCGTAAGAAGGATGACGGACCCATCGATAAAACTGGTCGCTTTTGACCTTTTGATTCTCCCGGAACACGATGTCGAATTTGAACCCCAACCGGCCTATCTGGTAAATGGCGACCACTCTCAACACGGAACCCACGGTAAAAACGACCGCCACAAGGCCAAGTTGCAAGGGAGTAACCGGAGCCAGGTTGCTCCGGGCAAAAAACGACAGGCCGATCAGAGCGGCGGCAATCGGCAGGGTGTGGCCAAACAATTGCCCGACATGGTCTTTTTTAAACGTCGCGTCTCCCGGTTTCACCGTCAAAACGAAAATCGCCAACTCAATGGTTCCGAATATAAAGTTCTGAAACGATACCATTAAAAAACGAACCTCATTCTCCGGAGTCAACCCTAAGGGAACCAAGGGAGCCAGATAAATGA
>JAJDBD010000078.1 GCA_029261575.1 Nitrospinaceae bacterium | reverse complement strand
CTGGGCTTCTGCCGCTATCCGCCGCCAATCATAACAAAAAGGATACCCCAATAAAAAAAGGGCTTACCGTCGAAACGATAAACCCTTATTTTATATGGAGCCAGCGGAGGGAATCGAACCCCCGACCTACTGATTACAAATCAGTAGCTCTACCCCTGAGCTACGCTGGCGTTTTGGATGTTTTTTGGCGAGTCGCCCGCCGCTGTCCGGACATTATAACCGGTTCGGAGCAAATCTGAATTTAACTTTTTGCGTACACGGGCAATAGGTACAGCGCTTTAAAATCCACGCCGGAAATTTCTCCCTCCGCTTCCAACTCCCAAAACCAGGCGGGTCGCTCGCTCAGCCGCGTCGCCAACTCCGCTTCGCCCGGCAAGTCCCATTTCATCTTACGTCCAACGTTGGCAATTTCCGAAGGGGCTTTCAGCATCCGCTCTTCGCCGTAGACCTGATAACTCACCACCCGTTGCGAGCGGTTGTCCCCGGACCCGGAAGTTTCATAGCGTTCTTCGACGCATCTCAGGTTCAGTTTCAATGTATCTATTCCCTGCGGCAGGTTTTCAATCGCGGCGGAAACGGTCTCGCCAAGGTGAAAAGGAAATTGGCCAAAACGGAGCCGGGACTTTCCATGTTTGACGAACTGAATGATCTTATAAATCAAATTGCCGAAGATGGCGATCAGTATCAGGTCAAATAACCCGACAATCATGACAATGAAAAGCCCTCCGTCGTCTGAAAAAAACGCCCACCAATTGAAAATGGAAAGGAAAATTCCCATAAACAATAAGCCGCCCATATGGCTCAGAATGGGCGTGAGTTTATCGTCCGTGTAGCCCGCCGGGTCCCAGGGATGGTCCCACATCCAAGGCTGACGGGGGTATTGCTCCATTCCCCGTTTTCTTTCCGTTTCGCGCCGCATACCGTCGAAGCCGTGAAAAATAAGGAACAATCCAGCCGCGGCAAAAACCCAGCCGGCAACGCCCAGGACCCAAAGCGGAGCATGGATTGAGGATGGGTCGACGTCCACTTTTCCCAGGCTGATCATAATAATGAAAATGCCCACGCCCGCGAAAGGAATCCCAAACAAGGCGGCGGCCTTGCCGTGGACCGTGGTCCGGCTTTGCGGCGAGTGGTTGTTTAACCGAACCCTTTCCCTATTGATCGTCCCTTTTTGGTTCATAAAATATTCTTTCCAAAAAAATCAGTCGACGTAATTTAGCGGGTCGACCGCGCCCGCGTCTAAAAATCCCTTGCGTCGCAAGCGGCAACTGTCGCACCTTCCGCACGAGGTTCCGTCCGGGGTCGGTTGATAGCAACTGTGGGTCAGGCCGTAATCCACATTCAACTCCAAACCCTTTTTTATGATCTCCGCTTTGGTCATTTGAATCAAGGGCGCATGGATTTTCAGGCTTTCACCATCCACTCCAGCTTTTGTCGCCAGGTTCGCCAGGGCTTCAAACGCCTGAACAAACTCTGGACGGCAGTCGGGATAGCCGCTGTAATCCACTGCGTTGACGCCAATGAATACGTCCCGCGCTCCGCGAGTTTCCGCGAAGGCCAGTGCGTAGGACAAAAAAATAGTGTTGCGCGCCGGAACGTAGGTGACGGGGATTTCCGCGGTCATTGCGTCCTCCTCGCGGTCCATGGGAACTTCAATATCGTCCGTCAGGGCCGACCCGCCAAACTGTTTCAAGTCCACCGAAACCACGCGGTGTTCCTCAACGCCAAACTTTTTCGCAATCACGCGGGCTTTTCCCAGTTCCACCCGGTGGCGCTGGCCGTAATCGAAGCTCAGGGTCAGGGGCAGGTAGCCCAGGTTCTTAGCGATGGCCAGGACCGTTGTGGAATCCAGTCCACCGCTCAAAAGCACAATTGCCAGTTTATCCAAAACTTTCTCCAAAATTTGACTCGTCGTTATTGACTTTGCAGTGGAATATAATATACTAAAAAATTCGTAAAAGTTTACGATTTTAGGGCCTCTGGCCCCACCAACCGTACGTACAAATTATGTTCGATAATTTATCCGACCGCCTGGAGCGGATCTATAAAGGCCTGAAAGGCCGCGGCAAACTCAAGGAAAATGACGTCGACGAAGCCCTGCGGGAAATTCGCGTGGCCTTGATCGAAGCCGACGTCAGCCTGTCCGTGGTCAAGGACTTCCTGGCGCGTGTGCGGGAAAAATCCATCGGCCAGGAAGTGATGAAAAGCCTCACCCCGGGGCACCAGATGGTCAAAATCGTCAGCGACGAGTTGACCGACCTGTTGGGCGAAGGCGAGAGCAAAATCCAGTTTGCATCCAATGGTCCGACGGTGATTTTGCTGGCCGGTCTCCAGGGTTCCGGAAAGACGACGACCGCCGGGAAACTGGCCCGCATGCTCAAAAACCAGGGGAAAAAATGTTTTCTGGTTCCGGCAGACGTCTATCGTCCCGCCGCCATCGAGCAGTTGAACGTGCTGGGACGGGACCTGGAAATCGAGGTGTATCAGGCCGGGGAGAACCGGAACCCCGTGACTATTTGTCAGGACGCTACGGCGCAGGCCCGCAAGAAAATGTGCGACGTGGTGATATTGGACACCGCAGGCCGCACCCAGGTGGACGACGAGTTGATGCGCGAGTTGGGCGAGATCAAGAAGACGGTCGAGCCTCACGAATCTCTGTTTGTCGCCGATTCCATGATGGGGCAACAGGCGGTGGACGTTGCCAAAACCTTTCATGAAACCATCGGGATCGACGGCGTGATCTTGACCAAGATGGACGGCGACGCGCGGGGCGGGGCGGCCTTGTCCATTAAATCCGTGGTTCAGAAGCCGATCAAGTTCATGGGGCTGGGCGAAAAGCTCGACGCTCTGGAAACCTTTCATCCCGACCGCGTGGTCTCAAGGATCATCGGCAAGGGCGACGTTTTGTCGCTCATCGAAAAGGCGGAGCAGGCCTATGACCTGGAAGAGCAGGAGGCGCTGGAAAAGAAAATCAAGAAAAACGCCTTCGACATGGAAGATTTCCGCGACCAATTGCAACAAATCAAAAAGATGGGATCCTTAAAGCAGCTGATGAAAATGATCCCCGGAGCCTCGAAGATGATGAAGGGCGCTCAAGTCGACGACGGGGCTTTAGTCAGGGTCGAAGCCATCATCAATTCCATGACGGTTGGCGAGAGGAAAAAGCACAACATCATCAATGGAAGCCGAAAGAAAAGAATAGCGAAAGGGAGCGGGACCACCGTAAGCGAGGTGAACAAACTGCTCAAGCAATTCGTTCAAATGAAGAAAATGATGAAAAAGTTTTCTTCGGGAAAAATGGGCGGCATGGGATTGGGCAGCATGGTTGGCGGCGGACGCGGATTTAATCCCTTTTGAACGTGATTTATTTTAAAATGTTACTATATTATATATAGGAGCTCCCGGAGCGGGGGTCAACTTGAATAAAAACCATCAACAGGAGGGTGTATTTTGGCAGTTGTGATTCGATTAACCAGGCGAGGTTCTAAAAAGAAACCGTTTTACCGAGTGGTAGCGGCGGACTCCCGATTTCCCAGGGACGGCAGGTTTTTGGAAAATCTTGGGACCTTCGATCCTCTTAAAGAAGAGGACAATATAAAAATCGACCTGGAAAAAGCTTCGTCCTGGTTGCAAAAAGGAGCCAGGCCCTCCAAAACCGTCGCGGCCCTTTTGAAGAAAGCCGGAGCGGTAGGGTAACCAGAGACTTCCCAAGCGGGCGTGGACGAGGCTGTTATCATTAGCGCTGAAGCTGGTTCCTCCGTTGCCTTCCCGTTCCGACCCGAAGAGACGGAGGATCGAAAAGGGAGGGCTGGTTATGAAAGACCTGATAATGATGATCGCCAAATCGCTGGTGGACAAACCGGACGAAGTTGTTTTGAACGAAGTGGTGGGCGATAAAACTACGGTCTTGGAGTTGCGGGTGGCCAAGGACGACTTGGGCAAGGTCATCGGAAAGCAAGGCAAGACCGCCCGCGCCATGCGAACCATTCTAAACGCGACCGCCACCAAATTAAAAAAACGCGCGGTTCTGGAAATTATCGAATAGCTCATGGAATGGATTGAAATCGGAAAGCTCGCCAAAACCCACGGGCTGAAGGGCGAGATCAAGTTCATTCCTTATTTTGAAGAAGAAGACGTCCGCCAAAATATTCGCCTGGCGGTTTTGGATCCCGATCCCGACCCAGAAAAACCGCAAGACCAGTTGCAAGTCGAGGCCTGGCGCGGATCGGGGAAACGCATGATCCTCAAATTGAAGGGATGCGATTCCATCGAATCCGCCCAACTGTTAAGCGGGAAGACCCTTTACGCCCGCGCGGAAGATTTCGCCCCCCTGCCCGAAAACGAATACTACCGCTTCCAAATTATCGGTCTTAAAGTTTACGACGAGCATGAAAAATTTTACGGGCGCGTCGAAGAAATTATCGAAACCGGGAGCAACGACGTCTACGTCGTTCGCAACGGAGATTTTGAATTGCTACTGCCCATGATCGATTCGGTGGTTCAATCCATCGACTTGGATCAAGGAAAACTTATATTTCGCGTCGTCGAAGGACTCCTTGAAAACGCTTCGGTTTGATATTCTCACCATTTTCCCCGCCATGTTTGATTCCCCCTTTGGCGAGGGCCTGTTCAGCCGCGCGCGCGAAAACGGCCTGCTGGACCTGCGCGCTCACGACCTTAGAGACTACACTCTGAACAAGCATCGCAAAGTGGACGACTGCCCTTTTGGCGGCGGCGCGGGGATGGTGATGAACGTCGAACCAATCGTCCGGGCGATTGAGGCCGTTAAAAAAGACAGGCCCCGCGCGCGCACGATCCTCATGTCCGCTTCCGGCAAACCGTTCGATCAGAAAAAAGCCTGGGAACTTTCCAGAGAGGATGAAATATTACTGGTGTGCGGGCGTTACGAGGGCGTGGACGAGCGAGTGGGATTGCATTTTGTCGACGAGGAAATTTCCATTGGCGATTTTGTGCTTTCCGGCGGAGAGATCCCGGCCATGGTTCTTATCGACGCCGTGTCCCGACTGGTCCCCGGCGTGGTGGGCGACGAAGCCTGCATCCGGGACGAATCGTTCACCGCCGATCTGTTGGAATATCCCCAATACACCCGGCCCCAGGAATTCCGGGGGCAGACAGTTCCCGAAATTCTGATCTCCGGGGATCACCAGAAAATACGCGACTGGCAAAGGCAGGCCGCACGGGAGAAGACCGCCCGCATCCGGCCCGACCTTTTGAAAAACGCAAAAACCTCCGAACAGGACCGAACGGCTCCGGGGAAAAAGCCTTGACGGAAGCGGTCTCTAATATCCACCTCGCGGCGTTGCATTTTCCGGTTTATAACAAAGTCGGGGAAATCGTCGTCTCCTCCATCACCACCCTGGACGTCCACGACATATCCCGGATTTGCCGGACCTACGGACTCGGTTCCCTGTATTTTGTCACCCCTTTGAAGTCGCAACACAAACTGGTGGAGGATATCATGCGCCACTGGCGCGACGGGCGCGGCGCCCAGTACAACCCCACGCGCAAGGAAGCCCTGAAACATACCTGCGTTAAAAACCTGTTGCCGGAAGTTATTCAGGACATAGAAACCCGGTTTGGCGAAGCTCCAAAATGCGTGGTCACAGACGCCAAAAAATTTGACCAGGGCGTCGGCTACGGCGAAATGCGGCAAATAATGAAATCCGGCGGGCAGTATTTGTTGCTCTTCGGCACTGGTTGGGGACTGGAAAAAAGCATAGTGGAAACCGCCGATTACATACTCGATCCCATAGAAGGGGCGGATGGATTCAATCATTTACCCGTCCGGGGGGCCGTGGCCATTATCCTCGACCGCCTGTTGGGGAATTTTTCGGGATAATAAAATTGCGCCGGGTAAAAATTCTGGTATAATCCGTTGCTTCCCATTGGTAGACAAGCAAATTTAGGAGCGTGGTTCAATGAATCTGGTACAACAAATCGAAGCCCAATACGAAAAAGAAAAGCCCCCCGAAATCCACGTGGGCGATACCGTCAAGGTGCACATTAAAATCGTGGAAGGGGAAAAAGAGCGAGTACAGATCGTCGAAGGCGTCATCTTGCGCATTTGTGGCGGCGGCGTCCGGAAAACTTTTACCGTTCGCAAGATTTCTTTCGGCGTCGGCGTGGAAAGAATTTTCCCCCTCCACTCGCCGCGAGTGGAAAAAATCGAGGTGGTCAAACGCGCCAAAGTCCGGCAAGCCAAGCTCTATTATTTGAGAGAGCTTAAAGGCAAGGCCGCGCGTTTGAAAGAATTGAAAAAAACGGGAACTTCTCCTTCCAAAAAGAAAAAGAAAGCGACCAAAAAAACCGCCGCTAAAAAAGCCGCAGTTAAAAAAGCCATCGCCAATAAAACCTCAAAATCCTGACCCGCCCTTGCCAGCGTGACGCTGGCAGGCAAGGGGCTGGGGCATTCTCTGCAGCGTTTAAGGGAAACGGCTGAAGTATTGGTGAGCTTGCATCTTCAACCTTTCCAACGGGCGTTGCCCGCCTCCCTCTTTGTCCTGCAACCATTATCGTTGTAAGTAATTCCCTCCTCGTGCGACATTACCCTAGTTGCTAGCTGTTAAAAAAATTCAAACTCGGGTAATTCAAAATGGCGAAAAAAGACTACAACATAGTTGTGATCGGAGCCGGGTCCGCGGGCCTGGTTTCCTCATACATCGGCGCGGCGGTGAAAGCCAAAGTCGCGTTGATAGAAAAACACAAGATGGGTGGCGACTGCCTGAACACCGGATGCGTGCCCAGCAAAGCCTTGATCCGCACCGCCAAGGTTCTCTCCTATATCAAGCGGCACAAGGATTACGGCATTCGCTCCGCAAACGTGGAGTTCGACTTCGCCGAAGTCATGGAGCGCGTGCAGAAAGTGATCCAGAAAGTCGAGCCGCACGACAGTGTGGAACGTTACTCCAGTCTGGGCGTCGATTGTTTTCAGGGCGAGGCTAAAATTGTGTCGCCGCACGAAGTTCAGGTGGACGGTAAAACGCTGACGGCCAACAATATCATCGTCGCCACCGGCGCGCGGCCCGCCATCCCTCCCATCCCTGGACTGGACAAGGTAAAATTTCTCACCACGGACACGATTTGGAATTTGCGCGAACTGCCCAAACGGCTGGTGATCGCAGGCGGTGGTCCCATCGGCTCCGAGTTGGCGCAATGTTTTGCCCGCCTCGGAAGTAAAGTGACGCAAGTCGAGATGATGCCGCGCCTGCTGATCCGAGAGGACGAGGAATTCGGCGCCGCCATCAAATCGCAATTTGTCGAAGACGGCGTCGACGTGCGATTAAACTCAAAGTGCAAGGAAGTTGTTGTGAGAGACGGTCAACCCTGCATGGTGGTGGAATCCAAAGAGGGATCGGAAGAAGTTCCATTCGATCAGCTCCTGCTTGCCGTAGGTCGGCAAGCCAACAGCAAGGGTTTCGGGTTGGAAGATATTGGCGTGAAACTCGGTCCGAGCGGCACGGTGGAAGTGGACGAGTATCTGCGCAGTAACTTCAAAAATATTTACGCCTGCGGCGACGTTGCGGGTCCGTACCAGTTCACCCACACGGCGGCGCATCAAGCCTGGTACTGCGCAGTCAACGCCCTGTTCAGTCCGTTCAAAAAATTCAAGGTAGACTACCGCGTGATTCCCTGGTGCACGTTCACCGATCCGGAAATTGCGCGGGTGGGTCTGAACGAACTGGAAGCAAAAGAGCAGGGCGTCCCTTACGAAGTCACGCGCTACGGACTGGACGATCTGGACCGCGCCATCGCGGACAGCGAGGACCGGGGCGAAGTGAAGGTATTGACGGCGCCGGGAAAAGATCGCATATTAGGCGTGACCATCATGGGATACCATGCGGGCGACCTGATCGCGGAATACGTATCCGCCATAAAATACGGTCATGGGCTGAACGATATTTTGGGGACGATTCACATTTATCCCACCATGTCCGAGGCCAACAAATTCGCCGCCGGGGTTTGGAAGAAAGCCCACGCGCCGGAGGGTCTATTGCGCTGGGTCGAAAAGTTTCACGCTTGGCGCCGCTAGTAAATCGCCCGGCTGCTCGCGGCAGGGGTAGATAGTGTGGCGTTCAGGGGAAGCGGTTCAATTATCAGCGCGCTTGCATTTCAAATCTTTTAACCGGTAATTTGTAATTTTCCGCGTATGCAAGATTCCCCCGTTAAAGACGCCGACGTTTTAAAAAAGTATCGCCTGGCCGGGTATGTTTTTCTAGGACTGAATCTGGTTTACTTTGGTCTGGTCTACGCCTTCCTTCCGCCTTTTCACATCGATCTATCGACAGCGGCCTCCGTCGGCGCGCTGGTCGTTATGGTTTTGGTATTGGCCTGGTACCTTCGCAAGGGAGCGAGAAAACTCGCCATCGTTCTGGCGGTCATTTATGCCGGGCGCATCCTGCTTTCCTCTTACACCATGGCGACGGGGGAAGCTTTTGCCGCCGTTCCCTTTGTGCTTCCCTGCCTGGTATTGACCTTTTACTTTCTGGCCCGCGCCGCCTGGGACTGGGCTTGACGGGGAAATCATGAAAACGCTGACGCTTGATGGCGACAGTTTGACGTTGGATACCGCCTGGGCGGCTCTCGACCCGGCGGTTAACATTCGTCTGTCAAAAACCTCGAAGCAAAACATTCGTCGCGCCCGGCAAACCGTCGAAAAAGCCTTGCGGGACAAAACGCCCGTCTACGGAATCACCACCGGATTTGGCGCCCTGAGCGACCGGGTGATTTCACCTTCCCAACAACGCCAGCTTCAAAAAAATATTCTGATGAGCCACGCCGCCGGAGTGGGCGCGCCCTTTTCCAACGATATTGTCCGGCTGATCATGGCGCTGGTTGCCAACAGCAAGGCCAAGGGCTATTCGGGAATTCGATCCGCGACGCTTGAAACTTTTTTGAAAATAATGAATGCCGGAATTTATCCCCGGGTCCCGGAGCAAGGGTCGGTGGGCGCAAGCGGCGACCTCGCTCCTCTGGCGCATCTCGCGCTGGTTCTTATCGGGCGCGGCAAAGCCTGGCGCGGGGGGAAATGGATGAGCGGCCGGGCGGCCTTGAAAAGCGCCGGTATCGAACCGGTCGTTTTAGCCGAAGGCGAAGGTCTGGCGCTGGTCAACGGCACCCAGGTGATGACCGCCGTCGGCGCCTGGGTTCTTCGCCAATCCCAGGAGTTGGCAAAACTTTCCGACATTGCCGCGTCGATGAGTCTGGAGGTTCTGCTTGGCGCCCGGACGCAGTTTGACGAGCGTATCCATAAGATCCGCCCGCATCCCGGTCAGGCAAATTCTGCCTCGAACTTCCGCAGGATCACGCGGGGAAGCGAAATCATTTCCTCGCATAAAGACTGCAAAAAAATCCAGGACGCCTATTCCCTACGATGCTCGCCGCAGGTGCACGGCGCTAGCCGCGACGTCTTCCAGTACGCGAAGCAGACCGTCGAGATCGAAATGAATTCCGCCACGGAAAATCCCCTGGTGTTTCCGGACGGTAAAATTCTGAGCGGCGGAAATTTTCACGGTCAACCCGTAGCCCTGGCGATGGACGCGACGGCAATGGCTATTGCCGAGCTTGCCAATATTTCCGAGCGGCGCGTCGAGCGTATGGTCAACCCGGACCTCAGCGGCTTGCCGTCGTTCCTTATCAAAGAAGGCGGGCTGAACTCCGGGTTCATGATAGCGCAGTACACCGCAGCCGCGCTGGTTTCCGAAAACAAGATTCTGGCGCATCCGGCGTCGGTGGATTCCATTCCCACCTCCGCGAACAAGGAGGACCATGTGAGCATGGGTTGCATCGCCGCCCGCAAAGCGCGTGACGTTCTGGCAAACGCCAGAAACGTTCTGGCGATTGAACTGCTGTGCGCCGCCCAGGCCCTGGACTTGTTCACCAACCTCAAACCAGGCCGGGGAACGCTGGCGGCTTACAAGGTTTTGCGCAAACACGTTACGCATATGGACCGCGACCGTGAGTTGGCGCCGGATATCGAACGGGCCGAGCAATTGGTCGACGGCGGTGAAATCGTGAACGCAGTTGAAAAGGCGGTAGGCAATCTGTTATGAATAGCGTTCACTAGTTAGGTTTTAAAACTTCTGGACGCGGAGCGGATGAACGGTTTGTCGCAAAATATTTTTTCGCCGGGCGGGGAAAAACTTCCCTTGCTGTGCGCTAAGGGAACGGACTGGTTGGGATTGGCCAATTCAAAATCTCCCGAGCTGGCGCGGCGGGTGAGGGAATTCTTCGACCTGCTCAACGATCAGTTGGGGTTCGCCTTGGACCCTGAAGGCGCCGAGCAACAGCATTGTTTCAAACTGTTCCTGCAAAACGTTTATCCCGAGGTGATGATCGATATCGCCGACCGGGTGTATGTCCAGCACGAACGGCCCATGGTGGTGTTGAACTTCGACCATCTGGGCGCCAACCTGTACCGCGACCCGCTTTCCAAGCCTTACCGGGACAACATGGACCTGTTGATGGCGCGAATTTCCGCGCTCTTCGACCAGTTGACCGACAGGATCAAATACGATCCGAAACTAAAGGACGACCCGGAAGTGGTGCGTCTGCTGGCGGAAAGCTACAGCCAGTATATTTTCGAAACGAAAAATTTCCCCTGGGAAGAACCTTTTGACGGCGACGCCCTGGCCAGCGTGAAGGAGCCGGTGCTGGACGCGGCGACCGGCTTGACCGGGTTCAGCCTCATGCACGACTGGCCGGAGATCGGGTTTCCGAAATTGTACTTGTCCGACGCCATGCCCTTTATAACAACCGCGCTTGAACAGTACAAAGCTTTGCTGGGCAAAAGGAACGTGGAGGTTTTGAGCCTGCGCTATCCGGACGCGGCGGACGTCACAGGACCTTTCGGACAGATATGGGCGAACAAGTTTCTGCATCATCTGAAAAAAAAGGAGCGTCTGGAATTTTTACGCTGGGCAAAGGAACGATTGGCGCCGGAGGGCACGTTGAATATCGTCGACACGGACCTGGAGTTTGAAATCCTGCAACAGGCGCGCGACCCGGAGTTCGCGCAAAAACTGATTCCCGGTTATCTGGAAACGCTGGTGGAGATCGAGGAAGATTTCGCTAAACACCTGATGCACGAGTTGGCCGAGGCGGAGTTTGAACTCAATGGATTCGAAGTGAACGATTACCTGGACGAAACGGACGCCTACAGTCTGCACCCCGGCGACCCACTGCCCATCAAATTCATCGGACTGGACATCGTGGCAGTAAACCCGCCGAAAAAGGAAGAATCCCCCTAACCCCCTTTGCAAGGGGGAGCCAAATAAATCGCCTCCGGGGGCTACTTGCCTGGGTTAGTTGCAGATGCGGGTGGATTTGGAGAGGTCGAGTTTGGAGACTTCTTTGGGGTTCATTCTTAATACGGAAATCCCCGCCTTGGCTTTTCTCTTGAACTCGCTGAAACTGCGAATCCGGCTGAGCCTGGAGAGCATGTACCCAGGGCGCGAGTAAAAAGTCTTGTAGCATTTGACCACCAACTCGTACAACTCGTCGCGGGTGAAAATTTCTTCCCATACGGGTAGTTCGAATCCCGGTTTTGGATTCAGCGCAAAATTCCTCCAGACGTCTTCCTTGATGACGCCGCGCGAAAGTCCTTCGTTGTAAATTTCCGTGGCTGGGTAAGGGCAGAAAATGGTGAAGTGCGCGTAATCCGGATTTAAGTCGCGGGCCAGTTGCATGGATTCGTGGATATCGGACAAAGTTTCCGTTTGCTGGCCGATGATAAAGTAAGCCAGGGCTTCGATTCCAGCGGACCGCGTTTCGTGGAACGTATCTTTGACCCGGCGCACGGTGGTATTTTTCTTGATGAGTTTCATCATCCGGTCGTTGCCCGATTCCACGCCGTAATGAATCCGGTCGCATCCCGCGCGTTTCATCATTTTGAGCAGGGGCAGGTCGACGGTGTTGACGTGGGCGCGCACGTCCCAGGTGACGCGCACGTTGCGAGCCAGAATCTCTTCGCAAATTTCGTACACCCGGTCTTTGCGGACGCTGAAGGTATCGTCGTAAATTAAAATTTCGTTGATTCCCAACGCGACGCACTCTTCCATTTCGTCCACGACGTTTTTGGCGCTTCGCCAGCGGAACCCGGAAATGGTGGGCGACATGGGACGGTCGCAGAAGGTGCATTTGTACGGGCATCCTCTACTCGTGAACATGGTGGTGACGGTGCTGGAGCGTCCCAGCAGGGAATTGTAATGATGCACCGGAAGGAACCGCCGGTCGGGATAAGGCGCCTCGTCGAGGTTTTCAATTTTAGGGGCAATGCCGTTATTGATCACGCCGCCGTTTTCCTGATAGACCAATCCGTCCACCTCGGCAAAAGCTCTGCGGCCCTGCAAGGCTTCAAGCAATTGCAGGAAGCCGCGCTCGCCTTCGCCCTGCACCAGGTAATCCACGCTGTCCAGGCAAATGGTTTCTTCGGGAAAAATATGGACGTGCGCTCCGCCGAGGATCACTTTGCAGTTCGGGCGCCACTTCTTGATGATTTTCGTCGTCTTGATCACGTCGATGAGCGTGAAGGTCATGGCGGTCACGCCGACCACGTCGAAGGCGTTGTCGCGGAAAAATTCGTCCAGTTGGTCGTAGGACCATTGCTTGGGCTGACAATCGAGCGCTTGCACTTCATGCTCGCCGTTGCACAGTTGGTCGACGCAGGCGGCGAGGGATAATATGCCCAGCGGCGGGTTGTAACCGCGATTGTGTTCGATCACGCTGGGGTTTTTTCCGACCAGCTCGTGAAAGCGGGGCGGGTTGACTAACAGGATTTTCATTCCAGACTCCAGGTTCCAGGTTTCAGCGGAACAGATTCATTCTAAGTAGTTTGAGTGCAAAACCGGCGCCGTCTCAGGGAACCCTTTCAATATGTTTAATCACAATGAGTTAAGATTATTATCGCGCATTTTTCAACATTTTTATGAACATTATAGGACAACCAGCGACAAAAATTGTCGCCTTCCCAAAGGTTTCAGGTTCGCTCAAGACATGAATTTGCGATTGATCAAATCCGCAACCAGACCCAGGCACATGATTTGGAAACCGCCCAACGCCAAAATCGCGATGGTCACGTCGGGAATTTTTTCCAGAACTGTCATTCCCGCGAGGGCTACCAGAATGGCCCCGATCCAAAGGATCAGTCCAAACGCCGTGAACACTTTTAGCGGTCCGAAGAAAATCGAGGTGCGAATGATCAGGGCGATGAAGTTCAGGGTATCGTGGATGGGCCGGATTTTGGATCGGCCCTCGCGTTTGTGATAGTCGATCGATTCATAATGCACGGGTCGATTGTTCACCAGCATGGCAAGTGTGATGGTTGTGGTGAATGAAAATCCGTCCGGCAGAATGGACAGATAAGGCGTCACCGCCGCCTTTTTCATGA
Source organism: Nitrospinaceae bacterium (assembly GCA_029261575.1). Lineage (GTDB taxonomy): Bacteria > Nitrospinota > Nitrospinia > Nitrospinales > JACRGP01 > JAJDBB01. Next base: position 27,447 of record JAJDBD010000078.1, on the reverse strand, counting down.
TGCGCAGGCCGGAATTGATATCGGGGATGGATTGGCCTGCCACGTAATTGGCCAGCTTGCCGATGAACCATTTGGGGATTTTGCGAATCCAGGGGATGTGCACGTCTTTTCCCGTGCGGCCTCCCACAACCATGTCCCATTCCCCATCCCTGGCGGCGCGGTAAAATTCCGGCAGTTTGTGATTGGGATAGGTGCCGTCCGCGTCGGTGATGGCCAGGTAGTCGTAGCCGGCCTTGCGCATACCGGATTTCAGGGCGGCGCCATAGCCCTTGTTCGCGGGATGACGGTGAACGTGGACTTTCGGATGGCGAATCTCCTCCATAAACTCTCCCGACCCGTCGTCGGAGGCGTCGTCGACGAGGATCAGTTCGACGGCGTCGAACTCGGGCGCCTCGAGGATTTTTTCGAAATCCTGGAGCGTCTGTTCCAGCGCACGCCGTTCGTTATAAACGGGAATGATTATGGAAAGTCCAAGGGAAGCATTCATATTAAAATAGCAAAGGAAACGGAAAAATTTCAATTGGGAGAATAAATTATAAAAACGGCGTCATTATGGTTGTTCTACTCTGGCAAATTTTATTACAACATGATAACCTAACTTTTTTGAAATCCTATCCCGTATTTTCTCGGGGATTATTTTAAAAACGCTTTATTTTCAACTGATAATAAAATCAGCTCGTATCGGGAGACGGTTTCATGGGCATGACGCTGACTGAAAAAATACTTTCCGCCCACTCGGGAGGAAAAGCCGTAAAACCGGGAGACAACCTCTGGGTGGACGTCGACGTTTTGATGACGCACGACGTGTGCGGACCGGGCACCATTGGCATTTTTAAAAAGCAATTCGGCGAAAATGCAAAAGTCTGGGACAAGGAAAAATTAGTGATCATCCCCGATCATTTCATCTTCACCGAGGACAAACACGCCAACCGCAATATCGATATCCTCCGCGCATTCGCCAAAGAACAGGACCTGCCTTATTACTACGACGTGGGCACGGAAAACTACAAAGGCGTTTGCCACCTCGCCCTGGCGCAGGAAGGCCACAACCGGCCCGGCGAAATCCTGTTCGGCACCGACTCGCACACCTGCACCTCCGGCGCTTTTGGCATGTTCTCCACGGGCATCGGCAACACCGACGCGGCGTTTATCCTGGGCACGGGCAAGTTGTGGGTCAAGGTCCCGGAGACCATGCGCTTTGAATTCAACGGAACCTTTCCGCCGCACATCATGGCCAAGGACGTCATCCTCCAGGTCATCGGCGATATCGGATGCGACGGCGCCACTTACCGCGCCATGGAATGGGCAGGCGACGCGATCATGCAACTGAGCATGGAAGAGCGCATGACCCTGTGCAACATGGCCATCGAAGCGGGCGGGAAAAACGCCGTCATCCAGGCGGACGAAACCACCGAGCGTTACGTCAAGGAACGCACCGACAAGCCGTTTACGATTTACGAATCCGACCCGGACGCAAAGTACCGCCTCAAGAAAATATACAACGCGGACGAAATGGAACCCGTCCTGGCCAAGCCACATTCGCCAGACAACAGGGCCACTGTGAGCGAATGCAAAGGCGAAAAACTCGACCGCGCCTATGTCGGTTCCTGCACGGGCGGGAAAATCACCGACTTCATCGCCGCCGCCAAAATCCTCAAAGGCAAAAAAGTGGAGATCGACACTTTCATCGTGCCCGCCACGCGGGAGGTGGAACAGGATTTGTCCAGGGAGCGAATTGACGGCGAAACCCTGATGGATATTTTTATAAACGCCGGCGCTCAGATTGGCGAACCCTCCTGCGCCGCCTGCCTGGGCGGTCCCAAGGACACTTTTGGCAGAACGAGCGACCATCAAAGGGTGATCTCCACCACCAACCGGAATTTTCCCGGAAGAATGGGTTCCAAAACCTCGGAGGTGTACCTGGCGTCCCCCTACACGGCAGCGGCTTCGGCGGTCACCGGATGTATCACTGATCCCCGGGATTTTCTTTACAATTAAATTTTTGAATGCCAGCGGAGTTCCCATCAAATGCAAACTGTGATTGAAGGCCTCGCCTACGTGCTGGGCGACAATATAGACACCGACCAAATCATTCCGGCGGAGCATCTGGTTTACAGCCTCACCGATCCTGAAGAGAAAAAAAATTACGGGCGGTACGCTCTTTCGGGCGTTCCCGCCGCGAATGCCGGTTTGCCAGAGGGTGGGAAACCGTTTGTCGACGAGGGCCAATGCGCTTCCAATTATAAAATAATCATTGGCGGAAAAAATTTCGGTTGCGGGTCGTCCCGCGAACACGCCCCCGCCTGTCTTGAAATCGCGGGAATCCAGGCCGTCGTCGCGGAATCTTACGCCCGAATTTTTTACCGCAATTCCGTGGACGGCGGATTTTTCACTCCCCTGGAATCGCAAACCCTGCTGACCGACGAAATTAAAACCGGGGATTCTGTGAAATTGGATATTGAGAGAAGTCTTTTAACCAATCTCTCGACCAATAAAAGTTATCCTTTGAATCCCCTGGGCGACGTGTTGGAAATTATTCAGGCGGGAAACATTTTTGAATACGCCCGAAAAAACGGATTGATCCCTCAATCCGGCTGATCGCCACCGGCCAGGCAAGCGCCTGGAGGCCACGTAGGCGCAACTTGTTTGGATGACGCTACAGGCCTGGGAGAGCTTGCATATCGAATACAATAACGAAAGTTCGACAGGTTGGAATTCGAGTTGAGAGAAAGTTTTCAATCGTCAACTATCGGGTCCAGCGTCACGCTGGCGGCTCCTTGATGAAATTATCTATTCTGATCCCCGTCTACAATGAAGAAGCCACGCTTGCGAAATTGACCTCGCTGGTCCAGGCCGTTCCCATCGACAAGGAAATCATCCTGATCAACGACGGCTCCACCGACGGAACGCGCGAGATAATGCAATCCATCGCCGCCGGACAAAACGGGAACTGCCGGGTTCTGCATCACGCAACCAACCGGGGCAAGGGCGCCGCCATCATCACGGGTTTGAAAGAAGCGACGGGCGAGATTGTTTTGATCCAGGACGCGGACCTGGAATATGATCCCAACGACTACCCCGCCCTGTTGGAACCTTTCCGCGACGAAAAAATCCAGGTCGTCTACGGATCGCGCATTTTGAATAAAAACGCGCGCTCGTCGTTTTCATTTTATTGGGGCGGCCGATTGTTGAGCTGGATCACCAACATCCTGTTCGGATCCAACATCACCGACGAACCCACCGGCTACAAGGCCTTCCGGACGGAGTTGCTCAGGGACATGGAGTTGACCAGCCGCGGCTTCGAGTTTTGCCCCGAAGTCACCGCAAAAATTTTGCGCCGGAAAATCCCGATCCACGAAGTCCCCATTTCCTACCATCCGCGCGACTGGAGCGAAGGCAAGAAAATCACCTGGAAAGACGGAATAACGGCCGTTCGCGTATTGATAAAATACCGCTTCACGCGGCGTTAAATCCGGGATTATGAGAACGGAATTCCTCAAACACCCGGCGGCGTGGCCGACGATTTTATTCTGCTTCGCCCTCGCGGTTCGCCTGATATACCTGGGGGAACTCCCCGCCAACCCCCTGTTCGACAACATTCCCAACGCCTTTGATCATTATAATTTCGATATCGCCGCGCAAAATCTTGCGAACGGAGACTGGCTGGCGCACGCCCCCAACAACAGTTACGCGCCGTTGTACAAATATTTTATCGGCGCCATCTACTGGCTGTTCGGCAGAAATTTTTACGCCGTCTTCGGAATCCAGTTCGCCATGGGGTCCCTGGCGGCGGTTCTGATTTTTTTGATCGGCAGGGATTTGTTTGGATTCAAGGCCGGGCTGTTCGCTTTTCTGGGCTTCTCGCTTTTCACTGCGGAAATCATTTACGAAGGCATTTTACTGCGCGCCGCGTTCATTGCATTTTGGGGAGTCCTGTCTCTATACCTTTTGCTCCGCCTGCGACGCCAATTAAACCCGACGGGTCTTGTCTGGGCAACGCTCGCCTTGTCCATGTTTTTTCAGGGCCGGCCCAACACCATGCTCTGCCTGCCTTTTGTGTATTTCTTTTTAAGCCGTCACGCCTTCGCCTCCCAGGACGCCGGCGCGCGCCGCCGTTTTTGGCTGATATTCAACGCCGTTCTCTACGGCTCGTTCATTCCCTTGCTGGTTCAGTGCTACCTGCTCCACGGCAAGTTCGTTTTCTTCGACGCCAGCGGTCCGCACACCTTCATCTCCGGCAACCTGATCGGTTATTCGGGCGTGGGGTTCAACTCGACGTTGGTTCATGAATACCAACAAAAAAACATTCTCGGCTACGGATCCAATATCAAATTTCTAATCGGGCATGTCGCCGACGCGCCTTGGGAATTCTTAAAGCTCTATCTCAGAAAAATTTATTTTTTCTTTAACGATTTTGAAGCCCCCAGCAACCTCTCGGTTTATCTTTACCGCGAGTTTTCCCGGTCTTTGGATTTCACGCTGACCCATTTCAGCGTTCTGTCTTCCCTGGGGCTGATGGGCGGCGTCGCCGCCGTAAAAAAAAGAAAAGACGTTTTCCTTTTATACGCCTTCGCCTTCGCCCTCACGGCGTCGGTCGTTTTGTTTCTCAACGAATCCCGGTACCGGATTCCCGCCGTTCCTTGCCTGGCCATTTTTGCCGGATACGCCCTGGCCGTGTTTACCGATTATTTAAAAGCCGGGAAATACGCCCGGTCCGGGGCCTGGGTCCTGGTCTTCCTCGCCCTGTTTTACGCCTTCAGTCCTACCAAAGGGCTTGTTCCCATTCGCGCCATCGACCTCAACAGCATGGCGCAGGCCTACTATCAAAGAAACGACGTCGCCAAGCTGGGAGAATTTTTGGACCGGGCCTGGGGACAAAACCCCAACCTTCCCGAGGTTCTGTTTAATAAAGGCCTGTACTTTTTCCTGAAGGAAGATTGGGAGCGGGCTTTGTTCTTTTTGGAAAAGGCCCGGAAGCGTGGAATGGAAAACGACCAGTCCCGAAAAGTCATGGTACGATGCCTCCTCAATCTGGCGAACCCTTTTATTGAAACGGGCGAACCGCGCCGGGCCTTGCCTTATCTTCAAGAAGCCGCTTCCCTGGACTCCGCCCCCTACATCCGGCACAACCTGGCTTACGGTTACTGGCTTGCGGGCGAAAGGGACAAGGCGCTTTTTGAAACCCGCGCCGTCCTAAAAGCCGACCCCGAGTTTCAGCCCTCGAAAGAGTTGCTGGAAATAATCCAAAAGAGTCCATGACCGCCGCGCAAAATTCCAAATGCGATCCCCTTCCCTCCTCCCTCCCTTATGCGGAGGTGGTTTTCAACCTCCCCCTGAGCGATAAATTCACTTACAAAATCCCCGACCATTTACTGGGCCTGATCGAGGCCGGGATGCGCGTATTTGTCCCATTCGGCAGGCGCCGGATCACCGGTTACGTCGTGGACCTGACCTCCAGCGCGCGCAAGGATATTGCCTTGAAATCCATCGAATCGATCTCCGATTCCGAACCGGTTGTGTCGACGGAAATCCTGGAGCTGACGGCATGGATGGCGGGTTATTACGGCGCGTCCTGGGGCGAGGCGATCAAGGCCGCGATCCCCGCCGGGCTGGACGAGGAGGCGCGCGAACATTTTTCCCTCGCCGAGGATGGCCTGCGGGCGCTGGAAAACGAATCGCTTCCAGACAAAACATTCGCGCTTTTGGAAACCCTGCGCCAGCGCCCGGGGCTGACCCTGAAACAATTGCAAAACAAATTGAAAAAACAGTTCGCCGCGCATTTGCCCGCCCGGATGAAAAAAGAGGGATACCTGTCCAGCGAGGTCAAAATAAAATCCGACGCCGTGAGCCGTCGGCGCGAAAAGTTTGTCCGCCTGCTCGAACCGCAACCGCCCGTCGAGGAAATCGACAAGCGCCTCAAACGCAGTCCGCGCCAAAAACAATTGTACGAATCGTTGCGGGACTCCGGCGAGCAGTCCGTTTCCAGCCTGCGGGAACGCTTTCCGAAATACGCCGAACCTTTGAAGCAACTCCAGCTCAAAAACCTCGCCGGGGTTTCCGTGAAACAGGTATCGAGAGACGACGCCCTCCCGGCCGCGGCCTCCGCGCCGCTGGAGACGCCGCCGAAACTGACCGCCGACCAGGAAAAAGTTTACCGGACGCTTGTGTCCGCGCTGGACGCCGGACGCTTTGAGGTTTTCCTTCTGCACGGGATCACGGGAAGCGGAAAAACGGAAATTTATTTGCGTTGCATCCAGCGCATGCTGGATTTGGGAAAAGGCTCCATCATGCTGGTGCCGGAAATTTCTCTCACCCCGCAAACCGTGGGTCGTTTCAAGGCACGGTTTGGACAGGGAGTCGCCGTTTTGCACAGCGGGCTGTCGCAACGCGAACGTTACGGAGAGTGGAAGAGAATCCGCGAAGGATCCGTTTCTATCGTCGTGGGCGCGCGGTCGGCGATATTCGCGCCGTTCAAAAACCTCGGACTCATCGTGGTCGACGAGGAACACGACGCGTCTTACAAGCAGGAATCGGCGCCGCGCTATCATGCTCGCGATACGGCGATCGTGCGCGCGCGGATGAACAACGCGACCGTCATTTTAGGTTCGGCCACCCCGGCGCTGGAAACCCGGCACAACGCCGAAACCGGAAAATACCAACGCCTCTCCCTGCCCCGGCGCATCGGCGACGCCTTTCTGCCCCTGGTGGAGATCGTCGATATGCGCGAGGAACGAAAAGCAAAAAATAATTTTTCCATCCTGTCCATCTCGCTCATCAACGGGATTCGCCGACGATTGAAACGCGGCGAGCAGACGTTCATTTTTCTCAACCGGCGGGGCGCCGCCAATCAGGTTTTTTGTCAGGGGTGCGGGTTCGTTTATCATTGCCCGCATTGCAGCGTGACCCTGACCCTGCACCGCGAGAACGACGCTCTGCGTTGCCATTACTGCAATCACGCCGCCCGGCTGGCCGAGGCCTGCGTTGAGTGCGGGGACGAGTTGATCCGGTTTCGCGGATTCGGCACGCAAAAACTTCAGGAAGAGGTCCAGAGCATGTTTCCCGGCGCGCGCGTCGCCCGGATGGACCGCGACGCCATGCACTCCCGCAACGCCTTCGACGATATGTTTCGCGACATGACGTCCGGCGCCGTGGATATCCTGATCGGCACGCAGATGATCACCAAGGGGCACGACTTTCCAAAGGTCACTCTGGTGGGCGTGGTCAACGCCGACCTGGCGCTGAACATTCCGGATTTTCGCTCCAGCGAGCGCGCGTTTCAATTATTGACACAGGTCGCGGGCCGGGCGGGGCGCGGCGAAACGCCGGGGCAGGTCGTCGTGCAAACTTTCAACCCGGAGCATTATGTCTACCGTTTTGTTCAGAGCCACGACTACGAAGGTTTTTACGCGGAAGAATTGCAATTTCGCGAGCGTTTGAACTATCCTCCCTATTCGCGGATGGCGGCTTTTGAAATCGACGCCGCTCAACCCCGGCAAGCCGAGGCTTTGGCGCGGCGCCTCAAGGGGGAATTGACCCGCGCGCTCTCCGGAACGCGCGGGGCGGAGCTTTTGGGACCCAGTCCCGCCGCGTTGTTCAAATTAAAAAACCGGTTCCGCTGGCATTTGATCCTGCGCGCTACGGGGTCCGGACCGCTGCAAGCGGTATTGAAAAAACACAGCGCGCTTCGGCAAGGGAAAAAGAAACTTTTTCCCGGCGCGAATTTGACGCTGGACGTCGACCCGGTTAACCTGCTTTGAATGAATATTTTTCTACTTCATAAATAGAAAGGCCGTGATGCGATCCATACGCAAGCTATACGACTGGGTTCTCCACTGGGCGGCGACTCCCTACGCCGTACCCGCTTTGTTCGTTCTCTCGTTCGCCGAATCGTCGTTTTTCCCCATTCCGCCAGACGTCCTGTTGATCGCCATGGCGGTCGCGGTCGCCAAACGGTCGTTTTATTTTGCCGCCGTCTGTTCCGTCGCGTCGGTTTTGGGCGGCATGTTCGGTTATCTCATTGGCCTGGAGTTCATGGAGCTTATCGGCGACCGCATCATCGCGCTGTACCATTTCGAGGCCAAGTGGGACCAGATCGGCGAGTTGTACAACCAGCATCAGGCCTGGGCCGTAGCCGCCGCCGGGTTCACTCCCCTGCCGTATAAAGTGTTCACTATCGCGGCGGGCGCCTTCAAGGTGGATTTTCTGGTGTTTGTTCTTGCCTCCGCCGCCAGCCGTTCGGCCCGGTTTTTTATCGTGGCCGGTCTGATATATTTTTTCGGCCCCCCGGTAAAAAAATTCATCGAAAAATATTTCAACATCTTAAGTATCGTATTTTTTGTTTCCCTGATTTTGGGATTCGTCCTCATCAAATATCTGTTTTAACGGAGGCGGGTTATGAGTGAACGGAACGAAAAAAACGAACCGAAGGAATATCTTGTCGTGATGATCACCGCCGGGTCCGCCATGGAGGCCGAAACATTGAGCCGCGGACTGGTGGAAAACAAACTCGCGTTTTGCGTCAACGTGGTTCCTTCCATCCAATCCACTTATTACTGGGAAGGCGATATCCACGTCGACGCCGAATCCTTGTTGATCGTCAAAACCCGCTCGGATCGATTCGAGGCTCTGGAGCGCTGGGTTCGGGAAAACCACGGCTACGACGTGCCGGAGGTGATCGCCCTTCCCATCGTCAAAGGCTCCCCGCCTTATCTGAAAGGGATCGACGCTTGGCTGGACGACTGATTCTCTCGGTAAGGTAGTCCCATGTTCTCTATACGTAAACGGAAAGGTTGGGAAATTGCCGATCGGGAGGCGACGCCGGAATCGGTTTTCATGGACCGTCGACGTTTCCTCAAGGGCATGGGAACGTTGGGCCTGTGCGCGGCGGGAACCCTTTATGGATGTGATTCGTTGAATCCGTCGGGTCCGCCGCTCCCGGACCCTGCGGTATCTTTAACGGAAACGGAGCAAAAAATTTATCCCGCCCAGGTCAACGCCGCGTTTCATTTAGGGGAAGCGCTGACGGACAAAAACGTCGCGGCCAGTTTCAATAATTACTACGAATTCAGCCAGGACAAGCGGCGGGTCCGGTCCCTGGTTAAAAATTTTGCGACGCGCCCTTGGGCGGTCGAGGTCGCGGGTCTTGTGCGCCGACCGCAAACTTTCGACGTCGACGATCTGCTCAAAACGTTTGCCATTGAGGAAAGGGTGTACCGGCTCCGATGCGTGGAGGCCTGGGCCATGGTCGTTCCCTGGACGGGGTTTCCCTTGAGCGCCCTGCTGGAACGCGCCGAGCCAAAAAGCGCCGCGACCCATGTGCGGCTGGTTTCGTTTCATCGCCCGTTTACGGCGCGCGGGCAGTTGGCGTTTTGGGAACCCTGGCCTTATAGCGAAGCTCTGCGTATTGACGAGGCGATGAACGATCTAACTTTTCTGGCCACCGGTATTTACGGGCGCCCGCTCCCCCGCCAACACGGAGCGCCGCTCCGCCTTGCCGTCCCCTGGAAATACGGATTTAAAAGCATCAAGGGAATCGTCCGGATAGAACTTCTCGATTACAAACCCGCGACGTTTTGGAATACCCTGCAAGGTTTGGAATACGATTTCACCGCCAACGTCGACCCCGGCGTCCCGCATCCCCGTTGGTCGCAATCCACGGAAAAGATGATCGACACGGGAGAAGTCCGCCCCACCCTGAAGTACAACGGTTACGAAAAGTTTGTCTCCCCCCTTTACGCCGCCAGGCCAGCGCCTGGAGGCAGTAGTAAACCAAGAGGGAAAAATTTTAGACGGGATTGACAGGATAAAAATTACGGATAGCTTCCATGTCAAACACGTTGCCTCTTGGCCCTGGCCCGGTCTTTTTCCTTCGGGTAATCAATTCCAAGATATCCTATTGAAATTATTTGCTGATTCATTGAAATAAAGATTTACATTTACTTGAATAAATAATAGAATGGCCGGAAAAATTTACTTTTAATTATAAAAAAGCGGCCCATTTTAGGACAACGCGCGACCAACGATGCGTATTTTTGAACTTAAATTGACAAAACCCATCCTGGCGATTTTTTGTTTCGCCGTCTGTCTCGCTTTAACGTCCTCGGCGCGGGGAGAGAAAATTCTTGCGCAGACGGGTTCCGAACTGATGGAGTTCACTCTGGAAGAGTTGATGGAGGTGGAGGTCACCTCGGTTTCCAAAAAAAAGGAAAAGCTTTTCGAGACCCCGTCCGCTGTTTATGTGATCACCTCGGAGGATATACGCCGGTCCGGAGCCGTCACCTTCGCGGAGGTTCTTCGCCTGGCCCCCGGCGTGCAGGTCGCGCATCTGGACGGCAACGCCTGGGCCGTCACCGCGCGCGGATTCAATTCCCTGTTCGCCAGCAAGCTGTTGGTCATGATCGACGGGCGGAGCGTTTACTCGACTCTGTTCTCCGGCGTCTTTTGGGACGAACTCAACATCATGATGGAAGACGTCGAGCGCATTGAGGTCGTGCGCGGTCCCGGCGGAACGGTATGGGGCGCCAACGCCGTCAACGGCGTGGTCAACATCATCACAAAACACTCCCGCGACACGCAAGGCGGGCTGGTCACGGCGGGGGGCGGCAAAGAGGAAAGAGGTTTTGGGAGTTTCAGATATGGAGAAGAGGTGAATTCGGATTTGCATCTTCGGGCTTATGGAAAATATTTCGACCGCGACGCCTCGGCGGAACGCCTGGGCAAATCCGCCGAAGACGAGTGGGCTATTTTCAGCGGCGGGGCGCGAATGGACTGGAATTTTTCCGCGCGCAACAAATTGATGATCGAAGGCAATCATTACAACGGGGAATCGAGCGAACGAGCGGACGCCAACGTGGTTTCGTTTACCGCCCCGTTCACAGACAGCTTTGACCGCGACCTGCAAATCAACGGGAGCGATTTTCTGATCCGCTGGGAGCATGAGTTTTCGGCGGACTCCGACATGGCCCTGCAGTTTTTTTTCAACCAGCAACACCGAAACAACACGGCGGCGCCCGACATTTTGATCGACACTTACGACGTCGATTTTCAGCATCGATTTTCTCCGGCCAAGCGGCACGAGGTCATCTGGGGCCTGGGCCAAAGGTTCGTCAACGATTCTTTGGAGGAAGGCTTCAACGTCAAGTTCAGCGACGTGAGCCGACTCAACTATATTTTCAGCGCGTTTTTGCAGGACGATATCGAGTTGGTTCCCGAGAAACTTCATCTGATTCTGGGAAGCAAGTTCGGAGAGAATAATTACACCGGATTTGAATACCAACCCAGCGCCCGGCTTTCCTGGACCCCGAATTCAGATCATACCGTTTGGGGCGCGGTTTCCCGCGCCATCCGCTTGCCTTCCCGCTCGGAAGACACCATCCGGATCAACACCTCGGCGGTGGCGAGTCCTCTGGGAACCGCCGTGGTGGGGCAGTTTGGCCAGGGGTCCTTTGAGTCGGAGGACCTGCTTGCGTTAGAGTTGGGATACCGGCGCCGGGTGAACGATAAATTCTTTTTCGATTTGGCAACCTTTTACAATTTTTACGACGACCTGATCAGCCGCGAACCGGAAAGTCTTTTCTTTGAAGCGTCCCCCGGTCCGTTGCATGCCGTTTTTCCGCTCTCCGCCGGCAACGCCGGGAATGCCGAGACGTATGGAATCGAACTTGCGGCCCAGTGGACCCCGACCGCCTGGTGGAAACTGAATGCCGGATTCTCCTGGTTTCAAATGGACTTCGACGTCGACGCGGGAAGCGGAGATACTTTTTCGTCGGTCATCGAAGGGAACGATCCGGAATTCCAGGCTCAATTGCGGTCTTATGTGGATTTGCCTTACGACCTGGAATTCGACACGGCTTTGTATTTTGTAGACGAGTTGGAAAGTTCCTCCGTGCAAAGGTACACGCGGGTGGATTTGCGCCTGGGATGGCGCCCCCTGGAAAATCTGGATTTTAGCGCGGTGGTGCAAAACCTCCAGGAAGACGAACATGCGGAATTTGGTCCGGAGAGCCTGCAATTTTTTTCCCCCACCAAAATTCAGCGAACGATCTATGGAAAAATAACTTGGAGATTTTAATGCAAACCCTTGGATTCAAGAGCTTAGGATTGCGTCTGGCGGCTATCAATACTATACTTGCTCCGAAAAAACCCATGAAATCAAAATTCAAATTTTTCCTTGAACCAAATGAAACGCGCAGAGGAAAACCTAAAATTCACGACTGTAAATAAGGAGTTGAGGGGGCATGGTCCATGAAAACTAACAGCGTGAAATCAGCGTTGGTCGTTCTTTTTATCCTGGCGGGTTGGATATTCTGTTCGTCGGCCTGGGCCGGAGAATTGTTTGCCCAAACAGACTCTGAACTGACCGATCTCAGTTTGGAGGAGTTGATGGAGGTAGAAGTCACCGTCACCTCCGTGTCCAAGAAAAAGGAAAAGCTTTTCGAAACGCCGGCGGCTGTGTATGTCGTCACCCAGGAAGAAATTCGCCGGTCGGGCGCCACCACCATTCCGGAAGCCTTGCGCATGGTTCCGGGTTTGAATGTGGCGCAGTTTGACTCCAACACCTGGGCGGTCTCGGCGCGTGGGTTCAACTTCCGATTTGCCAACAAGCTGTTGATCCTGATGGACGGGCGGACGGTTTACAACCAGATTTTTTCCGGCGTTTTTTGGGATACCATCGACACGGTTCTGGAAGATATCGACCGCATCGAAGTGGTTCGCGGTCCGGGCGGGACCTTGTGGGGCGCCAACGCGGTCAACGGCGTCATCAACATCATCACCAAGTCCGCCAAAAAAACCGAGGGCGGGTTGATCAGCGCTGGGGCGGGGACGGTGGAAAACGGATTCGCTACTCTGAGGTACGGCGACAAGCTTTCTCCCGAGGCCAGCTACCGGGTGTACGGAAAATATTACGACCGGGACGAGTTTGAAGAGGACACATCGACGACTTCTGTGCAGGACGACTGGCATGCAGGGCGAGGAGGTTTTCGTATCGATTGGGACGCCACGTCAAAGAATTCCTTCACCTTCCAGGGCGATTATTACGACGGCGTTTCCGGCCAGCGATTGGAAAAACTGGTGCGTTCGACCGTGCCGCCGCTTGTGGAATCTCCCGACGACGAGGAGCGGATCGACGGCGGGAATTTTATTGCCCGGTGGACGCGGGAGTTGTCTTCCGATTCGGACTTGCAGTTGCAATTTTTTTATACGCGGGAACGGCGGCGCCAGAGCGTCAACACCCAAGCCACCCAGATCGACACTTTCGATCTAGATTTCCAACATCACTTTCGCCTGGGAAAACGCCATGAACTGATATGGGGAACCAGTTCGCGCTGGTATGTCGACTCAATTCAGAACACCCCAAGCATCTCGTTTTCGCCCTCCAACGATACGAATTACCGCTTCGACGGATTTCTCCAGGACAAAATTTCCTTTTACGACGACCGGTTGCATTTGACTATCGGCTCGAAATTAGAGCACAACACGTTCAGCGGTTTCGAATTTCAACCCAACGCGCGGCTGGGCTGGACGCCAAACGACCGCCACACCGTGTGGAGCGCGGTGAGCCGCGCGGTCCGCATTCCCAACCGGTCCAGTCAGGACGTTACGTTCAATGTCGACGCGTTTTCTTCGTTTGGAGTCCCCACCGCGATCCAACTCCAGGGAAACAAGAATTCCAAATCATTGGAAGTGCTCGCTTTTGAAGCGGGTTACCGGTTCAAACCCAATAATAAAATCTTTTTCGACTTCGCCTGGTTTTACAACTTCTACGACGAATTACAAAGCCTGGAACGAGGTTCCGTTTTTCTGGATACCACGGCGCCGTCTCTTCTCTTTGTGGCGCCAATAAATACCCTGAGCAATTTGTCCGGCGAGGCTTATGGAGTTGAATTGGCCGTTAAAACCCAGCCATTGGATTGGTGGCAGTTGAATGGATCGCTCAGTACGTTGAACCAAAATTTTGAATCCGCCGCGGGTAGCGGGGCGCACGTCTCCGAGGCCGCAAACGAAGGACGCGATCCGGAAATCCAGTGGAGCCTGCGGTCGTTAATGGATCTGCCTTACGATCTGGAGTTTGATACGTCGCTTTATTTTGTAAGCGACCTGGCGACCCTGGACGTCCCCCAATACGCGCGGGTGGACGTTCGCCTGGGGTGGAGTCCCACCGACAATCTGGAGTTCAGTCTTTCCGGCGTCAATTTACAGGACGAAAAACATCCGGAAACCATGGATTTCCCCGAGGTTTCGATCAAACAGTTTACCGAAGTTCCCCGGAGCTTCTACGGCAAGGTCACCTGGAGATTTTAGAGTCACAAAGGTTGCAAGGACGAGCGAAACGATTTAGCGGGACAATGTAAACTGCCGCGTTTTCGGCGAACAAACGGCATATGAAAGCTTTTAAGACAATTCGATATTTTTGCCTTTTGGGGATTTTTATCCAGGCGGCCTGGTTTGCCCCTTCCGCGGCTTTTGCGGACGAGGTTTCTGAATATCGTCTGAAAGCGGCATTCATTCAAAAATTCGCCAAATTTATCGACTGGCCAGAGGACGCCTTTTCAAGCCCGTCTTCCCCGATCAAAATCGGAGTTTTGGGAGACTCTCCCATAAACGAGGAGATTTCGTTGATTTCCGGAAGATCCATCGCGGGAAGAAAATTGGAAATAATCCGCCATTACGATTTGAAGGGGGGGGACCCGGTTCACATCCTGTTCATCGCAGACTCCGAACCAAAAGACTATCGGAAAATTTTTAAACGTTTGGAAAACCGCCCGATATTAACGATTGGCGAGTCCCGGAAATTTTGCCAGCAAGGGGGCGTCATTAATTTATTCCTGTCGCTGAACAAAATGCGTTTTGAAATCAACCAAGGTAAAGCGGAGGCGCTGGGGCTTAACGTCAGCTCCAAGTTACTCCGCCTGGCAAAAACCGTATACAGTAAATAAGGCTCATGAATTTCCTTACAAACGTCTCCATTAAGGAGAAGCTGGTACGGGTCATCATGCTGACCAGCGCTGTTTCCCTCCTGTTGGCCTGCGCGGTATTTGCCGCCTACGAAACGTTTTCCTACAAAGCGCAGATCGCCCGCGAAATTCAAAGCATGGCTAAAATCACCGCCGCCAACAGCGCCGCCGCCCTGGAGTTTAGCGACAGCAAGACCGGCAGGGAAACCCTGCTGGCTTTAAAAGAAGACGACAGGATTCTGAGCGCGGCGGTTTACAACAAGCAAGGAAAACTGTTTTCTCATTTCCAAAGGGAGGCAAACTCCAATATTTTGACGCTCCAGAAGCCGAGCTTTCGCGGTAGTTTTATGGAAAGCGGCGTCTTAACGATTTACCAGCCCATTTCTCTTGGGGGGGAGGAAATCGGCGTCCTGTTTATTCGCGCCGGCCTGCAAGCCATGTACGACCAATTAACGGTGTTCGCTTCCACCGTAGGTCTGATATTGCTGGTCTCATTGTTTGTTTCCTATTTATTATCGTCCCATTTTGGCGCCCTGGTATCCGATCCTATCTTGCAATTGACCAAAACGGCGGAAAAGGTCTCCGAAGAAAAGGACTATTCGATTCGCGCCGAGAAAAAAAGTGAAGACGAAGTGGGGGTTTTGATCGAACAATTCAACGCCATGCTGGAAAAAATCCAGCAGCGCGACGTCGAATTGGAACAGGCTCGGGACGGTCTGGAGCGCCGGGTCAAGGAGCGCACCCATGAACTGGAAATCGAGGCGGCCGTGCGTCAAAAGTCCGAACAGCGCGTCTTATGGCAAAATAATATTTTGGAGATGATCGCCAAAAACAAACCCCTGCCTCACACTCTTGAAACCTTGATTTCCATGATTGAGGCCCAGGTGGGTCGCATGATCTGCTCCATTAATCTATTGGACGATTCTGGCAAACGCCTCAAGCACGGAGCTTCGATAAAACTTTCCAAATCCTTCCTCAAGGGCACGGAAGATTTTGCTATCGGACCTAATGTCGGGTCCTGCGGCCGTTCGGCTTTCGCAAACGAGATGGTGATCGTCGACGATATTGCGACCGATCCCCTATGGAAAAATTTCAGGGATCTGGCCCTGGACAACGATCTCAAGGCCTGTTGGTCCATTCCGATCAACAGCTCCAGGGATAAGGTACTGGGAACTTTCGCGGTGTACTACAAGGAACCCGGAAGGCCCACCCAGACGGAATTTCAATTGGCGCTTTCCGCCGCCCATCTGGCGGGAGTCGCCATCGAACATAAACAGGCGGACGAACAGTTAAGAGAACACGCCAGGAAACTGGAGGAGAGCAACCAGGAGCTTCAGGATTTCGCTTTCATCGCGTCGCACGACCTGCAGGAACCGTTGAGAAAAGTCATGGCCTTTGGCGACCGTCTGAAAAGCGTTGTGGGCGAAGGTTTGGGCGACAAAGGCGGCGACTATCTCGATCGCATCCAGAACGCCGCCCTTCGCATGCAACGCTTGATCGACGACTTGCTCAAACTATCCCGGTTGACCACCAAAGCCAATCCATTCAAACCGGTGGACCTTAACAAGGTGGTCGAGGGAGTGCTGGAGGATTTGGAGATTCGCCTGAAGCAATCGGAAGGCAAGGTGGAAGTTAAAAATTTACCAACGGTGGAGGCGGACGAAAATCAAATGCGGCAATTATTCCAAAATCTCATCGCCAACGCCCTCAAGTTTTGCAAGGAACAAAGTCCTCCCCATATCGTGATCGACTGTAAAGACGGTAAAAAAGGCAGTTTTGAAATCAGCTTTCAGGACAACGGAATCGGCTTCGACCCCAAATACGCGGACCGCATATTCAAACCGTTTGAACGGCTACACGGACGCTCGGAATACGAGGGGACCGGCATGGGTCTGGCTATTTGCTATAAAATCGTGGGTCGGCACGGAGGCCATATCAAAGCGCTGGGGCGGGCGGGCGAAGGCGCCACTTTCCTGGTGCAATTGCCGCAATCTCACAACTGAGGATTTCGTTCGGCAACCTCACAAAAATCGTTCGATTTGCGCCGCGATGAATCCGGCGATGGCCCCGCCGCTTCCCGCCGCCATGATGAGAATATCCCGGTCGCCGGAGCGATACCCTAAAATAGCGCCGCCCAAAACGCCGCCGCAGATGATCAGCAAATAACGTCTCCCTCCCAGCCAGCCGACGAAACTGCCGATCACCACTCCCAACGTTCCCGCCACCGCCATCACAATAGAGTTGTCCACAAAATACCCGATCAACGCGCCCGTGGTTCCCATCAACAGGACGCCGAATATAATATCGTTTCGAGTTTTAGATGTGGCGGAATCCAAGAGAGGCGTAAAAATTTTAGACAGGATTTACAGGATAAGGTTTGGGATGCAAACCCACTCAAGCCCGTAGCGTATTCCTACGAAGTCGCGCTGTCTGGCCCCGACGCTTAGGACTGATGCAACGCGGCGGCCAGTTTTTCACAGGTGGTTTTGGCGTCGCCCAGCACCAACGAAGCATTGTCCATGTAGAACAAGGAATTGTCCACGCCGGAGTAACCGGGGCGCAGGGATCGTTTGTTGACAAACACGATCTTGGATTTATACGCTTCGAGAATGGGCATTCCATACAGCGGGCTGGATTTGTCCGTCTTCGCGTCGGGGTTGACGACGTCGTTGGCGCCCACGATGTAGGCCACGTCGGCGGTGGAAAATTCGTTGTTGATTTCTTCCATCTCGAACACAACGTCGTAGGGCACGTCCGCCTCCGCCAGCAAAACGTTCATGTGGCCCGGCATGCGACCCGCCACCGGGTGGATGGCGAACTTCACTTCCACGCCTTTTTCCTGCATGACTTCCATCATCTCCTTGATGGCGTGCTGGGCCTGAGCCACGGCCATCCCGTATCCGGGAATGATGATGACCTTGGAAGCGTTGGCCATCATGAAAGCCGCGTCTTCCACCGCCGCTTGTTTTGCCACCCTGCCGTCCACGCCGCCGGCCATGGCTTCCGCGCTTTCTTCGTCCACGCCAAATCCGCCCAGAATGACGCTGATGAAGGAGCGGTTCATTCCCTTACACATGATGTAGGAAAGGATGGCGCCGGAGGAGCCGACGAGCGCGCCGGTGATGATGAGCAGGATATTGTTCAGCGTGAATCCCATTGCCGCCGCCGCCCAACCGGAATAGGAGTTCAGCATGGACACCACGACCGGCATGTCCGCGCCGCCGATAGGAATGATGAGCGTGATTCCCAAAACCAGGGAGAGGAGCGTCAACAGAATGAAGGCGCCAAAATTATCGCCGGTAACGTAAACGACGCCCAGGCCCAGGGCCGCAAGCGCTATCACTAGATTCACGGCGTGCTGTCCCTTGAACGTCACGGGAGCGGAACGAAAAACCCCCTGTAATTTGCCGAAGGCGATGATGGAACCGGTGAAGGTGATCGCGCCGATAAAGCTTTCCAGGAACAGCTCGGTCATCAACACACCGTTGAGCGACCCTTCGTTGGCGTGCGACAGGTGGGTGCCGATAGCTACAATCACTGCGGCCAGGCCCACCAGGCTGTGAAACGCCGCAACCAGTTGCGGCATGGATTTCATTTCGATTTTTTTGGCGATGACGATGCCGATAACCCCGCCTATCGCCATGGCGAGGAACAAGGCGCCAAATCCCTTTACGGCGGGATCGGTCAAGGTAGCGACAATCGCAATCCCCATCCCAAGCATGGCAAACATATTGCCTCTGCGGGCGGATTCCGGATGCGCCAGTCCTTTTAAACCCAGGGTAAATAGAATACCGGCGACGAGATAGACTAAGGCGAAAATATCTGGAGACATAATGGATTCCTATTCCTTATTTCTTTTGCTTTTTGAACATGGCCAGCATCCGATTGGTCACCACGAAGCCGCCAAATACATTGATCGAGGCCAAAAGTACGCCCAAAAATCCGCAGATCATCACCCATTGGCCGGTCCCATTAGCAATGATGAGCAGGGCGCCGACGACGATGATTCCCGAAATGGCGTTGGTCACCGCCATCAAGGGAGTGTGCAGGGCCGGAGTCACATTCCAGATCACGTGATAGCCCACAAAGCAGGCCAGAATAAATACGATGAATCCGACCATGAAGGGCGACAGGGCGGCAGAAGCTCCGCTAGAACCCATCATGGCTCCGGCGGCCGTCAATGATTGCGTCAACATAAGTTTCTCCTGAAACGGCTGTGCAAATTAAAAATTGGAAAGACGTCGTCCCATCGCGGGTCGACGATTTTAGTTTTTCTTAAAACGAACCTCTCCCTGATGCGTGGTCAAAGCTCCGGCCACAATTTCATCTTCCAGGTCCAGGTTCAATTGCGGCGGCTCCTCCGCTTTGACGATCAGCTCCAGCAGGTTCAACAAATTGCGTCCGTAAAAATTGCTGGAGTCCGACGGCATGAGCGCCAGAAAATTTGTGATCCCGATAAAAGTCACTCCGTTTTTGACGACAATTTTATCGGCTTCGGAAAGGGGACAGTTTCCGCCGCTGGCAGCGGCCATGTCCACGATCACGGACCCTGGGATCATGCCTTTAGCCGCTTCTTCCGTCACAAGAACGGGAGCGGGCCGACCGGGAATTTGCGCGGTGGTAATAATTATGTCGGCCTTTTTCAATCGTTCCGTCAGCGCCGCCTGCTGTTTTTTCTTTCCCTCCTCGGAAAGCTCCTTGGCGTATCCGCCTTCTCCGGAACCGTCTTCGCCGACGTCGATATCGATGAATTTGGCGCCCAGGGACAACACTTGCTCCCGGGTTTCGGGTCGCACATCGAACGCTTCCACATTCCCGCCCAACCGTTTGGCGGTGGCTATGGCCTGCAATCCCGCCACGCCGACTCCTAAAATCACCACCTTGGCGGGTTTCGCGGAACCCGCCGAGGTCATCATCGTCGGAAAAAACCGTCCGAAATTATTGGCCGCCTCTATCACCGCGCGGTAACCGGCAATGTTGGCTTGGGAAGACAGCACGTCCATCGACTGGGCGCGCGAAATTCTTGGAATCAGTTCCAGCCCGAACGCCTCGACGCCCTGCTTCGCCAACGCCTCCATCAAACCGTCCTGATTGAACGGGTCGATGAGAGACAACAACACGGCGCCTTTGGACATTTGAGCGACCTCGTCCAGGCTGGGGCGCCGGACTTTGAGGACAATGTCGGCGCCTAGAGCGGTCTTGACGTCCACTATATCCGCGCCGACGGCGGAGTAAGCCTCGTCGGGAAAATGCGCGGCGACCCCGGCTCCATTTTCGACCAGGACTTTCACTCCCTTGAGTTTGCTCAGACACCGCTTGATGGAATCCGGGGTGAATGCGACTCTCTTTTCCCCACTTTCAGTTTCTTTGGGAACGCCTATTTTCATTATTCCTTCCCTCTTTCAGGAGTTTGATCTTGGGATGCGAAGAAAAAGGATAAACAACTTTTTTAAAAGCGCAAACGAAAAACGTTCTGTTGCGTGCATTTTTAATCTTTTCAAGTCAAATGAATATTGGAAAATTCAAAGCGTAAGAGGTTATCATAAAATTTTACAAATCACTACTTAAAGAAGCCGTTTTCAATCCTTTTGCCAAACCAAAAAAATAAATCCGAATTCCAAACACAAGCCGCCGGTTAATTTCACCCCTCCGCCTTGCCAAAAATCGCTTGCAGCGTCCACCCAAAGCGGGAAGCCAGAAAAACGAATATTCCTTAAAACAAAAAAATATTCGTAGTAAAAAATATTATTTCTTTTAAAGGAAAACAGGTTATAATTTAATTTTCGCTAAATTTTTGTCTTTCAGGGGCCGTTATGACCGGACGTTCCGCCCACATCTTCACGCGCATGTTGACTGCGTTGACGGCGGCGGGTTTGATATTTCTTCCCGGACAAGATTTGACGGCGGGGCATATCCATAAGGAAAAGGTTTATCAAACCGTGTGGTGCCGGCGGGCGGGCGGGGAAATGGAAGTCCGCCAGAACGACAAAACCCGCGTGGATTGCCTGACCCGGGAATACGCGGTGGAGGTTGATTTTGGACCCAAGTGGGCGGAGGCCATCGGCCAGTCGCTATACTATTCCCTGAAAACCGGAAAGCGCGGGGGCGTCGTTTTGATTTTGGAAAAGGAAAACGACGAGGTATACCTCCAGCGCCTAAAAATGGTCGTGGAACAATACGGCCTGGAAATTAAAATCTGGAGTATTCGTCCCCAGGATTTATAAAATTCCATTAAATTTTTAGAGGAAGAATCACCCCAACCCTCTTTGCAAAGCGCTCCTTTGCAAAAGAGAGCAACAATGCCTCCGGCGCCCGGCGAAGGCGCCGGGGCCAATGGTTTGAATTTGCGAATTCAATATAGCTCGTAGCGTCCACCGTATAAGTTGCGTTTACTGCCTCCAGGCGCTTGCCTGGCGGCGCCTCGCCGGGCGGGCAGATCAATTCAACCGCAGGGCGGCGATGGCGGCGTAAAGTTTGGCGATCAACATGGGGGTTACGGGTCCGCGCCCGGCGTCGAATTGTTTTTTAAGCGTTCGCACCGCGTCCAGATTCATAACGCCGTCCAGGACGTCCAGGTCGTCGAAAGCCTCGTCCACCTGCCGTTTCCAGGGACCGCGCAGTACCGCGTCCTCGCTTATATTAAAACCAAACCCCCGCTTGGGCGCGAACAATAAATTGTCCGGCACCCGGCCCAGCAAGGCGTCTTTGAGTATCCATTTGTTGAATGTGGGATTTCTCCAGTTGCGAATTTTTTTTTGGTACGCAATCCTCCAGGCCAGTTGCACCAGTTCCTGATCCAGAAACGGCGCCCGCACCTCCACGCTGGCCGCCATGGCGGGGAGGTCTCCGGCGATGGTTACTGAATGACTGTTCTCGTGCATCAACCCCACGACGTTGGACTCGTCGATGAACGCTTCGGGACAGGAATCCTCGAACCAGACGCCCAACCAGTTTTCGATAGACTCGTCCGCCTGGCTCGCGATTTTCGGATCTTTAAAAAGGAATTTCCACAAGCGCCGCGCCTCGTCCCGGTACAGCGAGGTTTTAACCTGGCCTTTCGGCGCCGACGCCGCCAGAAGCGCTTCTCTCCATCTGGAAGTTTCAGGAATCCGCAACGCGGCGGCGGCCAATACGGGTTTTAAAAAATCGGGCAGAAAAGGCAGGAGGGTTGAAATCAAGGCCTGGTTGTTATGACCGGAATAACCGTAGAACAATTCGTCCGCTCCGTGTCCGGTAATGACCGCCTTGAGTCCATCGGCGCGAATGTTCAGGCAAAGCTCGTAGGCAAAAACGAGAGGTAGCAACATGATCGGCTCGCCGTAAATTTTTAACAGCTCTAAAAATTGTTCGTGCTGTCTTTCGGGATGAAAATAGAACTCCTTGTGGCGGACGCCCAGCAAGGCGGCCATTTGCCGGGCGCGCGGCAACTCGTCGTCGTCCTTGTCGCGTCCCATCGCATAGGTGCGGACGCCTTTCGCTCCCTGGGCGACCATGGCCTGAACGACTGCGGACGAGTCGACCCCGCCGGAGAGCAAGGCTCCCACTTCCACGTCGGCCTCCTTGCGCAGGGCGACGGTCTCGTCGAACACGGATAACAACTCTTCATTGCTTACGGGACGAACGGCAAAATCCGGGCGCCAGTACCGCCAGATTTTTTCGATACGACCCGCGCGCACGATCATTGCGTGGCCGGGATTCAACCGGCGCAATCCCCGGTACAGGGTCCAGGGGTCGGGCACGTGGCGCAGGTTGCGTAGCAGGTACAGCCCCAGCGCCGCCGGATCGATTGCGACGTCCACGCCGGGAAGATTTTTCAGCGCCGGGATCTCCGAGGCGGCGGAAAAGCCCCATTCATTTTCCGCGTAAACAAACGGTTTTTTCCCCAGCCGGTCTCTGGCGCACAGGAATATCTCGCGTCTGGAATCGTAAAGCACAAAAGCAAACATGCCGCGAAGGCGGTCCATCAAGCCCTCGCCATGTTCTTCGTACAAATGCAGAATGACTTCGGAGTCGGAATGGGATTTAAATTGATGGCCGACTTTTTCCAGTTCCGCCCGGAGGGATTTGTGATTGTAAATTTCGCCGTTGCAGATCAACCACAAGGTTCCGTCCTCGTTGGACATGGGTTGATTGCCCTGGGGCGCGAGGTCGTTGATGCTGAGCCGGGCGTGACTCAAGGCGACGCAATTTCGCGGGTGGGTATAAATTCCCTGATAGTCGGGACCTCGATGGCGTTGAAGATCGGCCATTCTTCGGGCCAGAGCCTCCAGGCCGGAATCTGGTTTTTTTGAAAAGATTGCGCCGATACCGCACATGGTCAGATTTGGACTCGCGGCGCCGCCGCGTCTGGCCGATAATGGGTCTGGCAATATGAAATCGTCAAGGAAGCGTTTTGATAAACGGACTGAGGGGCGATGGGATTAAAGCGTGGATATCTTCGCGGGCTAGACACGGGGCTTATGATCTAACGCCGCCGGTTTTTTTGGAAAGGCTTTTTTCCGAATAATTGTAGTACCCCTTATATTTTTTCGTGGAGTAGGAATAATAACCGCCGTCTCTTTCGTAATCGATCATGTTGAGGATCACGCCCAGAATACGCGTTTGCCCTTGAAAGGCAAATTGTAATTCGGCCTCCCGCGCCGAGGGCCGGACAGGCTCCGCGGAAGTCCCGGATGGCCCCATGGAGAGTTGCCCCAAGGCTCTCACGATAGAAGAGACGTCGTTATGCCCGGACCGGACCACAAAGACCACTCCGTCGCACAGCCTGGCGACGATGGCGGCTTCGGATACGTGCAGGGTGGGAGGGACGTCGACCAGGATATGGTCGTATTGGTCTTTCAATTCCGCCAGGAGCGACTTGAATTTTTGCGAGCTTAGAATCTCGGCGGAATAAGGGGTGGTCAGGCCTCGGGGAATGATGGAGACCCCTTTGACCGAGGTTTTGTGAACGATCTTTTTCAGGTCGACGCGGTCGAATAAATAATCCACCAGCCCCGGTTCCGAGGTCGAGTTGAAAACCTTATGCACCCTGGACTTTTTTAAATCGGCGTCGATCACCAAAACGCTTTTTCCCATTTGCGCAATGGCGGCGGCCAAATTGCAAACGATGGTGGTTTTCCCTTCCATCGGACTGCAACTGGACGTCATCAAAATTTTCTCGGGGTTGTCGGGAGATGAATACAGGATATTGGTCCGGATGATCCGAAACTCTTCGGACCTTTGGGATTGAGGGTTTTCGACGACCGGCAACTCCCCCTCCCCTTTGGAAAAAACTCCGATCGAACCCAAAAACGGGAAGGGAAGCTTGTTTTCCATATCTTCAATCGAACGGATCGTCTTGTCCATGGACTCCAGAAGGAATATCAGAAATATTCCCAAGAGAAAACCGATCCCGGAAAAAATATAAATGTTCTTTAGCATCCTGGGTTTGATGGGAACGGCGGGCACCTCCGCCGGGTCCACAATGCGAATGTTGCTTTCGTAGTTTTTCGAAGAAATGCCGGTTTCCTTCAAGCGATTGATCAGGACGGAGTATAAACTCCGGTCGCTTTCCACCTCCCGTTTAAGGACGTTGTACTTCAGGGAGTTTTTATTCAAGAGCATGACCGTCTTTTTTTGTTGCCTCAAAACCCCGGTCAGCGAATTTTCCCTGGCCAGCGCCGAGCGGTAATCAATCCGGACCGAATTGATTATGCGCTGGACCTCGTCGGGAATGCGTTTCTCAATAATTTTTTTCTTGCGCGTCAGGGAGAGGATTTTCGGATGCTGGCCTGCGTATTTTTTCGATTCTTCCGCCAGCTCGGTTTCCAGACGCGAATAATCCTGCTCCAACTCCTGGATGGCTTTGTTTTTCATGGAGTCCGGCACGGAACGGAGCAGGTTCACAGGGTCGTTGGCGAGGCTTTCCAAGTGATTTTTCAGGGTTTCCAGACGAAATCGCTCGGATTTGGCCCTGGTGACCTCCGTGTTGATCTCGCTGAGCTTTTGGGTTGATATATCCTGTTTATTATCCTGAAAACCGATGATATTATTTTTCTCGATAAAGTTTTGGAGCTGGACCTCGGACTGGCCGAGTTTTTTCTTGGTCTCGGTGATCCGTTCCTGAAGCCACTTTCCGGCGCCCTCTTCCACATTACTCCGCAACCGGATATTTTTGAGAATATAGGTGTCCGCCGCTTTGTTCGCTACTTTCGTAATCAACACCGGTGAATAACCGGAAAAGCTAAGTAGAACCAGACGGCTTTTCCGAATGGGATTGACGCTCAGTTTTTTAAGATACTGATTAACCAGTTTGGAATAAGGGTCCGTGGGGATATCGAGGTCCTCTGGTTCTTCAATCAATCCGACCTGAACCAGGAAAGATTGAATACCGTCTTTGATTGCCTTGAGATCGATCAGGGAAGGTTTTTCTTTAAGTTCCTCGCTGTCTTCCAATCCAAGTGTTTGGATGACCTCGCGGGCCATGGACCGGCTCTTTAAAATTTCGTATTGGGTTTTGTAATAATCGAAATCGGAAGCGTCCAGGGCCTGGGTCTCTTTCAAGGCCACTGCCTGGGGAGTATTTCGTTCAATCAGAATCTGAACGCTGGCCTGGTACACCCGGCGGGTTTTAAAAGAATAAATGGTGGCGATGATCGCCATGATCACAATGCAGTTGATCAGGATAAACTTGCGCTTGTTTATTATCCTTAAGTAATCGCCGAGGTGGGTTTCGTGCAAATCGTTCAGGGGTTCCAATACGGGCCTCTTGAAAGCAAAAATACCGGGAATGAATGCGAATCCAGACGGTTAATATATCATAAAACAAATCCCGGAATCGGGAAAAACGGGGAGCGGTTACCGGCTTTTACAGGCGGGTATTCGGGGATGTTAAAGGGGGGTGGAAATACTAAAAATGCGCGCCGACGGTGAGTTGCACCCGGTCGTTCGCGTATTGGTTTGCGCTGAAATTGGTGTGATTTTCGCGGTAGAGGTATTCCAGGCGCGCGTCCAGCCATTTTTGAATATCGTAAATAACTGCGACCTCAAAACTCACCAGATCGTCCTCGCGGAACCGGACGAGGCCATTGCCGGGGCCGTCCGTCGCAGGGAGTTCATAATCCGCGTTGGTGTAGTTGAAGGACGATTCCACGCGAAACTTTCGACCCAATTTTTGATTCCAGGCCAGGCCAAGGTTGGTGGAGACATAGGCCTGAATGACGCCAAATGAAGAATCCTGAATGGCCCGGTCGCCCGTCAGGATGAAAGTCGAACGCTTGGTGGGTTTGTAGGTCAAACTGATTCCGTAAATAGCGTCCTCGCGATCCTGACCCGAAAAGGCGTCGTAAGACCGGTCCTGATAACCGACCGAAACCTCGCCGGAGATCAAAGCGGTGGGATCCCATTTTACCGCTACTTGAACGCTGTTGGAGTCGGAATCCGAGTTGATGGTTCCCGGATTGTCGTAATCAATATGGCGAAAATCGTATTTTAAACCGACGGCGGTCAAGGGAGTGATTTTGTAAAAAGCGTTGGCGCCGGCTGAGAACTCTTCGGTGTCTTGAAAACTCAACGACTTCAGATCGTAATCATTCGCCTCGGTACCGGCGTAGGTGTTGGCCTCCAACCGCTTGCTGAATGTCCAGTCGGCCTCTCCCTTCACCTTGGTGAATAACCGGCTCAGGATAGGGGTCAGGTTGCTGGCGAACTCACTGGAGGCGGGCAACTGCGTGTCCAGGTATTGACCGGAGACGGTGAACACCGACCGTCCGCCGAATCCTCCCATCTCAACGCTTCCGTTGATATCGTGATTGAACTTGTCCTGCTCGTTCAAGTCCATGAAATGCTCGTCCGTTCCCGTATAGGTCACGTCGAAACCAAAGAGGTCGCCGGGTTTGCGGTCGAGCAGAAAATTCATGGTGGGGATGTTGGTGATAATAGTATCCTCGGACCGCCCCTCGCTGGTTCCATCGGCGAACTTGTCGTCGGCTTCCAGGAAAATATTGTCGTCAAACCGGGATTGCAAACTGTAGCCGGGATGAATCTCCACCCTTCCCAAACGTATATTCCCTGGCTCAAAGCCCCAGGCCCAGGAGGGAATCAACAACGCTACCAGGATCGAAAGGGTGAATTTAATTTTATATGAATTCATATGGACAGGATTCAGTTTTCAGTCTCAGCGTGAGTTAGCGAATTACCGGCAGGTCGCGAGACCGGGCAGGCGACGGTTTCTTAATTTGAAATTTCCATTGACCAATCTTATTTACAGCGCGTCGCTGGCCAAGGTCTCTTCGATATTGGTAATTCCTGCAGCGAGGGCTTCTTCCACGCCCGGGTTTGCCAGAATATTTTGAACGATTTCCGAACCGAGCGATGGTGGCGTTACCACCTTTACGGTGGGCGTGACCGTCTCCTCTGTTTTGGTCGTCCCTTCTTCTGTTTTTACCACCTGCTCCACCACTTCAACTTTCTCCACGGTGACGACTCCGGCTTGTCGGTTGCCAAGAGAAAGTCC